>NZ_KV825972.1:58707-97948 GCF_001835805.1 Corynebacterium sp. HMSC034B08 | reverse complement strand
CGATCGCCGCAAGACTGGTCCCGGTGGTCAGGTGTTGCGCGGTCGTATCTAGTAACACCGTGGTGAGTATCGAGTAACGCATTGGTGAGCATCCAGTAACGGTCCGGGGGAGGATTCTGGTGACCGCGTGACTTCAGGGCACGCGGCGTTACCAGAGGAGTCTGATTGTGACTGACTACCGGGCGGTAATGGATCAAGTGCTCAAAGGCTGGTCTGTCCGCCAAATCTGTTCGAGTCTGCGGTGCTCGCACACCACGGTGCAAAAAGCACGCGATGCGCTTGTGGAACACAACATCACAACGCGTGAGCAACTTCGTGGGGTTGCAGATCATGAGCTAGCGGACTGGTTCGTCGACGGGCGCAGCCATGCTCAGGGCGATTTCGTTCCGATCGATTTCGACGCTGTCGCCAAGGCGCGCACCGGGCGCAACAAGGTGACTTTGCAGGTGCTGTGGAGCCGCTACACCGCGCAGCCTGCGGGGCTGGGCCAGCGGTATTACAGCTACGAGCGGTTTCGCCAGCTTGTAGCCCAACACGTTGATACAACTGGGCTGACCGCCAGGATCACCCATGCCCCAGGCCATACGATGCAGGTGGACTGGGCCGGCACGAAGATGCGACTGTTTGACCCCACCGGTGGGCAAGGCTCGAAGGTCAGTATCTTCGTCGCCTCGCTGCCGTACTCGGGCATGGTATTCGCCTGCGCGTGCGCTAATGAGCGCCAAGACGCGTGGCTTACAGCCCATATACGCGCGTTCGAGTACTTCGGCGGGGTCGCCGAGGTCATCGTGCCAGATAACGCCTCGACAGCCTCGAACGCGATCAGTGCTACGGACAGGAATCGCCGGGTCAACTCCACCTACGAGGAGTTTTTGGAGCACTACAACACCGCCGCGTTGCCGGCTCGTGCAAAACGGCCCAAAGACAAAGCCAGCGTCGAAGCCGCAGTCAAGATCGTCACCCAGAACGTCATCCACGCACTCGATGGCCACCAATGCGTCGGGATAGACGAGCTCAACACAAAAATCACCACCCTGGTCGATAGGATCAACGCTGCCGAACCGTTTCGCGGCAATGCGACGAGCAGGCGCGCATTGTTTGATCAGTTCGAACGCGACGTGCTTACCGCGCTACCGGCAACACCGTGGCAGCGTACCGAATGGAAACGCGCCAAAGTCGCACCCAATTTCCACATCAGAGTGCACAACGCGCATTACTCGGTACCCCACCTACTGGTGGGCCGCACCGTGGATGTGCGTATCACCGGTGACAGCCTTGCCGTCTTCGACGCCGGGCAGCGTGTGGCCACCCACCGACTCGCGCGTGCCCGCGGGGTGTATGTCACCGACACTGACCACATACCGGCGAACATAAGTGACACCCGTGGGTTGTGGACAAGCGAGTACTTCCTGCGCGAAGCCGCCAAAATCGGGCCGGCCACCCGCCAAGTGATCTCCGAGCTCATCGAAGCCAAGGCGATCCCTGCCCAGGCGTACCAAGCGTGCCGCAACGTACTCAACATGGGCAAACACAGCAACAAGCCAATCCTCGAGGAAGCCTGCCGGCGTTTGGTATCCGCCGACGGCGCCAGGCGTGCTGTGTCGTATACCGCGGTGAAAAACATGATGGCCGCAGTGCGCAAAGACACCTCCACACGCCCCACAGGCACCGATGTAGCAACCATCCAGTCAACCGGCAGGCTCGCTGACGGTGCGCCTGCCCCCGCATCCCGTGACACACGCGGCGCCTACCTCGGTGGTGCTGCCCAGTTCAGCCTCGACAACCTCACCAAGAAAGGATCTGCATAACCCATGCCCCACCCACAGCCAGCATCAGCATCCGCCCGCTTCCTCGACGAATCAGTCCTGCCGATCTTTACCGATCTACGCATGACCGCCTTCGGACAAAGCGTCATCGACATCGCCGCCGATCCCGCATTCGACGATTGGAGCTTCTCCGACAAAGTGCTCTATGCACTCGATAAAGAGGTAGCGGCCAAGCGTGAGAGGCGAGTCAACAAACTGCTCAAAGCATCCCGATCGCCAAATCCCGATGCTTGCATCGAAGACATCACCTACACACCCGGCCGCACCATCAACAAGGAGCAAATCACCCGACTCGCTCACTGCCAATGGTGCCAAAGCGCACAAAACATTGTCATCCTGGGCAAATCCTCCGTCGGAAAAACCTACCTCGCCCAAGCACTGCTCACCGCAGCGTGCAGAAACGACTACTCCGCGCGCTTCTTCCGCACCGACACACTCGCCAACCACCTCGCCGTGCTCAAACACGACGACCCAGCCCGCATCACATTCCTCGAAGACCTACACAACACAGACGTGTTAGTCCTCGACGACTTCCTCACCACCCCAATCGATGCCGCCACCGCACACCAACTGCTCAACATCCTTGCAGAACGCGAACCCCGTGGATCAACCATCGTGACATCCCAATTCACACCCGACGAGTGGTACAAATCCATCCCCGACGCCGTCATCGCCGAATCAATACTCAACCGACTTGTCGCCGGCGCCGAAATCATCACACTCGAAGGCACCAACATGCGACTGACCCAATAACCCCACCGAAACCCCAAAACGCCCAGGTGTTACTCGATACTCACCCGGGCGTTACCCGATACTCACCACAGTGTTACTAAATACGTGGTCTAAACAGTCAGGTGCTGGATGAACGCACGAAATAGGGCTGCGTTGGTGATATCGCTGCGCTGCTTGGTCAGTGAAGCACCGCAGATTTTGCACCGCCACCGGGTCGTCCCGTTGCTGGTGGTGCCGTTTCGTTTCATATCGCCGCCACAATGGCAGCGTGGTCGGTTCTTTGGCATTGGGCAACCGAACCACCGCTCCGTAGCACACCATGGCAGCCACACCGGGGATTTTCGCAAGAGAGGGCCAATATATGCTTTTGGAGCATATATTTTCCGCAAACGCGGAGTTCAGAGCATGAAAATCAACGATTCCGGACACACATTTTGTCGCTTAACCCTGAAGTGCTGAACGCCTACCGGCAAAGCAAGTACGCGAAGCCATATTTTTTCATTGATGATCAGCTTGCAAAGCTCCGGACCCATGGCTTGGTAATTCAAAACAGCGAAGCAGCCAGATCGATGCTGAGGGAATGTGGCTACTTTCGATTTACGGGGTACGCCTACTATTTCAAACAGGATGACGATTTCCCGCCCGGAACAACGTTCGGTCAGATCGCTAACCTTTACAAGTTTGACGAGTCGGTGAGGAAAAAATTCGTAGAGGGCCTCGAAATGATTGAGGTGTGGCTGAGGAGTCAGCTGAGCAATCGCCTCGGGTTCTACCATCCATTTGCGCACCGAATTCCCGCCTATCTTCGTAAAGATTCATCCATTTGGACAGCGGGCTCGCTATCGATCAAACAGTCGAAACATATTGGGTGGATCGCTGACTACTCCCGCGAAGAACGGCGCAGCCAAAGTGACTTTGTTCAGCACTTCCGTCGCAAATATGGTCCTCACCTTCCTGTTTGGGCAGCAACGTATGTGCACACTATGGGCGAGTCTGGAACAAGGTCTTTGATACCTTACTGGCCGCACCAAAAGATCATATCCAGGAGCTTTCTCACCTGAAGGGGCTTCCTCATAAGCCCTATAAGACTATTGCTGCTATGAGGTTCCTCTTCGCGCGAATCTACCCGGGTTCTTCCTGGTCGGAAGAAATGGTTAACCTGTTGCAGAGCTTTGTGCGGAGATCCGGCATCCCCCTAGTTGCGATGGGGTTTCCCGAGGGTTGGGATGAGGAGCTGATCTGGCGCAGAAATTATGAGCCCGACCTGCACGATTATAAGGTGATTGACCACATTAACCAGATTGAGTGCATAACCCAGCCAAAGCTCTTGGAAACTTTTCACCCTGAACGCGACGAGCGAGGAAGAAAAGATTTGCTTAGGTATTTGGTAAAGAACAAGGGGGTATTTCTCCACGAGACTGGAGAAACGAAATACTATCCGACCTTTTCAGTTCAATGAGAGGCTCAGCGATGTTGACCCCAATGTGGGGAATGTAAATGAGGTGCTCATCGGTAAGTTCGCTGGAAGGAAACCTGTCGCTCAAGCGGTTCAGCAATGGTGGGTAACCGGAGATCTCGGACCGAGCACAGAATGCGCTCCGATAACGGAGGTGAAGAGACGCCCGGATCTTGTACTTCAAAGAGCGAAGCGCCTAACCCCCTTCGAATCCGGTTCATAGGCAATTGCGTTGTAAGGGGGAGCAGGCCACGCGCCTTCATCGAACACCCGCACGCCCAACCTCCCCCTGTCTCGCGCGGGCCGGATACGCTGCTACGTATGTCTTCGCCCGCACAGGACGCCACACAATCTCAACGCAATGCGCACACCTTCGCCCCCGGCCTCATGGTCAAGGTTCGCGATGAGTTGTGGCTGATTACCAACGTCGCTCAGTCCGTGGACGGTTATCTACTCAAGGTCCGTGGCCTGTCTGATTACGTCCGTGACACCACGGCAAGTTTCTACACCGCGCTCGACGACGTGGAGGTGTTCGATCCCGCCAAGGTAGAGGTCGTCGCCGACCACTCCCCCGGTTACCGCACGACGCGCCTGTGGCTCGAGACCACGCTGCGTCAGACGCCGGTACCGCTCTACCAAGATCGCCTCTCGGTGGCGGAGGGCATGCTGATGGATCCACTCGACTATCAGCTTTCTGCAGTGCGCAAGGCGCTTAGCGACGACAACCTGCGTCCACGTATCCTCATCGCCGATGCCGTGGGCCTGGGCAAGACGCTCGAGATCGGCATGATCCTCGCGGAGCTGATCCGCCGCGGGCGTGGCGAACGCATTCTCGTCGTCACCCCGAAGCACATCATGGAGCAGTTCCAGCAGGAGATGTGGTCGCGTTTTGCTATCCCGCTGGTCAGGTTGGACTCGGCCGGTATTCAGCGGGTGCAGCGGATCCTGCCGGCGAGCCGGAATCCGTTTACGTATTTTCCGCGCGTGATCGTCTCGATGGACACGCTGAAGAGCGGTAAGTATCGCGCGATGTTGGAGAAGGTGCGTTGGGATGCGGTGGTGATCGACGAGATCCATAACGCCACCAACGTGGGCACGCAGAACAACGAGCTCGCTCGCACGCTCGCGCCGACGACGGAGGCGCTCCTGCTGGCCTCGGCAACACCGCACAATGGTGACCCGGAGAGTTTCAAGGAGATCCTGCGTCTGCTGGATCCGACCTCCGTGATGCCCGACGGCACGATCGACGCCGAGGCCGTCTCCCGTCTTCTCATCCGTCGCCACCGTCATAGCGACGAGGTGGACAGTGTGGTTGGCGAGAAATGGGCGGAGCGCAAGGACCCCATCAACCGCCCGGTGGAGGCGTCCGCAGAGGAGAACGCCGTGGCCGCAGAGTTGGAGCAGACCTGGATCCACCCAGAAGCCGCCAACACCAATCCGGCGAAGGACCGTCTGTTCCCGTGGACGTTGGTCAAGGCGTTCCTTTCCTCCCCAGCTGCGCTCGGGGAGACCATCGACAACCGTCTCAAACGCGTCCCGCAGTCGGACACGAACCAGCGTCAGGCCCTCGAGCACCTCCAAACGCTCAACGCGAAGGTCACCCGTCAAAACTCCAACAAGTACGCCACGCTGGTGAACTACCTGCAGGACATCGGCGTGGGCAAAGGCAAGAAGACTCGCGCGGTGGTGTTCTCGGAGCGCGTGGCCACGTTGCATTGGCTTAAGGAGAACCTGACCAAGGATCTGAAGATGCCGGCTGGCGCTGTGGAGGTCATGCACGGTGGGCTGTCGGACGAGGAGCAGATGCGGCTTGTCGACGAATTCAAGCGCACCGATTCCAAACTTCGCATCCTTATCACGGGTGACGTGGCGTCGGAGGGCGTGAACCTCCACACCCTGTGCCACAACTTGGTGCACTACGACATTCCGTGGTCGCTGATCCGTATTCAGCAGCGCAACGGCCGCATCGACCGGTACGGCCAGACGGAACCGCCGCAGATCGCAGCATTGCTGCTGGATACGAAGCAGGGCGGCTACGTGGGTGAGCTGCATGTGCTGTCCAAGTTGATCAATCGTGAGAACGAGGCGCATGCGTTGCTTGGCGACGTCGGCTCGCTCATCGGCAAGCATTCCGTCTCCGGCGAGGAGGACGAGATCCGCCGGGTGATCCAGAACCAGGTGCAGTTTGATGATGTGGTGAAGACCCCGGACCAGATCGCCACCGAGCAGGCCCAGAGCGAGGAAGACCTGATCGACCAGTTGCTGGCGGGCTTCGGCCTCGAGGCCGACAACACCGACGAAACCAACAACGCCGAAGACTCCACCCACACCGAGAGCCTCTATCCCTCCGAAATCGCCTACCTGGAGGACGCACTGAATGAGGCGTTTTACTCCGCCCCGGAGCGCTCCCTCACTGCCGGTGGCGTGAGTTTCCAGTTCCACAGCAATGGCGTGGCGGAGTTGGAGCCGCCGGAAGATCTGCGCCGCCGCTTGGATGTGCTGCCGCAGGATTACCTGGCGGACCGCAAGGTGCGGGAGCGGTTCCAGTTGGCCACGAACACCACGGTGGGCAACGAGGTGATGCGTCGCGCGCGTACGGGCCAGGATGGGTCCACGTGGCCGAAGGCCCACTTCCTCGGGCCGTTGCACCCGGTGACGGATTGGGCGACGGATCGTGCGCTTGCGCAGTTGAGCGCCGGCGAGATCACCGCCATCGAAGGCGACGTACCAACTCCTACGGTGCTGCTCATGGGCACGCTGACCAACAAGCGCGGCCAGGTGGTCTCACGCGCGTTTGTCACGGTCATGGATGGTTTCCTCGCGCAGACAATCGAGGACCCGTACGCCTGGCTGCGCAACATCGGTCTGACGGAGAAGGCCATCAACCCGGGCACGCTCACGGTCCCCCAAGACGCGAAGGATCTCATTGAGCGTTCCGTCGAGGTGGCGAAGAACCAGTTGCAGCCGATGATGAAGGCGGCACGCGACCACGCGCACACCCGCATTGATCACTGGTCGGATCGTGCGCACGCGTGGGAATCATCCAAGGAGGGCGTCCAGCAGACGTTGCGTGTTGGTCGTTCGGCGGGCTTGATTGCGCAGGAGAAGGCACTGATTGCTTCGCTTGAGCCGGATCGGGAGTTGATCCGCCCGCTCGTCCTTGTCCTACCCGCCAACCAGCCCAACCACACCGAGGAGGCGTAACGCCATGGCCACGTTCGATTCTCTGATCAACGTCGATGAGTGGATTAGTGATCACTACTTCACCACCGATGAGACGAAGGGCGAGTCCTTCACCAAACGCGTTAAGGCGCGCACGAAGGAGTGGGCGGCGTTGGAGGATGAGACGGGCAGTCTCTCTCCGGTGAAGCGGTTCCAGCAGTTGCGTGGCGGGTTGCAGTCGGCGTTTGCCACGGATGAGGATCCGGAGGTCACAGCGGGTTTGGTGCGCGAGGCGTTCGGTTACGGCTCCCCCACCACACTGTCGTATGAGCGCGCCGGGGAGGTGCTGTCGTTCCGTGGGTGGCGCGGTAACGCCGGCACGTTGATTGTCGTCGAGGCATTGCTTAGCGACGACACCACGCACGAGGACCTCACCTCCCTGCCCATCACCGGCGGTGTTGCACAGGAGGGCAAAGAGCCGGTGGAGACGAAGGTGTCCAAGCTCATCGGTGATTTGTTCCTCGCTGCGGAACCGCCAGAGTTCGTGGTGGTTGTGGCGGGCCCGTGGGAGCTCGTTGCGGAGCGTGAGTCGTGGCCGTTGGGCCGCTACCTTGCGGTGAACCTGCAGTTGGTGGTGGAGCGCAACGACACGAAGAAGGCCGGCGAGTTGGAGCGCACCGCCGTAATCCTCGCGCGCGAGAACCTCGAGCGCGCCGCCGACGGCACGACGTGGTGGGCGGATACCCGCGAGGAGTCGCTGCAGCACGCGGTGAAGGTATCGGGCGATCTGCGTGACGCGGTGCGTGAGTCGATCGAGATCATCGGCAACGACGTACTCGCACGCCGCCGCGAGCAGCACTTGCCACTCGATGACATCGATGGCAACGAACTGGCACGTCAATCCCTGCGCTACCTGTACCGCATCCTGTTCCTGTTGTTCGCGGAGGCCTCCTCGGAGTTGGCCATCCTGCCCACCGGCGCGCCCGAGTACGTGGAGGGCTACGGCCTGGATCGCTTGCGCGATCAGATTCTCAACCCGCCGGTCACCGACAAAGCCCGCCACGGCACGCATCTTTACGACTCCCTGCAGTTGCTGTTCACCCAGGTCAACGACGGCCACGACCCAGCCGAGTCCCCCAACTACGACCCGGACGCGCAGAACCAAGGCCTGACCTTCCGCAACCTGGACGCGGACCTGTTTAAGAGCGAGGCCACCTCGCTTATCGACAAAGTGAAGCTCTCCAACGAGGCACTGACCCACGTCCTGCAGAACCTGCTGCTTTCTCGCGTATCTGCCGGCAAGGACCGCGGCTTCATCTCCTACGCCACTCTGGGCGTGACCGAACTGGGCCAGGTCTATGAGGGCCTGATGTCGTATCACGGCTTCATTGCCCAGGAGGACCTGTACGAGGTCGCACCGAAGGGCGACGCCTCCAAGGGATCCTGGGTGCTGCCCACCGGAGCCGCAAACACGGTCCCGCAGGACAGCTTTGTCATGGAGACCACCCAGATGGAAGAAGGCGGCACCGCTAAGACGCGCCGCCTGCATCCAGAAGGCTCGTTCGTGTTCCGTCAGTCCAGCCGCGACCGGGAGCGCTCGGCGTCTTTCTATACCCCGCAGGTCCTCACGGAGTTCACCGTTGGCCAGGCCATCGAGGTCCTCCAGGAAGAGGGCCGCATCAACACCGCCGAGGACGTGCTTAGCCTGACCATTTGCGAGCCCGCCATGGGCTCCGGCGCCTTCGCCGTCGAAGCCGTTCGCCAACTCGCGGAGCTCTACCTCAAGCTGCGCGAGACAGAAATGGACAAACAGGTCGAGCCGGAGCAGCGCGCCGTCGAACTTCAAAAGGTCAAAGCTCACATCGCCCTGCACCAGGTGTACGGCGTGGACCTCAACCCCACCGCGGTGGAACTTGCAGAGATTTCCCTGTGGCTCGACACCATGACCAGCCAGTTAAAGGCCCCGTGGTTCGGTCTGCACCTACGCCGCGGCAACTCGCTTGTTGGTACGTTGCGCTCTACGTACTCCACCGCGCAGATGAAAAAGCGCGAGTGGCTCAAGGCAGTGCCGCGCCGAGAGTCGGTGCAGAATCTCGCACAAGCTATCGACGCCTCCGAGCGCGACCACAACGCTGCCGGCCGCATCCACCAGTTCCTGCTGCCTTCCACCACTTGGGGTGCCGCCGCCGATGCGAAGGATCTGAAGAAGCTGGCTAAGGAAGAACAGACCGCCATGAAGGCGTGGCGCAGGTCCGTCACCGGCAAAGCACCAACCAAGGAACAGACCAAGAAACTCGCCGCCCTCGCCGGGCGTGTGGAGTCCCTGTGGGCCATCACGCTGTCCAAGATGCGCATCGCCGAGGAACAGATTCGTCGCGACATCGACATCTGGGGCCGCGAAACCCAACGCACCGCGAAGAACATCCGCCGCGAGCAGATCGAGCGCGAGCTCCTCCACAACGAAGAGGGTGCCTACCTGCGCCTTCGCCTGGTCATGGACGCATGGAACGCACTGACGTTCTGGCCACTGACCGCCACCGAGGAACTGCCGGATTTCGACGAGTGGATCGCTACCCTTACCGACATCCTGGGCAAAGACACCACCTCCCGCGACACCCGCCAAACCCAACTGGGCAAGGGATCAAACTGGGACGAACTGATCGTCATGGAACGCGCCGACATCGAGTTCTCTGGCGCACCGAAGATGGCCACCGTGCTGGAAAATCACCCGTGGCTGAAAACCGTGCAGCAAGTCGCATCCGAGCAAGGCTTCTTCCACTGGGATCTCGACTTTGCCGCCGTCTTCGCCCGCGGCGGATTCGACCTTCAGGTGGGTAACCCGCCATGGGTGCGACCGGATGTCAAGATGGATGATCTCTATGCGGAAATGGATCCATGGTTCGCGTTGGCGCACAAGCCAACCCAAGCCGTGAAGACCGCCCGCAAGGAGCAGTGGGACGCGGATGCGTACATGAGGGACATCGTCTACGGCGGCGTTGGTGACACAGTTGCTACCGCAGCAGTGCTCGGAAACATCCCGGACTATCCACACCTTAAAGACCAACGGCCGGATCTCTACCGCGGTTTCATGGAGCGGACTTGGGGAAATGCCTCGGCTTCCGGAGTTACATCCCTCATTCACCCAGAATCACACTTCACGGAAAAGAAGGCTGCTCCCCTACGACGTGGTGCGTACTTGCGCCTCCGTCACCACTGGCAATTCGTGAACGAACTAGTGCTGTTTGATGTTGATCACCACGTAACTTACGGCGTCCACACTTACTCTGCTGAACAGACTAAACCCCTGTTTAAACATGCTGCTTCGCTCTATCATCCAGCGACAGTTAATGAGTCCTTTTCCCATGATGGTTCGGGCGAGCTTCCTGGGTTGAAAGACAACAACGGTAAATGGGATCTTCGACCACACCGAGATCGCGTACAGACGGTCGATCTCGGAACACTGAAGGTTTGGCACTCGATCCTTGAAGACGATTCGACGCATGTACTCGAATCCAGAATGGTTTATACCGTCAATACTGAAGCAGCCGGGGTATTAGAAAAGCTTGCTGCTGCTCCTCGCTTTCGGGAGCTGGGGTTGCAGTTTTCAAGTGGCTGGAATGAAACCACGGATAAAAAGTCCGGATACTTCGATACCGGTTGGGCGCATCCTGCTTCGTGGGATGACGTCATTATCCAAGGTCCTCACCTCGGCGTAGCGACACCAATGATTAAGCAGCCAAACTCGACGCTGAAGCATAATCAAGACTGGTCGGAAGTTGACCTCGAAGCGATGCCAGGAGGTTTTATACCTGCAACTGCCTATCAACCGGATCGAGACGCCCAACCTGCTTATGATCAGGATTTTCCGTTCTGGGAATTCGCAAAGCGTTCGGCATCTGCTCGAGAGTTCTTTCGCATTGCTTGGCGAGAAATGGCTGCTACAACGGGATATCGGACTCTCTATCCGGCGATCCTCCCTCCAGGGGCTGCTCATGTGCATGCAGTGAATTCGTGTATTGCTAGAACAGCTAGACAAACTGTTGAAGCTGGTTCCCTGATGAGCTCGATTCTTGCGGACTATTTCGTTCGCTCTGCAGGTTCGGCGCACATTTATCCAGCAATTATCCGAGGTTTGCCTTTCGCCGATTCTCGTTTCAGCTATCCGCCGAACGCTACCTTCGGTTGAACTGTCTCACGGAGGCGTACGCGCCTTTGTGGGAGGAGATTATGGGTGAGAAGTGGGGCGTCGATACGCCTTTGCGCAAGGACGAGGAACGGCGAGTGGCGCAGGTTGAGATTGATGCGATTGTGGCGCTGTCTCTGGGTGTGACGGCGGACGAGTTGTGCATGATTTACAGGACTCAGTTCCCGGTGATGCGTCGATACGACCAGGAGGATCGCTTTGATGCGAATGGTCGGAAGGTGCCGAAGGAGATTCTGAAAGCTGACGCGAAATTGAAGGACGGTGCGCAGTTGTCGGAGGCGGAGCGGACGTGGACGCATCCGCAGTCCGGTGTGGAGTACGTGTACGAATACCCGTTCAGACAACTGGACCGCGAGGCGGATATGCGGGAGGCGTACGCAAGGTTTGAGGGGGTTGTGGGGTGAGGCCTCGTCCAACAAGTCGGAATCAAATTGACTCCAATTATCAGGCTAGATTGTGAGTCTCAAACACAAAGGGTTCGGCCCCAGCTTGGCGCTGGGCCGAACCCTTTGGCGTCTGCTAAATCGGTAACGAGGCTTAGGTTCGAACTAGCGTGCTATTCCGTGGATTAACGGTTGACCTGGCACCGCAATGCTTCGCCCTTCAGCGCTCGCCCCATCTCTTCGGCAGCGAATAGCTGGAGATTCGCAAGGGAGCGTTCAGAATAGTAGGCAGCATGTGGTGTGAGAAGAACCCTATCAAGCTGTCGTAGTTTGCTACCGGCCTCTAGTGGTTCGGTCTCAAACACATCCAATGCAAGACCACCCAAACGATTTTCTTCAATTGCTTGGATGGCAGCTTCGGTATCAATGAGTGGGCCGCGAGCGGTGTTGATAAGAACTGCCGAGTTCTTCATGCGAGCAATCGCTTCTGCATTGATGATGTGGTGAGTCGACGGGAAGAGGGGCGCGTGCAATGAGATAGCATCCGATTCAGCGAGGAACTCATCCAGGTCGGCAAGAGTAATATTCGTGCCTTCAAGTGCGTCCTGCGAGACGTAGGGATCGTAAGCAATCACTCGGGCACCAAATGCCTGCACACGACTCGCAACTTTTCGACCAATTTGACCGATTCCGAGTAGGCCAAAGGTCACATCTGACATAGCAGGAATCTTCCCAATTTCTGGAGCAGGGATCCATCCGTCGTCCGAAGCCTTCAGCGCCGAGTCGTACGCTTGCAATCGCCTGATAGATGCTAGCGCAAGCATAACTGTGTGGTCAGCTACCGTATCTGCTCCGTAATCTGGGACGTTGCATACACGGACACCAAGACGGGTGGCGGCATCAACATCGATAGTGTCGTAACCCATTCCGTAACGGATCACTGTGGCGTTCGGTGCAAGCCCCTTAAGCACTTCTTCGGTGATTTGGGCGTAGCAGAGAAGCACTACGTCGGCGCCTTGCGTGATTCTGGCAACTTCCGCTGGATCTTTTACATCATCGTAGACTTCGAACGACGCGTTTGATTCGTTCGCAATTCGACGCTCTTCGATTACATCTCCGAACTCATGGTCGGTAATGACAACTTTCATCGTTTACTCTCCTTTACCCGTCTGAAGATCTTCGATGAAGGCTTTGCGCGCTGCGCCAATATCACTTGACGTGGTAATGAACTTGAAACCCTGCTTCCGGCGTTCAGCTGCAGTCTGGCCGTCGCCCGTGTGAATTCCCGGAATCAAGCCAGCAGCAACGGTCTTGTCCAAGACAAGCTGAATTGCTTCAGTAGTAACAGGTTCCTCGGGGCCAGGTGCAGAACCAAGAGCGTACGCAAGATCCGAAGGACCGATGTATACGCCATCGATTCCCTTAACAGAAAGGATCTCGTCGAGGTTGTTCATCGCCTCGGCCGTTTCGATCATGATGAAAACCAACGGTCGAGCCTCTTCTTCTGGAGCGAAGGCGGTTCCCTCCATTAGCTGCAGCGTAGGTCCCCAGGAGCGCGTACCGCCAGAGGCTGGGTAAGAGAGCGCTGATGCGACGGCTTCGGCTTCCTCCTTTGTCGAAACCAGCGGTACGATTACGGCGTCGACGCCAGCGTCTGCGAGCATTCCAATCTCGGTAAATCGGTTATCGGGAACTCGAGCGACCACCATAGAATCCCCACCCGCACGGACCGCGTTGGAGAGAGGCCACAAGTCGTTCGCTCGAATGAAGCCGTGCTGCATGTCGAGGCAGACGTAGTTAAATCCTGCGTTGGACGCAATGAATGCCAACTCAGTGCTAGCAGACATCAGCCACTGCCCGTGGAAAGTTGCACCTTCGCGGAGTGCTTTCTTCGTGTTTTGCATGGAACTACCTTTCTAGAGGAAAGCCAAAGAGATTGGCGGAATGAAACTGACAAGTAGGCCAACCAAGATGAGTAGGCCAAGCCCTGGGAGAACTGCCCCGAACGCTTTCTCGGAACTTGTTTTTGCGACGTTTGCCGCAATGAACATATTGACTCCCAGGGGTGGGGTGATGAACCCAAGGGACACGATGACGACCACAAGAACGCCAATTTGTACAGGGTCCATTCCTGCGATGGCAAGCACTGGCACAAGGATTGGACTGATGATGGTCACCGCCGCAATAGTTTCCATAAATGTGCCAAGCAGCAGAAGGATTAGATTCGCCATCAGGATGATGACAATGGGGTTTGTAGAGAACCCAGTCAGCGAGTCGACGATGGTTGCAGGGGTATCGGTAATCGCCAAGAAGCGACTAAACACTGCAGCCGCTGCGACGATGATCATGATCGAACTAGTGACCATTGCAGCACTACCGAAAGTTTCGAGAAGATCTCGAAACTTCAATTCGCGGTGGATAAAGCATCCAACGATAACACCGTAAACGACCGCGATGACTGCGGCTTCTGTAGGAGTGAACGCACCCCCGTAGATACCGCCCAGAATAATTACCGGAAGGAGTAGGCCCCAGATCGCGCTGACGAGTGTTTTCCCTCGATCAGGCCAGTCTTTCCGAGCAGTACCCTTCACGGAGTGCTTCCGTGCGTGAAAGATGACCCAAAGTATGAGGACTAGGGCCATTAAAATTCCTGGAATCACGGCTGCGAAGAACAAATCTCCAATACTCGTACCGGTTACGACACCGAATACCACGAGTGGGATCGAAGGTGGGATGACAACTCCGATCGTTCCTGCGGCTGCGATTAGTGCAGCCGAGAATTGCCTCGAATAGCCGAGTTTGATCATTTCTGGGATCATGATTCCGCCGATGGCCGCCACAGTTGCAGGGCCGGATCCTGAAATAGCGGAGAAGAACATAGCAGTGATAACTGCCGCGATACCGACTCCGCCCGGGATGTGTCCGACAAATGCTGAAGCCGCTTCAAAGAGACGACGAGAAATCCCGCCCTTTCCCATAATCAATCCTGAAAGGATAAAGAAAGGAATGGCCATGATCGGGAATGAATCATTTGCCGTGATCATCGTTTGAGCGATCATTGGAGCTGATACGCCTGGATCTAGAATCAACGCAGTCAAGACGCAGGCTGCCAAAATGCAGTATGCGATGGGGACGCCGGCTAACAACAGCAGAAACAAAACTCCGAAGAGTAGAACAAGAGCCATTGTCTAGTCCTCCCTTTCGATACCGAGAAGCTCCTCAGTAGCCCCGTAGGGTTCAGAGAAGGAGCTTTCTTCGTGCTTAAAGATGCGTACCCCAAGTTGGATTGACCGAAGGACCATGATGAGCATCCCTACAGGGAGTGCGGCATAGACCAGCCACATGGGTAATCGCATCGCAGCTGATTGTTGTTGGAGGTCGTATTGGGCGTAAGTGAGCTCGATGCCTTTGACCAAGAGCACCACGTTGATCACTGTACAAATTGCAATGATGAAGATACCCGCAACCGTTCGAGCACCGCCGCTAAGACGATTGACGAACGCATCAACGGCGATCTGCTCTCCGTGAAGGGTAACTGAACCCAGCATGAGGAAGATCAGCCAAATAAAGAGGTATCTCGCTAGCTCCTCGCTCCAGGTAATAGAAGAACCGAGGATAAATCGAGCGAAAACTTGGGCGAACAAAACAATGGTCATGACTGCAAGTACTGCGCCGCCGACCTTCTCTTCGATGGTGACCTTGCGTACCGGCTTGCTGGGCTTAGCTACTGCATTCGAAGCCGTACTCATCCTTGAACCTCTTTCATCACGCTATCGACGATTTCATCGCCAAGGGTGGAACGGACGTAAGGGATTGTGGCTTTTTGCATAGCTTCACGAAGTTCGCTTCGACCCTCGGGGCTCAACTCTTCAACGTGAAGACCTTCTGTCTTCATTTGCTCGAGTGCCTCGAGCTCGTCCTTTGCCGACTCTTTGCGACTGAAGTCAACGGAAGACTTGCCTGCGATTTCTACGACTTCCTGCAAATCAGAAGGGAGGGAGTCGTAGAACTTTTGACTCAGAATCAAGGGATTGACGGAGTAGATATGCTCAGACAAAGTCAGGGTCTTCTGAACTTCGTAGAATCTCTGAGAGTAGATCAGGGTGATCGGATTCTCCTGAGCGTCAATAGTTCCTTGCTGAAGACCTGTATACACTTCGGGGAAAGCCATGGGGGTCGGTGCAGCGCCAGTTCCTCCCCATGCCCGGAGCTGCGCAGGCGTTTCCAGAGTACGAATCTTGACTCCGCGTAGGTCGGTGACTGACTGAACTGAAGCTTTGTTGCTGGTTAGGTTTCTGAAACCACTTTCCCAGTACCCCAAGCCTTTAATTCGTTTAACCGAGAGCTCGTCAAGTAGCCTTTGACCTAGTGGTCCATCGAATACACGGTATGCAGTCGGCTTATCCTTGAACAGGTAGGCGATATCCCAAACACCCATGTTGGGTGAAAAGGAAGAGAGCGGAGCAGTACTTGGGGCAGCTAGTTGGATACTGTCCAGTGCCACGCTTTCTGTAAGCGCGCGATCTCCACCGAAGATGCCGTTTGAAATAACCTTGACTTGAATTCGGCCTTCGCTCAGGAGCTCTGCTTGCTCCTTAAAGTGCATGAAGGCGCGATGCATAAAGTGGCTTTCGGAAGTTGCATGCGCTGCGATTAGGCGGTAGGAATCGCGTTGACCGCTCGACGCGCTTCCGCCACATGCGCTCAGCGTTCCCGCCAACGCTGCCGCACCAATACCTCGCAGAAAACTTCGCCGGCTGAAACTATTGTGCTGCTTTCTTGGGCTACTGCGGGAATTAGCGCCCAAGAAACTCTCTGGGTTGTCCATCTAACCTCCCTCATGATCGGTGGGTGCGAGTTAGCTTAAGGAAGTTCCCAGAGTTTGTTCACCGTTTCAAAGTGATACTTTTAGCAGCTCAGTAGTTATTTTTGGGTCGTATCATTTGTCAAAAATGATACGATTCTTAATCTCGCCAAGACCTTCGATGCTGATACTGATGGTGTCGCCGTCAGCCAAAATGGGTGATCGTTCTTTCCAGCAGCGACCCCTTCGGGGGTTCCTGCAACCAATACGTCGCCTGGCCTAAGGGGGTAAAGCTGTGAAGCATAGGAGACGAGATAGGCAGGCTTGAAAATTACATCGTCTACTTTGTCAAACTGCCGTCGCTCGTCATTCACATAGGTGGCAAGCATTGAGCCTTGCTCGAGATCCCATTCGTCCTTAGTTGTTACCCAAGGGCCGAAGCCAGAGCACTTGTAGAAGGATTTCCCTTGGTGGTACTGGAGAGTGCGGTTTTGGTAGTCCCGCATCGAAAAATCGTTCATGATGGCGTAGCCCGCAATTGCAGAAGCAGCCTCGTCTTCACTGGCTTGGTACACCTCTTTCCCGATGATTATTGCTAATTCACCTTCGTAGTCGCATTCAGACTGTGCATAGGTGGGGATGTTGAGGTCAGCGAAGGGTGCTGCTAGTGCATCGGCGAATTTGATGAAAAATGTCGGGACAGCAGGCTCGCTTAAACCCATTTCAGCAATGTGGCGAGTGTAGTTCAAGCCAACACAAATAATCTTGGCCGGATCGGGGATCGGTGCGCAAAAAGCAGTCAGATCAATGTTTCGCTGAGATCCCGGTTTTGCCTGGAGTGATGGGGTCGGATCCTCGAGGAGAAGGCGAACATTATCATACGGAAGCAGATTGATGTCGGCGTGATCGTCTTTGATTTCATTTACCAGGGCGGCGGAGGTGCGACCCTGGTCCTTCAGATAAACGGTTGCAAGTTTCATGTTCGCAACAGTACTGAAGGGGGTAATGCATTTCGCTGGATTTCGATTGTCGTTCTTTTGGTCTTAACAACAAATGAGTCACAGAGGAATTATGTCGGCCACCCTTTTCCCAGAGTTCTTTCAAATCAAACGTCCTCGAACCTCTGCAATACGTTCTCGTCTGTAGGCTCTGGCGAGGCGTGGAGCGTATAGAGAGACTCCTTTCTTTCCAATTTCAGCTAAGTAGGGGTCATCACTCGCGGACAGTTGGTGCAGGATATCGAGACGTTGTTGAAGCACCTCAGACTCAGAACCAGAGACCATTCCAGAATCCATGGCAAGCGCCAACCCACCAGCATCGGGGTGAAGCGGGCGAAACACTTCAACCAATTCCATTAATTCGTAGGTAGTGCTGGCAGTAAAACTGTAAGACTCCAAAAGGTCTTTAGCGGTTAGCTTGAAACCTGGGTCCGACGTTTGGGATTTCGCCCAGGCAAAGTCGTTTCTTGCTATCGCCCAGAAGGCATCGGCTGCTTGGGAGGAGCATTTGATTTGGCTCCAGACTTTGTTCTTCGCACGTGGGTCGGCAGAATCCAGGGCATACTCCCAAGGCGTGAAATTGATACTGTGTTTCTCTGCGCTTGAGAGCAGGTGAGACCGGAACAACTGCGCGAAAAGATCTACATCGTGTTGCAGAATGTTTTGTAGCGCCTCGTCGTAAAGCGACGCAGCACACCCCTGTTCACAAAAATCATGTTGAAGTATGGCCCTCCGCCATGCATCATCCTGTACGTCTAATGCAGGAGAAGCAGCCCATATAGCTGCACACAAGCTGCGAATTTCAACGTTTTCGTGGGTGAAGAGCGCTTCCCGGGCAAGAGCATTGGATCGCAGGATCGAATACGGGTGTACTCCGGAGAAGTCTTTGGTCGAGGTGCGAGTTAGGCATTCTCGAATGACAAGAGAGTCGTCGCTGTGCTCAATTACTGCTTCTAGCAAGGTTTGAAATCGGGCTTTCGAACTTGCAAGATCTTCTACGTCACTTATTGAAAGAGTGCCACGCTTAACTGACTCGGCTATGAGTGGCTTCGACTCTCTTGTGTATCCTGCAGTGTCGGCAGACCGTGCCCAGATGAGGTGGTCTATTTGTTGATTGGCAAGAACCCCAAAAAGATTGGGGATACTGTCCTTGGAGTTCGCTAACTGCAGAGAATCCGAATGGCAATTCAACCACTCCATGAGGACACCAGGGTCGCAGGACAAGTAGGGCTTTAACGCTGTTGTGATTGAAGCGTCTCGGTGTACTATGGCGGCCTCTGTACCGAGCCTAAAATCGAGATCTTCGGATAAAGCGAAAAATAGACGATCAGGTTCTTCCAGTCCCAACCCGAGCGGGCGGGCTACGTCGTTAAATCTGCTTCGCACGCCTGGATCCGAAATCGATTTCGCCATGAATGATGCTAACGAGAGCGACACGGTTTTTGCAGCCTCTCGTTGCTTATCCGATATCCGAAATGTCACACCGAGGTAGGCAATACGCACCCACCCGTCCAGTAGGTCCAGCAGATAGCTTTGAGATAAAGGGGCAAGGTCCCCCCACATGTCTCGCACAATCTGAGTGGATAACTCGCCAATTCGCTCCAATTCCTCAATGCCCCAGGCTCCGCTTGTCATGACAAACGTCGCTGGTTGCTCCGGATCTAGATAACTGACCTCGAAAACTGGTGTCGCAAGTCGGCTTAGCGTTCTTATGAAAACCGTTTCCTGCTCAGGTGGAATCGCTGCTTCTCGGAGGGATCGAAGAAATTCAATCTTCCGCTTGGGGGAAGGTACTTCGCCGGGCATTGTGTATTGAAGACTCGTTATTAGTTTGCCTATTGCATTTTGGTAGTCAACGTTTGCGGTGCTGAGGAGATTCAGAATTCCTAAGAAGGATTGAATGACGGAAGAATCATCTGACCAGTGCATTACACCAATAGATGCCGCGAAGCCTTCTGCCAGCAGGAGCGCCTTTCCGCTATTACCTTTCTGCAGCAAATCATGTACACCGCGAAGGGTGGCCTCTGCGCAGAAACACGATTGCCTAGGCCCAATCGCAGCGAAACTCTGAAGCAAAGTTGTGTCCTGCTTTAGAACTCCCCAGTGCTCAATCTCCTCGTTGTCGGGTAAGTAGTTTCTCTGAGAGTTCAGGTGGTAGGAATCGCACTGACGCTGCAAGACCGATCCCACTTTTTCGGGAAAGGCTGTTTTGACTTCTGCAATACTGACTGGCTGGCTAACTTCGGAGAAGAAGACGGCACAAGCGAGGGAAGCACTCATTAATCCTGGTTGGGTGCCATACAGATTCATGGGCTGTCCGACGGCTCGTAGCACTTCGTAGGTCCGCTGTAGCGAAACATCTATTAAGCCTGCTGTCGCGATACTCTCCAATAGCTCGATCATTTCGATACGAGGAATTCCGAGCAGGTCCGCGAAGCGCGGGGTTTCCCTTTCGTCCAGTTCGCCAATCAAAGCCAGGGTGCCCAACACTGTTAGTGCTCGGCGGTCTAATCCCAGGTTTTCAATGGATGTCACGACGGCGGCCTGAAGTCCAATGCCTGACCAAGCGGTATGAATGTCCTTGTGCTCGATGATTAAGTTCGCGAGGTTGATCGCCCACCCTGGGCGACCGTCTGATTGTTCCAAAATTCGGGCAATCAATGCTGTTCGTGCGATGCCTCTCGCCCGAAGGATTTCACCGATCTCGGCGCGAGATAACCGATCGATATGAATTTCTGTTGGCTGGTTGAGATTCCTTGCTACATCACTTCTTTGGTGGGGCCAGCATGTTGCCACAATCTTGAAATCGAAGTTTTCCGCCTCACGAACCTCTCTGAGCAATTGGATTTGGCTTGTTTTACGGCCGGAATCGTCGACTACAACATGCGAGGGACGGAAACTAAGTAAATCGTCAACGAGCCCTGGGCCGACAACAGTTGAATTCAAAAAAACGACGTTGGGTAAGTTCGCAGCGACATGGGTTTTTCCAATCCCAGGTAAACCGAACAAAAGCACATCGGAATCGCAACGGTTGATTTTGTCGAATGTCTGTTGGCGTCCGATTGTGTGATGCGTGGACATTCTAGATTTCCAACCAGTGGGCTGTAAGGAGAACGAGGATGGACCATCTGGAAGGTCCAATATTATTTTGCGCCAGTCTGGGTGGTCATAGAACTGATCGACGAACCAATCTTTCCCGAAAACCTTAGAAAGAGTGAACCCAAGATTTTTTGCGATTTTCTCGAGGGATTGTCTGCGTTTCATAGAGATATCCGCAAGAGAGGAAAAGATAATTGTATCGATGTCTGGGTAATTGGCGGAGACTGATTTTAGGTTTTTTCTGAGATTTGCCGTTGAGCCGGCCCATCGGCGGGAGGAAGTTATAAGGAGGCCAATCGTTTTCCCGTCCTGGATGAACCTGCCGTCTAAACCTCCGTCAGTGCCGCCCGCTACAGACTCAAGGCTTGGATAAATGTTGCGGAGTAGAGATACGGCGCACTTTTCAAACATCTCATGCTGGATCTTGACAGTCTCGTCATCGAGAGCGCGCTCGATTCGCTGTCGGAGAGTAGACATCTTTTTATTATAGGGCGAATCGAAGGTAGTTTCGATTGTTGTAAACGCACTTGTTGACGGTCTGAACGTGGTCTACTTGTGGTTACTTCCGTGATCCAGCTATGTGACGAAATGGGAAGGTGTCGGGTCTCGTATTTTGGAGATAGTTTCGATTCAATCCTGAATCGAGTTTGTGAGGGCACTTGACCGGAAACATATACGCCGAGAAGTATGCTGCTCCCCTGTCAGAAAAATCCATACACTGTGGCGCATGCGTTACGTGGACTATGACGAGGCGATGGCAACGCTTTCGCCAGCGGCAGCGGTAGACGCTCTGCGCGAGGAGCTCACGGGTGGGTTCGACCCTGCGAGCGACCAAGAGCGGCAGAAGGTGGCGCTCCCTCACGGTGAGATGCACCTGCTGCCGTCGGCACTTGATGGTGCTGTTGGGGTGAAGGTGCTCGGAATTCAGCCCACGGATTCGGACGTGGATGTGCCGTTCATTCAGGGCTCGTACCTGCTCTTGGGTGGTAAGACGTTGACGCCGGAGTGGGTGATTGATGCGGCGGCGTTGACTACGTTGCGCACGCCGGCGGTGTCGGTAGCTGGTGTGGTTGATCTGTTGCGGGGGTCGTCGGAACCGCTGGACGTCGTTATCTTCGGCACCGGCGCGCAAGGGGTCGGGCACGCGGAGACCATCACGGACGTGCTTGATGGTGTGCGTGAGGTGTCGTTCACGTTTGTCTCGCGGAACGAGCCAGATGATTTCCCGTACGAGTGGGTGCAGGCCGGCACCCCGGAGGCGGATGAGGCTGTGGGGAGGGCTGGGTTGGTGGTGACGGCAACGTCGTCACCAGAGCCGATCCTGTCGGTTGAGGCGTTGCGCGAGGACGTGATCGTGCTGGCCGTTGGTGCGCACACCACAGATACGCGCGAATTGCACGAGGACGTGCTGGCAGGTGCGCAGGTAGTCGTGGAGGATCCTGGTGCCGCGCAGCGCGAGGCTGGCGATGTCGCGATTGCTGTTGAGAAGGGCGCACTGTCCTGGGATGATGTGATTCCTATGGTGGATGTGGTGCGCGGTGATGTTGCGCTTGATCCGAATCGGCGCATCGTGTTTAAGACGGTTGGTATGCCGTGGCAGGACCTCGCCGTTGCACGGGCGTTGGCGGGGCGGTGCGGGGAGGAGTAGCCGGGCCTAGAAAGGACAATGCTCGCGTTCCCATTCCGGGAAGCGAGCCTGCCGTATTGATCTCCACCATAGAGGTGTGCGCAGGGGCGAACAAGCCGTTTTCTTAAATACCAGGAAATCTCTGGTCGGGGCACCTCTATATCTATCTCCGGTGGTGCCTGAAACGACAGGACCTGCCCGATAGAGTGACACTGTGTCTTCCCTGATCCCCGTCCACGCATCAGAGCGCGTCCTCGGTGGCGTAACTGAGTACTTGGCTACCGCGTTTTCGCTTGCTAACCCGGAAACGTCCAATGCGCTGAAGGCGTTTTTCGAGGACACCGAGTACGGCATGTTCCACGGGCCGTACGTGCGCTCCCGGTTGCCGTACGCACGCGCGAACGACTGGGAAGGGATCCTGGATTGGATGCCGGGGTGGTTCACTCCGTACCACCACCAGGCGGAATCGTTCCGCAGGCTGCGCAGCCGGGACGAGCACGGGCCGCGCCGTCCGGATCCTACGTTGGTGATCACGGGTACTGGCTCCGGTAAGACGGAATCCTTCCTGTACCCGGTGCTGGACCATGCGGCACGCGCCCGCGCGCAAGGGCACCGTGGTGTGAAGGCGCTGCTGCTCTACCCCATGAATGCGCTGGCCAATGACCAGGCGGACCGCCTGGCCAAGTTGATCACCAGCGAGCCGGTGCTGGGCAACGTCACCGCCGGGATTTACACCGGTGAGGCGACCGGGAACGTGAAGAAGGTTACGGCGGACTCACTGATCACGGACCGTGACCGGATCCGCCAGGACCCGCCGGACATTCTGCTGACCAACTACAAGATGCTGGACCAGTTGCTGCTGCGCCCGGCTGATCGTCAGATTTGGGAGCGCTCCGCAACGTCGTTGCAGTACCTGGTGTTGGATGAGTTCCACACGTACGACGGCGCCCAGGGCACCGACGTGGCGCTACTGCTGCGCCGGTTGGGGTTGATGCTCAAGCAACACCAGCCGGAGGGGTTCATCGGCGAATATGCGGACAACCCGTTGGGGCGGGTCACACCGGTGGCTACCTCGGCAACGCTGGGTGGCAAAGAGGACACCCAGAAGGTGCTCGATTTCGCAGAAACCATCTTCGGGGAGCGCTTCGCTGCCGACGCGTTGGTTGGGGAAAAGACGCTGACCTACGGGCAGTGGGGGGATGAGATCGGTGGGCGCTTTGGTCGTCGACAAGCACAGGAGCCCCCGAGTATCGACCAGTTGCGCGAGGTGGTGGACACCATCGCTGCGGATACGTCTGGGCGCGACCACGCGGATGTTGTGCTGGACGTCTTCCGCACGCAACTGTGGGGTGCTGGTGAGGACCTCGAGGAGACCATCGCCGCATACGCCGTGCACCCGCTCACACGCGACCTGCTGGAAGGTGCTGCCACCGCTCGCCCGCTGATCGAGCGCGCCGGGGAGAAAGACACCCTCCCGGCGCGGGTGCTTGGCGATATTGTGGTGCGCAGCCTCGGCCAGAACACCGCGCGCGAGTTTGTCACGCACCTGCTTACCGCCGTCGCGCACGTGCGCGCCATGGCTGGCGAGGCCTACGGGTTCGAGGGCAAGCGCCTCCCTGGCGTGGAAACACACCTGTGGGTCCGGGAGGTCTCCCGCATCGAGCGCGCCGTGACCCCCATCGAAGACGGCCACATCTTTCGCTTCGCCGATGACGGCCACGTGGGGCTTGACGACTCCTCGGTCTGGCTGCCTGCCATCTACTGCCGCGCGTGCGGTCGCGCCGGGTGGATGACCGCGTTGGAACCGGGTACGGAAGCGGTGATGTTTGGCGGTAGCGAGATCCGCAAGGCATCCATCGAATCGCCGGAGCGCGTGCGCCCGCTTATCGACGCCACCAACGAACACCGCCAATCCCTCTCCGACGGCACTGACGCCTCCGAGTTTGACGACGAGGACGGCAAACGCCACCTGACCTGGTTCCACTCCTGGACTCAAGAACTGACCAGCCGCGAGCCGGACGAGAAGGAGCGCGAAGAAGGCCTGTCCGTGCCGGTGCTCACCTACACGGGGCTCAACGCCGAGGAACACGCGATCAACCAGGTCTGCCCCTCCTGCGGTGAGGCGGATGCGATCCGCTACATCGGCTCGCGCGTGGCCACGCTGTTGTCGGTGGGGTTGTCCAACCTGTTCGGCATGCCGTCGCTAGATCAGCACGAGAAGAAGACGCTGGTGTTCGCGGACTCGGTGCAGGACGCCGCGCACCGCGCTGGTTTTGTGCAGTCGCGTGCGCGTGCCTTTGGCATCCGTACGCTTATGCGCCGGGTGGTTGGCGACGATGCAGTTTCGGTCGCCGGCCTGCCACAGTTGATCGTGAACAAGGCAGACGCGATGGAGGACCCCTACCGCGCCCGCTTCGAACTTCTGCCGCCCGAGATCGCGGAGACCCCGAGGTTCACCCCGTTCTGGTCCAAAGACGCCGACGGCAGTGCGCGCCGGGCGGCCACCACGGCGGTGCTCAACCGCCTGCACCTGGATGTCGCCCTGGAGTTTGGCCAGCGTGCCCACCTGCCGCGCTCCCTGGTGTCCACGGGCACGCTCGCACCCGCGGTGGAGGCCGACGATGCTGTGCTGCTTGAGGCCGCCGACGAGGCGCTCAAAGCTCTCGACGACACCCTCTTCGATACCGTCGAACTCACCGAGGACCTGCGCCTTCGTTGGATGCGCGGCCTGCTCGAGCAGGTCCGTGAGCGCGGCGGCATCAACTCCCCGCTGCTCAAGAGTTACCTGGCGGACGACGCCAACTCCTGGCGTCTGCACAACCGCTACGCCAAGGCCGACGGCGTGCCCAGCTTCCCCAAGGGTGGTGCGCCCGAGTTCCCGCGTTCCGGGCCGACGCTCAACGACGTCGACCGCGGCCTGACCCCGCTCGGCAGTGCGCGTGGCCGTTACGCGCGCTGGACAGGGAAGGTGCTGGGCATCTCCACCCACGACGCCGCTACCGCGCTCACCGGGGCGTTCCGCGCCCTGGCCAACGCGGAGGTCCTTACCGCCGTGAGCACCGAGACCGGCGGCACCATCTACGCCATCCCGCCCGAGCGCGTCATCCTGCGCCGCGAGGACAACCCCCGCATGCTGTTGTGCGGCACCTGCCACGCACAACTCGGCGTGGACGAGCGCAACCGCGAACTGCTTGCCGGCCTGCCGTGCCCAACTCCGGGTTGCCCCGGCGAGCTGCGCACCGACAAGGTGGAGGGCGACTACTACTCGGAGCTCTACACCTCCACCAACCCGCGCACCATCGTCGCACGTGAACACACCGGCCTGGTGCCTAAGGATGAACGCCTGGCCCTTGAGCGCGCCTTCCGTGGTGGCGATGGTGCATCGGATGCGCCGAATGCTCCGAACGTGCTCGTGGCAACGCCAACGCTGGAGATGGGTATCGATATCGGTGATCTCTCCACCGTCATGCTCGCCTCCCTGCCCACCACCGTCGCCTCCTACGTGCAGCGCGTGGGTCGCGCCGGGCGTCTGACCGGCAACTCGCTCGTGCTGGCATTCGTGCAGGGGCGCGGTGCGATCCTGCCGAAGTTGAACCAGCCGCTGTCCGTCATCGCCGGCACCGTTGCACCACCCGCGGCGTTCCTGTCCGCAACGGAGATCCTGCGCCGCCAAACCACCGCCTACCTGGTGGACACGCTGAACTTCTCCGCCCACGGACTGCAGATCAGCAAAGCCATCGACGTGTTCTCCAACCGGAAGATTTCCCTGGTGGAGGCGCTTACCGATGACATCGTGGATGGCGTGGCCGACCGCGTCAACGCCTTCCTGGCCACCGTGTCCGCCTCCCACGTGGACGAGCTCACCCTCGACGGCGTGCGCACCTGGGCCGTCGGCCAAGGCCACGACTCGCTGGCGGGCGAACTGCAGCGCACCCAGAACCTGTGGCAGCAAGAACGCCATACGCTGGAGCAGCGCCGGCAGCGGTTGGAGGATCGTCGTAAAGAACTCGCTGCCAAGGTGGACCCGAACGCCGGCACCGAAAACGCCGACCCGGACCTGGAGCGCGAAAAGCGCAGCACCAACGCCGCGCTGAACCGCGTGAAGCAGGACCTGCGCTACATCGTGGACGGCGACCACTGGATCGGTGCCATGGAGCGCTACGGCCTGCTGCCCAACTTCACCCTGCTCGACGACACGGTGGAACTCTCCGTCGTGGTCAGCCAACTCAACCCCACCACCATGCAGATCGACCCGGAAACGTTCGAACTGTCCCGCGGCGTCTCCTCCGCGCTGACAGAACTCGCGCCGGGCAACACCTTCTACGCCAGAGGCATCGCCGCGCGCGTGGACGCGGTGGAGTTAGGCCACAACGGCGCCGACATCGAACAGTGGCGACTGTGCCCGCAGTGCTCCTACGGCGAACTCGTCCAGGCCGGCCACACGCCCGGCGCGTGTCCGGTGTGTGCGGAGCCGACGTTTGCGGATAAGGGCCAGGTGCTGGACACCGTCCGCATGCGTCGCGTGAGCGCGGAGGTGGATCGGGCGCGTGCGGTTATCGATGCCTCCCGCGAAGAACGCATCAACCTGCGCTTCCAAACCACCCTGAGCTTCGCCGTGCCCGAAGGTGGCGAGGGCCCGGCGTGGTTCCTCTCCCAGGGTTTCGGCGCCCAGTACCTGCGGTACGTGGACCTGCGGTGGTTCAACCTCGGCCGGGGACCGGCGGCAAAGCGCATGATTGCGGCGAAGGAATACGAATCGCCCCTGTTCACCGTGTGTAACTACTGCGGCCACCTGGATTCCGAAAAGGGCGCGAACTCCAAGTGGGATCACCGCCCGTGGTGCCCGCAGCGCAACAAGCGTGAAGAGGACGTGGTCACCGTCGCCCTGTCCCGCACTCTGCAGACCCAGGGCGTGCTGCTGCACGTGCCGGTCGCGCTGACTGCCGGGGATAACGCCACCATTCCGAGTTTGACCGCCGCGATCAAACTCGGCTTCAAGGAGGTTCTCGGGGGCGATCCGCAGCACCTCAGCGTGGCCACGGTGCGCGTGCCGGACGCGCGCGGCAACACCGTCGAGGCGTTGCTCATGCACGACAACGTCCCAGGTGGCACCGGGTACCTGTCGCAGTTTGCCTCCCCCGAGGCGGTGCGCCAACTCCTCGAGCAAGCCTTCAAGCAAGTCAAAGCGTGCTCTTGCCTTGACGACGACCGCCTCGCCTGCCCCGACTGCCTCCTCCCCTACGCCAACTCACAGCAGCTGGACGTGACCTCGCGCGCCGCCGCCGAGCGTGCGCTGCGCTCCATCCTGACCAACCAGGACCACCCCTCCCCCGACGTCGACCCGCTGACCGTCGCGTGGGAGACGAAAACCGAGGCACCGGTGCTGGATCCCGCATCCAACCTGGAGGTGCGCTTCCGCGAAGTCATCCGCGAGGCCATCGTCGCCGCCCAGGGCACCGTCGAAGACCTGCCCAGTGCCGGCGGGGTGAAGTGGAACATCAAACTTGGCGGCCAAGATTGGACGATGCACGAGCAGGTCGATCTCGGCCGCACCCGCCCCGACTTCGTCTTCCGCCACCGCACCAACGCCAGCGTGCGCCCCGTCGCGGTGTACACCGACGGCAAGGCGTTCCACTTCAGCGAGCAGCACTACCGCTTCCCCGGCGACATCGCCCTGCGCAACGCATTGCTTATCGACGACTACCTCCCCTGGTCCATCACCAACCCCGACCTCGACTGGCGCGAGGCAGAAGTGAACCAAACCGCCACGCGTCCGTCGTGGGTGACCGAGAAGGGGCGCGCGGCGGTTGGTACGCACTGCAGGGCTCTGGATGACCCGGCCCATACCTTCCTGCAGTCCTCGCCGGTCACGCAATTGCTCGGCTACCTAACGGACCCCTTCAGCAAGTCCTACGCCGCCATGGATACGGCAATGATGTGGTACTTGTCCCAGGTGTCGCCTGGTGCTCGCACCGAACGCGGCATCCGGTTCACATACCGCAACGAGCTGTTCTTCGACGTGCACCGCACAAGCGGGACCGTGGTGCCTGCGCGCCTCATGGTGGATGCCGAACAATCCGGCTCAATCACCGAAGACACGTGGGTGACGTTCCTGCGGTTCGCCAACATCATGTGGTTGGCAAACAACCATGTGGAGGTGGGGACAGGTGCGGGAGATGGGGTCGTCGAAAAGCAAACGCCCCAACCTGCCGCCCAGGAAGCATCCGGCATGTGGGCCGAAGCGATCGAGGAGTTCGAGGACGAATCCGACGTGGTCGCCGCGCTGCAGGTGCTCGCGGAGGCAGGTGCGGCCGAAACCGAGGAAATCGGCGAGGAACTCCTCGGCCTGCCCACCGCGGTGACCTGGGTCGAACACCAGATCGCCCTCATGCTTGACGAGGAAGGCGCCGACCCTGATACCGAAACCAAACTGCGCAACGAGGGCTGGACACTGCTCTACCCCGGTAGCCTGAACCCGCAAACAATCCCGGCCGCACTGCTGGGCAAGGAGTGACAACCATGGTGACGTTCAGCCTCTACGGCGGCCTCAAACTCGACGGCGCCCTGATGAAACCGACGATGAACTTCCTGCAGAAGCTCTCGGCGGACCCGACCAACCCGTCGTTGAAGATCAAGACGCTGTCCAACGCCGTGGACAAGCGCGTCCGCACCGGCCGCATCAACGATCAATTCCGCGCTGTTTTGTTCGAGATCAAGGACGAAGAAACGCACCACTTTGTGCTTGTCGACGTCGACTCCCACGACGAAGGCAACCTCAAAGCCGAACGCCTCGACCCCGCCACACTGCGCCTCGAAGTCAACCCCATCAACGGCATCACCACCCTGATCAAAGAAACCCCCGAGCAGGCCGTTTCCGAATCGCAGGCGAAGGCCGAGGCAGCGGCGCAGGCAGCACAGGAGTTGGCGGAGAAGCAGGCTGCTGCCGATTCGGTGGAGGGCTCCGGTGTGGTTGCGGAGGTCGTCGATACGCACACCGCTGTTCCGCGCGAAGCGCTTTCTGGCTACACCCCGCAGCAACTCTGGGACGAACTGGGCATCGACCCAGCGCTGACCACGCGCGCGCAGGAATTGGACACCGAGGCCGAGTTGGACGCGCTGCTTGCAGATCGCCCCAAGTGGGAGCACGAAGCCATGCTCGCCCTGGTTGCTGGCTACGACATCGATCAAACCCGCGAAGCGCTTGACCTGGAGAAAGTCTCCTCCGAAGACGCCGCCGCACCGGAAGACACGCGTCTGCTCGCCGGCCTGCGCAAGGCAGCCGCCGGGCTGGAATTCGCCTACGTCGACGACGTGGAGACCGAATCCCTGCGCGCCGTCATCGAGTCCGGCTCCTTCAACCAGTGGCGCGTGTACATCCACCCGGAGCAGCGCCGTATGGCTGAAGGCGCACGCAATGGCTCATCCCGTGTCTTTGGCGGCGCCGGCACCGGCAAGACCGTCGTCGCTGTGCACCGCACGAACAACCTCGCACGCCGCAAAGTGGCCAACCAGGCCCCCGGTGACACCCCGCCAGCGATCCTTCTGACCACCTTCACCAAAGGCCTCGCCCACGGGTTGAAGTCCCAGCTCAACGCGCTGAACGCGTCGTACCCCGAAGCGGGCGAGCCCGGTGAGCCCGGGGTCTGGGTAGACAACATCGACGCCGTCGTCCGCAAAGCCGTATCCCTGGGAACCTCGGAGGAAGTCGCGGAAGCCACCCGGCGCGTGCTTGGGGATTCCGTCTCACACGTCCGCCCCTACACCGACCTCGCCGCTCGCAACGTGTGGGACGCCGCCATCGAAAGCACCGACGAGGCCATGCCACGCGAGATAGCTAACGACACCTTCCTCCAAGCCGAATACGAAACCGTAGTGTTGGCGAACAGGATCACGACCCAGGCTGAGTATCTGAAAGTCGCCCGCACCGGCCGCGGCACCCCGCTGAACCGTAAGCAGCGCAAACAAGTCTGGGCGGTGCTCGAATCGGTCATGCACACCCAAGCCATCGACGGCCAACTCTTCTGGCCCACCATGTCCGCCGTCGGCGCCGAGATCTTGAACGTCCGCCGCGAGCGCGGTGGCGAGGCCATGTTCGAGCACGTCATTGTCGACGAAGCCCAGGACTTCAACGCCGGCCACTGGCACTTCCTCCGCGCCTGCGTCGCGCCGGGACCGAACGATATCTTCATCGCCGAAGACTCCCACCAGCGCATCTACGGCAACCCGCTGACCCTGTCCCACTTCGGCATCTCCACCCGCGGGCGGGCCTCCAACCGGTTGACCCTGAACTATCGCACCACCAAGCAGAACCTCGACTACGCCCTGCGCATCCTGCTGGGTGGCGATACCGCGTTTATCGACGCCGAAGGCCAAGAAGACAACGTCAACTACTACCGTTCCGCCCGCACCGGCCCCGCCCCCGAGATCCTGTCCTGCACCTCGGAGGAACAGGAGTTCGCCGCAGCTGCCGAGTGCATCAACCGCTGGCTGGACGTCGACAACGCATCCGAAGTCCGCATCGGCGTGATGTGCCGCACCCGCGGCCAACTCTCTCGCGTGGTTGCGGGACTCGCCGCCCACGGCATCGACGCCGTGCAAACCAAAAACGCCGAACTCGCCTCCCACGAGCAGGTCAGCGTAATGACCATGCACGGCGCCAAAGGTCTGGAATTCACCCACGTCATCCTCATGGGCGTGGGCAAAGACATCATGCCGGTGCGCTACCGCCTCAAGCACCTCTCTGAAGCCGATGCCCGCGAAGCCCTGCAGCGCGAACGATCGCTTTTGTACGTCGCTGCTTCTCGAGCCCGCGACGAACTCGTGATCACAACCGTCGGCGACCGGTCGGAGCTGCTTCCGGAGGGTTAGGGGGTTTCGGGCGGCTCGGGCAGCACTGCCTGCTGGTCGGCTTCGTCCCCCTCGCGGTCTTCCCAGGCTGCGAGCGTGGTGGACGGTTCATCCTGCAGGTGCCACATCGTTCTGCCGTTTGCTGCACCGCCCACCAGGAACGCCGCTGCGGCGGACGGGCTGGTGAACTCCAAGTCTGAGGTCAGCGTGTTGTCCTGGATCTGGTCCGCGTAGCGCTCCCGGGTAGCGTGGACCCCTCGCGGGGCGCTGGGACGCAGCTCCGGCCGCAACGTGGATCCCTCGAGGACGAGGAAACCGGAAGTGGTGCGCTGGCCCAAGCCTTGAACACCTTGGCTGAGAACGGTGAGCTCGAAGATCGGTTCTTCGTCGTCGCTCGGGCGCGCCGAAGCTGAAGCCGTGTTGGTCGAGGTGCGAGACTTCGACGAAGTTGCCTTCGGCTGGAAAGCGGAAACGCCTAGAGCGCTGATGATGAGGTTGGTGTTCTCGATGAACTCGTCCAGCTCCGCTTGGGTTGAGCGTAATCCTGACTCAGCTTGAGGTGGTAGAGGTCGTCGATGCGTCATCCCGTGCGGACTCCGCATTGCGCCGTGTGGGGCCTGCCGAGATTCGACAGTTGCGCAGCGCCATCAGTTAAGCCGGGGTCGGCAATGCCAAGAAGAACTGTGGCGCGGGAGATAGAGTGTTCCTATGAAAAAGCTTCCTCTCCTTGCTGCAACAGCAGCACTACTCATCACAACACTGTCCGTGCCTGCTGCTAACGCCGAGCTGACCCCTACTGAGCGGGACCAGTTCCGCACCGATCCCGTCGGGGCGATTGCTTGGCAAGCTATTAAGGGCTCTTCGGAATACGTGCGCGCCGATGGCAACACCATGATGGCCGCGTCTTTCTTCTCCATGACTTCGCCCGGGGAGAGTATCGGCCTGCCAGCCCTGGAGAACTGCGCCGAGCGCGTCGGCTCCTCTTCGCCGGCAGGCGGTGTGCGCTACGTGGCGGCAGCCCTGTGCGCAACCTTCGACCCGAATGCCCGCAGTCAGGTGCAGCGCGGTGACTTTGGCTACGCGCCGCTGGGCTAAGCCGGTGCGTAGATAGGCAGATCGCTGCGTGTATGCGGCCGAGGCCACCCTGCGAGCTTGCCCTCGGCGAAACGAACGTGCCGATCTGAAATTGAGGGCGCTTGCCTCCAAGTCGGAGCGAACACACCGAAATGCGCTGTTTTGCGCTAACCTCACGGCCTATAGGAACAGATTCGGTGCGAACGTTCCGTAACAGCATACGGTCAGCGAGGAGACGTGACACGTGGACATAGAGGCACTCGGCAGCTTTGTGCGCGCCCAGCGTAAGGAGCGGAGGCTGACCCAACTGGAGGTCGCCGAGCTTGCCGACGTGTCGGACCGGTTCCTTCGGGAGCTGGAGCACGGTAAGCCGACGGCGGAGATCGGCAAGGTGATCGACGTTCTTGCCGTGCTCGGGTACGACCTTGAACCCGTCGTGCATAGAGCTGACGAGCTGGGGCGATTTTGAGCGTCGCCCCTTGCGGACTCCACATTGCGGACAAGTAGGTACGCACCAACTGTTTGAGGCCGCCAAGTTTTGAAACTGCCGGGCATGGAGCTATTGCCTGAAGCGTTGACGCTTAATGGTATCTTCGGCATGAGCACCTCCATCAATCTCTTCTCGGACATTCTCGAGGCAGCCAAGTTAGCGGCTGAAAAGAACGACCTCCGTCAGACACTGAGGCGGTCTGAGGAATCGGCGGGGTCAAATGCTGCGGATGAGCTACCTGCATATGACTGTGGTGGGCCGCCATGGTCGATCTCGATGACAAGGGCGCAGACTGGCTCTAACAACTCCGCATTGCGGACAATTGGGTGTTCACCAACTGTTTGTAGTGAGAAAACCTTTGGTGCGTCGGTAGGCGGATGTCCACTGAAATGAGCACGTGAGGGGCTGTGCTCGCGCGGGGTGCGACGTAGGCTGCCGGGCATGGGGATGAAAACTTGGAAAATTGGGGCCAAAGCGGCGGGAACGCACGTTGGGGGCCGGATAATTGTTGCGAACCGATTCGGTGAGATTGACGGTTCCGGGCGGGAGCTTGGGCACGCGGTTGTTGCCGGACTGAATCGGGCGGCCAGAAAGCGTCGGACGGTCAGTATGAAGCAGCCGGAAGCAGGTGAGGTGGCTGAGCACCTCGCAGGCATCGTTTTGATGGCTGGCTTGCCGCTGCTGCTGCTGATGCGGCAGGCGACAACCGTCGAATCAGCGGGTTCGGCGGCCAGGTTGATGGTGGAGATCAGCGGGGAGGCACTCGCGCACGAACTGCGGTTTGCTGGCGTATACGGGCTCGCGATCTCCGCGCGGGAATGCGACGACGCCGGACGTCTGGACATGATGGGGCCGATTTGCGACACCATCTCACGCGTGTTGCCGCAACCTCTCTCCTATGCGGACGAGGCGGATCGCGCGATGCGGGTGGAAATCCGAGAGGTTGAGTTCCCAGAACCTAGCGCTGAATTGGCTGGTGACGGCCTGGCAGAGATGGGCCTGAACTACAAATGCAGCGAGGTGGATGGCAGTGAAATCGGTAAAGACTCCGGCTCAGCGTACTTCCCGCTGCCGCTGTTCGCGCCGGGGACGGCGGAACCGCGCGTGGTTATGGAGATGTGGGTCGATGGCCTGCAATTGATCGTGGACCTGGAGGCGAAGCTCGCGGGGTACGGTGCCCTTCGGGACATGGTGTATGCCGTGGAGGAGGCGGTAGACCGGCACCGGTTCAGCAGTTGGGGGATGCGGCCCGCGTAGCGGCGGTATCGTCAGTGGCCACTGGAGGTCCACTGACGGTCCTCCGATGGTCCACTGACGGAGGTGAACAATGGTTACTCAACCTTTGGCAGAAGCGTTCCCAGTGGGAGATTTCCTCGCGGAGGAATTAGAAGAACGTGGTTGGAGCGAAGCAGATTTCGCCGCGATCATGGGACGGCCGACGCGCTTTGTTAAAGAGATCATCTCGGGCGAGCGGGAGCTTACGCGGGAATCCGCTGAGCTGGTCGGAGCAGCACGTGGTACCTCGGCAGAGCTGTGGCTCAATCTGCAAGACACATTTCTTGCGTGGAGGCACGGGTAACCTCGCCAATCCGCCCCTACACTCGGGTTCATGAGCACTCAAGATATGAACACGCAGTTGCAGGATCAGGTCGCCGTGGTCACCGGCGGCGCGGCGGGCATCGGCGGGGCAATCTCGCGCACTCTCGTCGCACGTGGAGCGACGGTTGTGGCCGTAGACATTAACGACGACGCCGGCGCCGCCCTCGAGAACGACCTCGGCGACAATGTTGTCTTCCTCAACGGCGATGTAAGCAAACCGGAGACCGCAAAGAAGGCCGTAAAACTTGCGGTGGAGAAGTTCGGAAAGCTCACCGGCGTGGTCAACAACGCTCACGCGTCGCGACAAAAGCCATTCAGCGATCTGGAACAGGAGGACTGGGACCTGTCCTTCGGCACCGGCTTCGAGGCCACCAAGAACTTCATGCTTGCTGCCTACCCGCACCTTAAAGACAACGGTGGCGCGATCGTGAACTTTGCCTCCGGCGCCGGCATTGTCGGCCAGCCCACCCAGGCGGCGTACGCAGCAGCTAAGGAAGCGATCCGCGGCCTGTCACGCGTGGTAGCCAACGAGTGGGCGAACGACGACATTCGCGTCAACGTCGTCGGCCCGATGGCGCTAACCGAGGGCGTACAAAAGTGGTCCGAGGCATTCCCGGAGCTCTACCAGCAGTCCCTGCAGCGCATCCCGCTCGGCCGCTTCGGAGACCCAGATACAGACGTCGCCCCGGTCGTTCCATTCTTGCTCAGCGAGGACGCCCGCTACATCACCGGCCAAACCCTCATGGTCGATGGCGGCACCAACAAGTTGTACTAGCCGAAGCGACGCGGGCCGAGACGATTACAGGTCAGCGTCACGAGGAGAAGCAATGGCTGGTTATCTTCCATATGGTCTTGTCTCGGGTCGTGGTGAGGTTGCGGTTATCGAGTCGCCCAACGGCGGGTGGAACGTTATCTATACCGACCGCAGAACAGCGGGCGGCGGAGCAACCGTGGAGGGGCACGACCAAGAGTTCGCCAACCGTCTTGCCCACCTGTTCGTGGCCAAAAGCAAAGAAGGCGTGAACCCTGGCGACCTATTCGGCACGTTGTGCTGGAAGTTCAAGGCGGAACGTATCGAGATCTACAACAACCTTTCGAAACTCTGCCTTCTCACCGGATACGGTGAGCCACTGCCAGACGAGGAGTAACTGACCCCCGCATCCGCCTCCTACACTCGGTGCTGTCTGTCTTCGTCGCTGTCCCGGAAGGTGCCCATGAACGTCACGCTGCTCCGCGACGTCATCTTCACCGCGGGTGTCGTCTTCGACGACCTGTCCACCAGCCAGCTCGCGAAGGCCGGTTCCTCTAGTCGGGCGAGGTCGCCAGCATCGGCGCGTCTTGCGTGTGAACCCCCAAGCGCTGCTTGTTTAGCACTTTATTCGTTTGGTGCGGTTTTCCGCGGGGAAGTGTTCACTCAAATGAGCAGGCAGAGGCTATGCAGACCGTAGATCGCTCTCTACACTTCTTCTCATGGGGAGAAAAGGGTGGGCAAGCGGGCCAACGCGTAATTTAGGCAAGTTCTCAAACGGCCGGTGTTTTCACCAGACGGAGTCATGGCCTGCGTGAGAATTCGTTTCGAAGACAAGATCCTTAAACGCCTTGCCGAAGATTCAACGTTCCAGCCAAAGCGTTGGTCTCCCGAGCTGGTGCGAGCCTTTCGTCGCAAGATTCAGGTACTTGCAAATGTCAGTGACGAAAGAGATTTGCGAGCGCTGAAGTCCTTAAGACTCGAGCAACTTCGAGGCGATCGAGTCGGTACCTCATCGATTCGATTAAACAGGCAATTTCGCCTTGTCATTCGGTTTGAGACAGATGAAGATAGACGCATCGTAGTTGTGATCGAGATGGTCGACTACCACTAATGGGAGGTGAACGATGACTACTCAACCACTGGCCGAAGCTTTTCCGGTCGGAGACTACCTGGCTGAAGAATTGGAAGCGCGCGGCTGGAGTGAAGAAGACTTTGCAGAAATTCTGGGCCAGCCAACGACGTTTGTGGAAGCGTTGATTTCAGGGCAACACGAGCTCACGAGAGAATCAGCAGCCCTCGTCGGTGCGGCGCTGGGAACTTCGGCAGAGCTGTGGCTGAACCTGCAGGACACGTACCTGCGTTGGAGGCAGTCCCATGACTCTGTTGCGCAGGAGCGGCTTGCGAACATTCGAGAGCGAGCCCGCCACCGCGAAGTGTCGGACTTGCGGCGCGCTCAGTAACTAACCGCCCCCTACACTCGATCCCATCAACCCCAACCGCCGGAACCGGGAGGCCCCATGAACGTCGGCCAACTTCTCGAGGTCATCTTCACCGCGGGTGTCGTCTTCGACAACCTCTCCACTAGCAGGCCCGCCACGGGTCGTTTCCTCGAAACCGGTGACACCACCGGCGTGCGCGGCCGCGGTGACCTCGCCCTGCTCGAGGATCTCAAGGCAGCCGGCGAGTTCATCCTCAGCAACACCGGTACCCCGATCAGTGCCGCCTACCTGCGGCGCATCAACGCCACACTGACGCGAAGCGCCGCGCTCAACCCGGGCAGTTTGCGTACCGACGACCAGGGCATCGGCGTGCGCACCCGCTACGGTCGCCACGAGCCGCCGGCGGTGTCGGAGCAGGCGTTGGACGTCCTGATCACCGAGACGCTCAATAGCGACACCAGCAAAGACGCAGCGGTCGACCTGTTTCTCGAGATTGCCCGCGCGCAACCGTTCGAAGACGGCAACAAGCGCACCGCTATCTTCGCCGCGAACAGTTACCTCATCGGCGAGGGGTCGAGCCTGCTCCTTACGGTCCCCTTCGATGAGAAGGACCCGTCAGTCGCCGAGCACTTCAACGATTTCCTCGCCCGGTTCTACGTCTTCGGTGAGAAGGAGCCGGTGAGGGAGCTATTGGTGGGGCGAGCGTTCGTCGATAGGCAGCGCTAGCGCAGGCTGACCCGTGCGGCGGCCTCGAGCACCGCGAACATCACCGCTGCAAACGCGGCGCCGAGCAACGTGTGCGGCTTCTTCACGCCCCGGCGCTCGAGTGCGCGGGCGAGTTTCGTCTGGACGACAACGTGCAGGCGCAGGCCCAGCGCATTCAGTGCGATCCCCCCGGCGAACAACCCCCACGTGACCTTCGGGTTCGTGGTGTCGGGCTTCTCCTCCACCTTGGCGGTGACGTCGTGGTCGGTGTCTTCGTAGACGGTGTCGAACTTCGCCACCGCCGCCGCGTACGCGCCGAGGATCGCCGTCCACGCGAAGATGCGTCCTGGGGTGGAACGGACGTAGTCGGGTACCGCGATCAGGGCGCCGGCGATGGCAGATTGGGTGAGGCGGTCGGTGGTGGTGTCGTCGTGAAGCGATGCGCTGCGGGTCGGCTGAGTCATGGGGCCGAGCGTACCGGCTCCCGTGCTGCCTCTCCAGGCTTCATATGCAGGTCTCGATATGCGTAGCCCCTGGTCACGGCGTTTCTGGGAAAATCGGCCGAAATTTCGGAAAACGCTCTGACCGGCACTTACGCATATCGAGCCCTGCATATGAACGGAAACGGGCGGTCCGGCGAGGCCACGGAAACGGGCGCGTCGGTAAGGCCACCGAAACCTTGGCGGTCCGCGCAAACTGCCAAACTTAAGGCCAAAAGTTTGGTGGTAGCGTCAAAATCATGACTTGGCCCAAGGTTGGTAGTGAGACGCTGCAGTGGACACCGTCGCCTGCTGCGTACTCGCGGCGGGCGATTCGGAATGCGCCGCGTCAATACGCAGCGGCCGTGGTGCCACGCATTGCCAACGAACGCGTTGCACTGTCGCAGGAGACGCAGACGGTCCTGGACGCAGCAACGATTGAGACGGTTCGTTTCGACACCACCGAGGCACACCGGGTCGTACCGTTTACGCCGTTGTTGTTGCGGAGCGAGTCGGTGGCGTCGAGTCGGATTGAGAAGCTGACGTCGTCGGCAAGGAAAGTGCTGGAGGCCGAGGTGACTGGACGAGGCAGCGCCAACGCGAACCTCATCGTGGCCAACACACGGCAGATGGCGGCGGCGGTGGAGAACGCGCGGGCGGACGTCCAGGGGATCGTGGAGATGCACCGAATTCTGTTGGGGCAGTCTTCTCCGAACATCGCAGGGCGGCTGCGTGACCAGCAGGTTTGGATCGGCGGTAGCGACCACTCCCCCGCCGGCGCTCTGTTTGTTCCGCCGCACCACCGCCACCTCGAGGCGTTGATGAAGGACCTCGGCGCGTTCATGCAACGCGACGACATGCCGGCGCTGGCGCAGGCGGCGATTGCGCACGCGCAGTTTGAAACGATCCACCCGTTCGCCGACGGCAACGGCCGCACAGGGCGAGCGCTCGTCCACGTGTTAATGCGGAGCCGTTGCTTAGCGACGACCACCGCACTGCCCATCTCTGCCAGCCTCCTCACCGACACCACACGATATTTCGCAGCACTGGACGCGTACCGCGCTGGTGATGTCGATGGCATCGTCCAACTGTTCGCCCGGGCATCGATCGAAGCCGCACGGCGCGGAGCGCGGTTGGCAGAAGAGCTCACGCAGATCCGCAACGAGTGGAACGGCCTGCTCACCGCACGTGCCGATGCCCTCGCCTGGCGAGTCCTCGACCTCCTCGTGCAGCGCCCCGTACTGACAACCGCCGCCGTGTCCGCAGAGTTCAGCGTGTCAGCGGAGACCGCCCGCAACGCACTCGAGCGCCTGGAAGCCGACGGGATCGCCGTGTCCGCGCGGTTAGATAAGCGCCAACGCGGGTGGCGCTCCCCCGACGTGCTCGAACTTCTCGACGAGTTCGCCGACCACGCCGGCCGCCGAATCTAGCGCTGGCCGCGGTTGCGTCGTTACCAGTTTCCGTTTCGGCTCTCACGCTGCCCCTCCAGGCTTCATATGCAGGTCTCGATATGCGTAACCCCTGGTCACGGGGTTTCTGGGAAAATCGGCCGAAATTTCGGAAAAC
>NZ_KV825972.1:46014-58607 GCF_001835805.1 Corynebacterium sp. HMSC034B08 | reverse complement strand
TATCGAGCCCTGCATATGAACGGAAACGGGCGGTTCGGCGAGGCCACCGAAACCTTGGCGTTCCGCACGAACCACCGACAACCCCACCGCACAAAAACACGCAGCGTGCCTGACGCAGACAACGTCTGTACCGTAATTCCTTATGACAAAACCGGAGCTGCCGGAGCAGTACAGCGATGAACACCTGGAACTCGCGCGTGACGAGTTCGACGCGGAGAACCTCACCGACGCGGACATTGACCAGATCAAGGAGCACCGCGAGGGTGACGAGCCCGACGGTTCGTTTATGCGTTGGGTGATCACGCTTTTCGGCACGGGCGTGGGTGCGGGCATCCTGTTCTTGCCGATTAATGCGGGGAGTTTCGGGTTCTGGCCGTTGGTCGTCGCTACGCTGCTGATTGCTCCGATGGTGTTTTTCTCGCATCGGACGTATGCGCGCATTGTGGCGGCGTCGCCAGTGAAGGGCCTGGATGTGCTGCAGGTGATCACGGCGCTGACGGGCCGCAAGCGGGGGTTCGCATCGGCGGTGCTGTATTGGCTGGGGATTTATCCCACGGTGTTGATTTACGGCATTTCGATTACGAACACGCTGGACAGTTTCATCGTCAATCAGTTGGGTGGCGCGCAGGTGGACCGGTGGGTGCTGGCCACGGTGTCGGTGGGCATCATGACGGGTGCCTACGCGTTGGGCAAGAAGATCACGCTGTGGATCGCGAACGCACTGGTGTATCCGCTGATCATCGCGCTTGCGGTGGTGTCGTTGTATCTCATTCCGCGGTGGGACTTTGCCAGCTTCCGTGGCTACGAGTCGGACGTGCCGGTGTGGCAGGGTCTGCTGCTGATTCTGCCGGTGCTGGTGTTTTCGTTCAGCCACATGGCGGCGTTGAGCCAGTTCGCGTTGGATGTGCAGAAGAAGAAGGACGGTGATGTGGAGGCCGTCGAGCGTGAGGTGTCCAAGGTGGAGTTGGTCACGGCGCTGTTGCTGGTGGCGTTCACCATGTTTTTCGTGTGGTCGTGCGCGCTGTCGCTCGGCGCGGAGGGTATGGATGCGGCGCGCGAGCAGAACGTGCCGGTGTTGTCGTATTTGGCCAATGAGACGGATACGCCGTTTATGGCGTGGATGAGCCCGATTATCGCTATCGCTGCGATTGTCACGTCGTACTTCGGTCACCTCCTGGGGACGGAGGAGGGCACCGGCTATCTCGTGCGCGTGGTCGCGCCGGGCTTTGCGTCTCGCGTATCGACGACCACCCTGCGCTGGTCCGTCAACATCTTCGTCTTTGTCACCGCGGTGTTGGTGGCGGTGGCGAACCCGTCGATTCTGGACATGATTTCGGTGGTCGGCGGCATTTTCGTCGCGTTCTTGGTCTACATCATGCCGGTGTTGCTGTTCCATAAGGCGGTGGCGTTTAAGCACTACGCGCGTCGTCCGGACACGATCTTTGTGCTCGTGGTGGGGTTGGTGATCATGGGTGTCACTGTGTGGAACATCGTGGCCGGCTAACTACCCCCAGAAGGTGAACGCTACGTGCCGCAGACCGGAAACCCCCAGGTAAAGCAAAGTAGCACCAAAGGGGTTGGTAAACGGGAGGTTAATGGCGCGACCGTAAGTTTCTTAAGTGCTAATTAGGGCGCATAATGCCAGGATGTGAGCATCACTATCCTCCTCGTCCTAATTATTGTTGTGGCGCTGTTTTTTGATTTCACAAACGGCTTCCATGACACCGCGAATGCGATGGCGACGTCGATTGCTACTGGCGCGTTGAAGCCGAAGACGGCTGTGGCGCTGGCTGGCATTTTGAACCTCATCGGCGCCTTTTTGTCGGTGGCGGTGGCAAAGACCGTGGCCAACGGCATTGTGAAGCTAGACGTGTTTGACCTCAGCGACACGGTTGAGTCGGAGCGGCTCCTGCTGGTCGTGTTCGCGGGCCTGACGGGCGCCATTCTGTGGAATTTGTTTACGTGGCTGTACGGCATCCCGTCGTCGTCGTCACACGCGCTGTTTGGCGGCCTGATTGGCGCGGCGATCGCGGCGATTGGTTGGCAGGGCGTCGTGTGGGGTGGCGTGCTGCACAAGATCATCCTGCCGGCGTTGTTTGCGCCGTTCGTGGCTGGTCTCGTCGCAATGATTGGCACCTGGCTGGTGTACCGCCTGACGTCGAATGCGGAGAAGGAGCACCGCGACAATTACTTCCGTTGGGGCCAGATTGGCACGGCGTCGCTGGTGGCGTTGGCGCACGGTACGTCGGATGCTCAGAAGACGATGGGTGTGATCTTCCTGGCCATGGTGGCCGCGGGTCAGTTTGATTCGGATCACACGATGCCGTTTTGGATCCAGGCGTCCTGTGCGCTTGCGATCGCGATTGGCACCTACTCGGGTGGTTTCCGCGTGATCCGCACGCTGGGCAAGGGTTTGGTGGAGATTCACCCGCCGCAGGGTATGGCTGCGGAGACCTCGTCGGCCGCGATCATTTTGACGTCGTCGCACTTGGGCATGGCCTTGTCGACGACCCACGTCGCCACCGGTTCCATCATGGGCTCCGGCCTGACGGGCCCGAAGGGCGAGGTGCGCTGGGGCGTTGCCGGCCGCATGGCCATCGCGTGGATCACCACCCTGCCGATCGCCGCGTTCGTCGCGTTCGTCACCTGGTGGGCGGCCCGCTGGGTCTCGGATCTTGGTGGCGACCCCGTGTGGGGCGGCATCATGTTGGCAGTGGTGCTTGTGATCTGCGGCGGTTACATGTTCATCGTGGCGCAGCGCGAGCCGGTGCACCGCGACAATGTCAACGATGACTGGGAGAGCGATTCGCTTATCGACGAACCCACCACCCCCCACCGCGGCGAACCCGCCCACATCGTGGATACGACCCGCGGCCTGGACCACCAGTAAAGAGGTATAGGCATGCTTGAAATTCTGAAGTCTCTGTTGATGGTGCTCGGCACCGGCTTGCTGCTCGGCGCTGGCCTGCCGGCGTTGTTCTCGTTGAGCATCCACTTCCTGTCGCCTGAGGAGGACGGCACGACGTCCGTGGGTGCGCGCCGGGTGATCGGCTGGGTGTTCCTAGCTATGGTGCTGGTAGCGGTGGTTGCGGCGATTCTATTGATCGCTCGAGAGCGCATTGAGTACTTCACTGGATGGGACCCATATCCGTTCCTCTAGTCACATGCGTCACATTAATTTTTAGTGCGTATGCAGGGATTATTCGCACGGGCCAATCGTTGGTGTTGACAAACTATTTGGCCCGGCCTAGGGTTGCCTCAAGATGAACGGAAGGTGAACAACCTTCACGCTTTGAAAGGAGGTGAACCCGCATGATGAACCTGTTCGACCAGATTCGCGCGTGGTTCCGCGATGAGGATCGTGGCCTTGCCACGCACATCGACGTGTCCCCGCTGGCAGTCCTCCCCCGCGCATAAGCGGTAAACGGCATGTACGCCCGCGTCCCTGAGGTTTGGGGCCGCGGGCGTTTTCGTCGATAAGCAAGGGCGTGGTCTATGATCCGTGTGGCGTATGACACCCCCTAGCGAGGAAGGCGACATTGACCACACCAGCGCGTGAATTTAACTTAGACCATCTGACAGATGCGGACATGCGGCAAATCAAGGCCGAACGTGCCGCTGACGCGCCCGACGGCAGCACCCTGTCCTGGGCGATCACCCTGTTCGGTACCGCAGTCGGTGCGGGCATTCTGTTCCTGCCTATCGACGCCGGATCGTTCGGCATCCTCCCCCTCATCTTCATCTCGCTGCTGGCGCTGCCGATGGTGTTCATGTCGCACCGCACCTACTCGCGCATCGTGTCGGCCTCCCCGGTGAAGGGCCTCGACGTCCTGCAGGTGGTTACCGCCCTGTCCGGCCGCACCCGTGGCCTGATGACGGGCCTGATGTACTGGCTGTCCATCTACCCCATCGTGTTGATCTACGGCGTGAGTATCACCAACACGATGGACAGCTTCCTGGTCAACCAACTCGGCGGACCGCAGCTGCCGCGTTGGGTCCTGGCGGCGCTGTGCGTGGGTGTGCTCACCGGCGCCTACGCCATGGGCAAGAAGGCGACCCTGGCGTTTGCCAACATCCTGGTCTACCCGCTGATCATCGCGCTCGCGGCCGTGTCCATCTACCTCATCCCCCAGTGGGACCTGGCCAGCTTCCGCTCCTACCAGTCCGACACCCCAACCTGGCAGGCGCTGCTGCTGATCCTGCCGGTCTTCGTGTTCTCCTTTAGCCACATGCCGGCGATCTCCCAGGCGGCCCTCGACGCGCAGAAGCGTTTCGATGGCGACGAGAAGGCCACCGAAAAGCTCGTCTCCAAGATCGAAGCCATCTCCGCGATCATGCTCGTCGGCTTCACCATGTTCTTCGTCTGGTCCTGCAGCCTCGCACTCGGTGCCGACGGCATGGACGCCGCCCGCGAAGCGAACATCCCGGTCCTGTCCTACCTGGCCAACGAAACCCACGCGCCGTTCCTGGCGGTGCTCTCCCCCATCGTCGCCCTGTGTGCGATCGCGTCGTCCTACTTCGGCCACGTCATGGGTGCCGAGGAAGGCACCACCTACCTCGTGCGCGCCGTCGCCCCGGAGTTTGCAAACCGCGTCAGCCCCAAGGCCATGCGCTGGGGCATCTACGTCTTCGTGTTCGTCACCACCGTTGCTGCAGCCGTGGTCAACCCGTCCATCCTGGACCTGATCTCCGTCGTCGGCGGCGTATTCATCACCTTCCTGGTGTACATCGTGCCGATGCTGCTCTTCCGCAACGCCAAGGCCTTCCGCCGCTTTGCCAACAAGCCCGAAACCATCTTCGTGTTCGTTCTCGGTGTGATCATCATGGGCGTCGCCATCTGGCAGATGTTTATGTAACGCGCGCAGGGTCCGCACGGGGGTTGCGGACTCCGCATTGCGGACAATTGGGCTCACGCCAACCGTTGGTATGTACCAACGAAAAAAAGCCGCTCCGGTCGTAGCCGGAGCGGCTTTGGTGTTCTAAGGCGAAATTAGAACGGCAGGAACTGCTGGATCATCGGGCCGACGACCGGGGCGAGAACGCCACCGATCAGGACCAGAGCGGAGATGACGGTGCCTGCGATGATGCCGGCCTTCTCGCTGTCAGTGATCGGCTGGGACTTGAAAGTCTCGCCCTGGGCGCAAGCGCGGAGTGCAGCGAGGTTATTTGCGTCATTGACGGAGGTCTCGTCGGAGGAGCCGAAAGCCTCGCCAATCTTGGAGGAGGTCTGGGCGGAGTCGATAAGGTTATTGGCCTTATCCGAGTCCAGGAGCTTCTTAACCTTGACCGGGTCCTTGAGACCGTTCGTGTATTCGATGTTGGACGGCTTGTCAAAGGTCATGTTGCAGGCGTTGCGGCCCTGGACCTTGGTCATCGTGTTGGACGCAGCGTTGGCGTCAACAGCGCCGAGGGAAAGTGTCATGGTTGCTGCCAGGGTGGCTGCGGCGATCTTCTTCACAGAGAAACTCCAATTCTTGGACAGGGGAAAAACAGATTCCACTTATGAAGATATTCCCATGTATGGCGGGTGACAATTACGGTCGCCGAAAGGGAATTTCGTCACCCCTGTTCGGGGCACTGCAGGCATTGCAGGTGCCGCTAGCGTTGCGGACTCCGCATTGCGGACAACTGGGGGCCCACCAACTATCGGCGCCGGGCAACGGAAAAGCGGCCGTTCGGTGAGGAACGGCCGCGTGGTGTCGTCGCAAAGATTAGCGCGGGAGGAACTGCTGGATCATCGGGCCGACGAACGGCGATGCCAGACCAGCGATTGCCAAGATCACAGCGAGCACGGTGGAGCCGATGATGGCAGCCTTCTTGCCCGCGGTCATATCGGCGGTCTTGTAGTCCACGCCCTTCTTGCAGGCGTCGATGGCCTCGAGGTTGTTGGCGCCGTTGATGAGCTCCTGGTCGGAGGAGCCGAAAGCCTGGCCGAGGTCAGCGCTGGTGCGCACCAGGCCGTTCTTGTTGTCCGGGAGGATGTCCTTGACCTTTTCGTCAACCTTGGCCGGTGCGACCTCGATCTTGTTCTTCTGGCCATCGAGGGTCAGAACGCAGACGCGGTCGTCGCCCATGCCGCGCATCTCGTTGGTTGCGGCGTTGGCCTGAACAGCGCCGAGGGAAAGGGTCAGGGTTGCTGCCAGGGTGGCTGCGGCGATCTTCTTCACGGGAGCTCCAAATCTTAGAGGGGAGTTATGAACAGCTATCAATATAGCCAGTTGTCGTTATTAATTTGTAATGTAGGGACATTTTGGGGCGAATAAATGCGCAGGAAACAATTCCGAAAGATATAGAAAGATATCGGAACAATTCTCTGACCTGGGGAAACTTCTGTAGATGCCTGCCCGCAAGCCCGCTATATCTTTTCTATATCTTTCAAATCCCAAAAACGGCCCCGAAAACAATTCCCTGGGGAAATGTACAATCGCACCATGGTTACAGAATCTGCCTGGGATGATCTTCTCCCAAACGTGCGTGATGCGCTTCAGGCGATCAATGACGGGGCAACGGCGGACTCGCAGGAGTCGCTCATCTTGGAGTTCAAGGAGGACCCCGCCGCTCGAGGGGGAGGACAGGCGGAGAGGGAGCGGTTCGTCGACAAGTTGGTGGATGAGGCCGTCTGCATGGCGAACGGGGAAGCAGCCATGGGGTACATCGTGGTGGGTGTCGCCGACAAGGTTCCCGGGAGGGAAGCGTTTACGGGTACCAAACTGGATGAAGAAAAGATCACTCACCGGATCTTCGTCAAGACCAATCCTAACATGAACGTCCAGGTCACGACGTTGGATGCGTGGGGCGCAAGGCTCGTTGTTATTCACGTCCCTGAAGCGCGGGCGTTGTACACGCGTAGCGACGGCGCCGCGAAGAAGCGCACCGCAGACGGCCAATTCTCCTGCAAGGAGATCACGGAAGAGGAGCGTCGCGCTATCGACGCGGCACGTCGCAACCCGGACTACTCAAACGGACCAGCCGATATCTCGATAGACGACTTGCCGTTAGCGGTAGTTGAAGAGGCACGCAGGATGCTCCGCCAACACCGCAGGACACGCGGCCTCGATGCTGCCGTCCCCCAGACCACAGCAGGACTGTTGCGGGAACTTGGGCTTTTGCGTGACGACGGCAAACTTAAACGCGCCGGCGAAATTCTCCTGGCCAGTCCAGAACCAACGGACGTGGTTGTGCGCCACCTTTGGCGGACGTTGCCGGGTGAGGAACCCCGGGCGACGTTGATTTCAGACCCGGTCCTGCTGGCACTGCCCCGCCTTCGCCGACTGATCACCGAAAACGGTGACACTGAGATTGAACGGGTCCAGTTTGACGACGGTGAAGAGGTTGCCATCAGCCGTTTTCCCGAGCAGGCCGTTGATGAAGTTGTTGCGAATGCATTCATTCACCGCGACTGGCGACTGCCCGGCCCGGTGGTTGTCGAGCAGTCCAATCGAACGCTTAAAGTCACCTCCCCTGGCCCACTCCCGCCAGGTGTGACCCGGGACAAACTCCTATCTACGTCCTCGGTTCCGCGGAACAACCGGCTGATGGCGGCAATGCGCACGCTGGGGTTGGCGGAAGAAAGCTCTCGTGGTTTTGACCGTATGTGGGCGACCATGCTCCGAACCGGACGCAGTGAGCCGGAGGTTATCGCAACCGATGTGAACGTCCAAGTGATTCTGGCTGCACAAAAACCGGACGTGGACTTCATCAAGGGGCTGAGGCGGCTGTCGAAGCGTTACGGGGAGGTTGTCGTCGATAGTGTGGCGTCCTTGATTGTGTTGTGGCATCTCAACTCCGCAGCGCTCATCACGGCAACGACCGCAGTGCAGAAAACCCAGCTCACATCGCTTGAAGTTAGGGAGCTCATGGACGAGCTCGTGGACCGCGGCCTCCTCGATTCCGTAGCCGACGCAAACGAATGGACACTCAGCGGCGAGGCTCGGAAACTTCTCAACTTGGGCCAGGCCGGCGAACTGGCAACGGTAAGTATTCAGGAATGGATCGAAGCAAAGCTTCTCGACGGCGAAACCCTCCGGTCCGCCGACATCGCCGATCAAACTGGCGTCAGCGTTGCAGAGGCGGGCAGAATCCTGCGACACCTTCGAAGCCTCGGTAGGGCAAGGATTGATCCGGAAGGTCCCCCTCGTGGCCGCGGCACCCGCTGGATTCGCGCGTAAATACGCGCAGAAAACAATTCCGAAAGATATAGAAAGATATCGAAACAATTCGCTGACCTGCGGCAACTGGCAAAACGGCTCGTCCAAAAGCCCGCTATATCTTTTCTATATCTTTCACATCCCAAAAACGACCCCGAAAACAATTCCCTGGGGAAATGGCGTTCGGGGCGGAGGTCGCAGATAAGCAATGCCTGTTCACTACACTGCATAACCATGACTGAGGCGACCCCGCACCGCTATACGGCCGAGCTGGCCAATGAGATCGAGAAGAAGTGGCAGGCGTACTGGCGTGACAACCACACGTTTTACGCACCGAACCCGGTTGGTGATCTTGCTCCGCAAGCGTCGCAAGACCAGGTCGAACTGCCCAAGGACAAACTCAACGTTCAGGACATGTTCCCCTACCCATCGGGTGCGGGGCTGCACGTCGGCCACCCGCTGAGTTACATTGCCACGGATGTGTACGCGCGCTACAACCGCATGCTGGGCAAGAACGTGCTGCACACACTGGGTTATGACGCGTTTGGTCTGCCGGCAGAGCAGTACGCCATCCAGACCGGTACCCACCCGCGCACGACCACTGAGGCGAACATTGCCAACATGCGCCGCCAGCTGGCCATGTTGGGCCTCGGCCACGACCCGCGCCGCTCCGTTGCCACCACGGACCCGGAGTTTTATCGCTGGACGCAGTGGATCTTCCTGCAGATCTACAACGCCTGGTTCGACGAGGAGCAGCAGAAGGCCCGCCCGATCGAGGACCTCGTGCGCGACCTCATGTCCGGCGCTCGCCAGACCAAGGACGGCCGCAACTTCCGCGACCTGACCACCGAGGAGAAGCACAAGGCTATCGACGAGTTCCGCCTCGTCTACCTCTCCGACTCCATGGTCAACTGGTGCCCGGGCCTGGGCACCGTGCTGGCGAATGAGGAAGTCACCGCCGAGGGCCGTTCCGAGCGCGGCAACTACCCGGTCTTCCGCAAGCGCCTGCGCCAGTGGATGATGCGCATCACTGACTACTCCGACCGTCTGCTCGACGACCTTGACCTGCTCGAATGGCCGGAAAAGGTCAAGAGCATGCAGCGCAACTGGATCGGCCGGTCCCGCGGCGCGGAGGTCGTGTTCGAATCGCCCGCCGGCGACATCACCGTCTTCACCACCCGCCCCGACACCCTGTTCGGCGCGTCCTACGTGGTGCTCGCGCCCGAGCATTCGCTTGTCGACGACCTCGTGGCCGACTCCTACCCCACCGACGTCGACACCCGCTGGACCAACGGCGAAGCCACCCCGCGCGCAGCCGTCGACGCCTACCTGCGCTCCATCGCCGCCAAGTCCGATGTGGAACGCCAGGAAAACAAGGAAAAGACCGGCGTGTTCCTGGGCACCTACGCGGTCAACCCGGTCAACGGCGAGCAGGTCCCGATCTTCATCGCCGACTACGTGCTCACCGGCTACGGCACCGGCGCCATCATGGCGGTCCCGGCCCACGACGAGCGCGACTACGAGTTCGCCACCGTCTTCGGTCTGCCCATCGTGCCTGTGCTCGACGGCGACATCTCCGAAGCCGCCTTCACCGGCGACGCCACCCACATCAACTCCGCCAACGAATCCGGCCTGGACCTCAACGGTATGGGCAAGGAAGAGGCGATTGAAGCGGCCCTGGGGTGGGTCGTCGATAAGCAAAAGGGCTCCGAGAAAATCCAGTACAAACTGCGCGACTGGCTGTTCGCCCGCCAGCGCTACTGGGGCGAGCCATTCCCCATCGTGTACGACGAAAACGGCCAGGCGCACGGCCTGCCCGAGGACATGCTGCCCGTCGAATTGCCGCAGGTAGAGGACTACAACCCCGTCGCCTTCGACCCCGAAGACGCCGACTCCGAACCCGCCCCGCCGCTGGCCAAGGCCACCGACTGGGTCGAGGTCGAACTGGACCTGGGCCACGGCAAGCAGAAGTACTGGCGCGACACCAACGTCATGCCACAGTGGGCCGGCTCGTCCTGGTACCAACTGCGCTACATCGACCCGACCAACACGGATGCGCTGGTGGACATTGAGAACGAGCGCTACTGGACCGGCCCGCGCCCCGACGAGCACGGCGCCAACGACCCAGGCGGCGTTGACCTGTACGTCGGCGGCGTCGAACACGCCGTGCTGCACCTGCTCTACGCGCGCTTCTGGCACAAGGTGCTTTACGACCTCGGCTTTGTCACCTCCAAGGAGCCCTACCGCCGCCTGTTCAACCAGGGTTACATCCAGGCCTACGCCTACACCGACTCCCGCGGCGTCTACGTCCCCGCGGCCGAGGTCGAGGAGAAGGACGGCAAGTTCTTCTACCAGGGCGAAGAGGTCAACCGCGAATACGGCAAGATGGGCAAATCCCTGAAGAACTCCGTCGCACCCGACGAGGTTGTCGAGGACTACGGCGCCGACACCCTGCGCGTTTACGAAATGTCCATGGGCCCGCTCGACACCTCCCGCCCGTGGGCAACCAAGGACGTCGTCGGCGCACAACGCTTCCTGCAGCGCCTCTGGCGCCTGGTCGTGGATGAGGCCACCGGCGAGGTCACCGTGGTGGACGCTTCGTTGACGGAAGACGACCTCAAAGCCCTCCACCGCACCATCGCCGGCGTACGCGACGACTACGCCCACCTTCGCGACAACACCGTCGCCGCGAAGCTCATCGAGTACGTCAACTACCTGACCAAGACCTACCCGTCCGGCGCCCCTCGCGACGCCGTCGAGCCGCTGGTCCAGATGGTCTCGCCGCTCGCCCCGCACATCGCCGAGGAACTCTGGTCCCTGCTCGGCCACCCCGAGACCATCACGTTCGAGCCGTTCCCGGAGTTCGCCGAGCAATGGCTTACCGACGACACCGTCGAGGTCCCCGTCCAAATCAACGGCAAAGTCAAGGCCCGCATCGACGTGGCCACCGACGCCTCTAAGGACGACCTCGAAGCCGCCGCCCTTGCCGACGACCGCGTCGCCGCCTTGGTGGACGGCAAGACCGTAGTCAAGGTGATCGCGATCCCGGGCCGCATGGTCAACCTCGTGGTCAAGTAGGGGTTCTGCTCGGGTTCTGCTCGGGTTCTGCTGCCCTACCCTTTCTCATACCCTTCCCAAAAAAGTTCCCCGGTTCGGCCGAATCCGGGGAACTTTTTTGTGCCCGCGCCGACCTGTCCTGGGCGTAGTGAATTTTCTTAGCCCGCCGGACGAAGAAAGTTCCCCGCCCGGGAACTATTTTGCCGGTGATGCCCAAAATGCCCGGCCTGCCTCACCCCGGGCGCCCCGCCGCCTCACCCCGACCAGCGGGCCCGGCCCCACCGCCCCCACCGCCCCGTCCGGCTGACAGATCACGGCGGAATCTGTCAGGCGCCGGTAAACGTGCAGGTCAGAAAACGTTCCTGACAGATTTTGCAAAGTTTGTCAGGAGGCGGCCCGGGCAGCGCCAACGTTCCGGTCCGGCGTCCCACCGCGCAGGGTTGTTAAACTCGGCTGGGCAAAACTGATACCTATCCGATGAAGGAACACATCAATGTCCACTCCGAACAATGACGGCTTCGAGCCGTATCCGCAGCATCCGCAAGGAAGCCACCCGGAGAACGACGGGGGTTACCCGAGCTACGACAGTTACGCCGACCCCGCCGACGCCGGCAACTACGCCGACCAAGCCGGCAACTACGCCGACCAAGCCGGCAACTACCAAAACGGCTACAGCGACTACAGCGCGTTTGAGGTCAATTCGGCGGCGTCGATGGCGGGCAACACGGCGTTGCGGTTCCATGGCCAGCAGTTGACGGACAACGTTCCGGGCGATGGTGTGAGCCCGCACCCGATTAACGACCCGGCGAATAACGGCTGGTCGCATGTGAAGGGCACCGGCAAGCTGAACATTTTGGAGGCGATCGGCTGGGGCTTCAAGACCGTGTTTGGCAACCCGAAGCTGTGGCTGCCGCTTGGCGTGGTTTACCTGCTGCTGAGTGTGGCGGTGCAGTTTGTGCCGACGGTGGGCACCTGGATTCAGGTGGGCGGCACGACGGTGTTCGGCCCGTGGATGATTGGTGCGGCGTTGCAGGCGACGCTGGCGCGCAACCTGAACTTCGGGGATGTGAAGTCGCCGACGTTTGGTAAGACGCTGGGCATGTCGGTGTTGTTGTCGGTCATCGCCATGCTTGGCATGACGGTGCTGCTGACGGCGCTGGGCATTGGTGCGTTTTCGGCGATCGATCCGACGTTGATCCCGGAGAACCCGGAGGCGATCATGGATGACCCGGAGACGTTCTTTGCGGTGATGGGCCCGGTGATGGCGGCATTCGGCATTGGTTTGGTGGTGATGCTGCTGATCAGCCCGCTGTTTATGCTGCAGCCGTGGTTCGCGGGTGACAACAATGGCACGTTTGGCCAGGCGTTCACCGGTGGTTTCAAGGCGGG
>NZ_KV825972.1:19061-45914 GCF_001835805.1 Corynebacterium sp. HMSC034B08 | reverse complement strand
CCCGTTTGGTCTTGGTTTGATTGTGACCCTGCCGGCGACGATACTCGCGTTGGCCTACGGCTACCGGCAGATTTCGGCTGGTCCGGTGCCGCAGGAGCCTACAGCTTAACGACGACCCTTCCACCGCCCCGGCCCTCCAACAGGGCCTGGCCGGCTTCGATGACGCCATCCAATCCGATTGTTTCGGTGCGGATGGCGTTTGTGTTGAGGGAGGTGTCGAGGAGTGCCCAGGCTTCGTCGCGAAGGTCGTTGGGGGTGTCGACGGAGTTCACACCGACCAGTTGGACACCGCGCAGGATGAACGGCAGGACGGATGCGGGCAGGTCGTTGCCGGCGGCCATGCCGCATGCGGTGGCGACGCCGCCCCAGCGCAGTTGGGCGAGCGCGTTGGCCAGGATGTCGGAGCCGACGGTGTCGATCACGCCGCCGAGGCGCGCCTTCTGCAGCGGTTTGCCTTTGCCGGTGAAGTCGGCGCGGTCGAGGATTTCGGTGGCGCCGAGTTCGCGCAGCCAGGTGCTGTGTTCGTCGATACGCCCGGTGAGCGCCCAGACTTCGTGGCCGCGCTCCGCGAGCAGTGATACGGCGATGGAGCCGACGCCGCCGGTCGCTCCGGTGACCAGGATGGGGCCGTCCACGGAGTAGGAGGCGCGCTCGAACGCCGCGACGGAGAGTGCTGCGGTGTAGCCGGCGGTGCCGATGGCGGCGGCGTCCTCGGCGGTGAAGCGGGATGGGACGCGGGTGATGTGGGTGTCGTCGATACGCACGCGCGGGGTGTAGCCACCGTGACGGCGCTCCCCGAGCCCGCGGCCATTCACCGTGACCAGCGTGCCGTCTTCGAGGGTGCCCACCGCGTCGATGCCGGGGACGCGCGGCAGTTCGCGCAGGACACCGCGGTTGCCGGACAGTGCCATTGCGTCTTTGTAGTTCAGCGACGAGTGCGTGACGTTGATCAGCGTGTCGCCTTCGCCGGCGTATTCATCGCGGGTTTCTACGATCTGGGGGCCATTGTCAGTAACCAGCAAGGTGCTATTCATGGTCGCCAGCCTAACATGCGTCTACCGTGGGGCGGGTGAATACGACCAGAAGTACACCGGCAACGGTCGCCGCGGCAGTGGTGACTGTCGTTGTCGTGCTTGCGTTTACGGTGGGTAAGGCGTTCGTGTCGATCCCGGGAGTGTGGGCGGCGGAGTCGCACCAGATCAGTCAGATCCGGCTCAATCCGCTGCAGACGTTCACGTATGCGCGGGTGTGGTGGGGTCCGTGGCTGAACTTGTTCGGCAACATTGCGCTGTTCATTCCGGTGGGGTTTGTGGCGTATCGGGGCTCGATCGTGAGGGCGCTCGCGGCAGGCACGCTGTTCAGCCTGGGCATCGAGACGGCGCAGTATCTGGGCGGGTGGGGGTATAGCGATACGGACGATGTCATCTGCAACGCGGCGGGTGCGTTGTTGGGGGCGGTGTGGGCGAGGGTGTCGTCGCAAAGAAACACGGTTTTGTGGGTGATCGCTGCGGTTGGGGTGGTTCTCCTGACGGTGTATGCGGCGCTAGGGTTGAGCGCATGAGTGAGCGTGGTTGGTTTACCCGGCGGGTGTTTCCGGATGGCAACGAGCCGGATCCGCGTTTCACCTTGGCTAACGAGCGCACATTCCTCGCGTGGACGCGTACTGCGCTTGCGTTTTTGGCGGGTGGGATTGCATTGGAGGCGTTTGAGCTTCCGCGTATCGACGACACCGTGCGCTCCATCGCCGCCGCCACCATCATCGTGATCTCAATGGCTATTTCTGCAGGTGCTGCGGTGCGTTGGGTACGGATCGAACGCGCCTTGCGCCACGGCAAACCCATCCCGGCGCCGGCGATCGTGCCGGTGTTGGGCATCGGCGTATTTGTTGCCGCGGTGGTGGTCGGGGTGAGCCTGCTGTGAGCATCGTCGTTGCGGACCCCGGCCTGCAGCCGGAGCGCACCGCGATGAGCTGGACGCGCACCGGGCTGGCGATGCTGGTGTGCGCGGCGACGCTGCTGCGCTGGGCGGATGCCTACCCGGAGTTAATTGTGTTCGCGGTGTGTGCGCTCACGCTCGGCGCGGTGGCGATCGGGCTGCTGAACCGCCGGCTGTACAGGCGCGACGCATTTGCTCTTGCCGACGAGCGCAGCGCCCCGAACACCGCCCCCATCGCCATTCTCACCGCGATGATGCTGGGCATTGCCGTGGTGGGGCTCTACCTGGTGCTCGCCTGAGTTAACCGGGCGGGGCCAACCGGGCGGGGTCTAGACCTAGCCTTCGTAGTAGGCGCGGTGGAGGTGCATCATGGCGCGGCCTTCGTCGGAAAGCCCGGAGCGGCCCGGTTCGTACTCTTCGACGACGCAGAAGCCGTAAAGCCACGGGATGTAGTCGTCGATGTCGGGGTTGGGCTGGGGCTCGCCGATGAACCAGTCGACGGTGGCGCGCCACAGGTCTGCGCCCATGACGGATTCGAAGAAGCGGCGCAGGTTGTCGGCGTTGGCGGCGACGGCGTCGTCGCTGCTGAGGAAGGTCAGGCCCGCTTTGGTGGGGGTGAGGATTTCGTGGCGTTTCTTTAACAGGCCGGCGTCGAGAAGAAAATCGACGACGGTACCCGGGAACGGCAGCGCTGTGATGTCGCGGATCTCGCGGGATACCTCGGGGGTTAGCTCGCCCACGTTGTAGGGCACGCTGGCGATGAACAGGCTGATCAGGTCGCCGAACACCAAGGTCAGGGAGTTGGGGGCTTCGAGGTCATCGGTGTCGTCGAGAAGCCCTTCGAGCCCTTCGAGCCCTGGCAATCCAGCGAAGCCGGGCAGGCTGGCCAGTTCGGCGAGTTCGGGGAAATCGGTGCCTTCGCCGAGGACGGAGTTGAAGAAGTCGGTCACGGCCGAGATCATCGCCGGGTTGCGCTCCGGGTGGGGGTCCACGTCCAGGATTTCGCGCAGGCCGGGCTGGGAGTTGATGAAGTTGTCAAAGCGCTCCGCCAGGCCTAGACCCTCGGATTCGGCGGCGGCCATCTCGTCGAAAAACTGCTCCTCGGCGACGTTGGCCATGCGGGAGGCGACCGTGACCGGGTCGGCGAAGGTCAGCCGGTCCAGCATGCGCTCCGGCGGCATGACCGGCAGGAAGCTAAACAGCAAGGTGACGGTGTCCACGTCGGGTTCGATACCGGCGGCGAGCAGGCGGGCCTGGCGGCGGAACTCGGTCATCATGGCGGGGCCGTTGCAGGCTTCGATGACGTCGGGGCCGGCGGCGTCGACAAGCATCGGCGTTGGCGCATCGATGTGGGAGGGGCCGAGGACTTCGACGTGGATGGACCAGTCGGCCGCCGCGTCGTAAATGTAGGTCATCGGCTCCATCTCAGCGACCGTGATGGTGTCTTCGTGCTGCTCACCCGCACCGGGGCTTTCGGCGTACACCTCACGTTGCGTGCCGTGCTTGCCCACGAACAGGTGCGAGGACGCGCCGGAGAACCCGAGGGATGCGTCGATGACCTCGGCGAGCGCGCCGAGCGTCATGTCGGGGTCAACGTTGAAGCAACGTGAGATTTCCGGCGAAGAGTCTTCGACGGTGATCAGCACTGAGACAGTCATACCGGAAACAATACGGACTTTTGCTACACGACGAACAACAGCGCGCACACCACCGACGTGACCATGCCCGCTGCCAACGGCACGAGGGTGCGGCGCACCACGTCAACCGGGTTCACGTTCAGTGCGCCAGCGACGATGAGCACCGCAGCGTTGACCGGGGAAGCCTGGCGCATGGTGTTGGAGGCGGCCCAAATGGAGGTGAGCATCTGCGGGGCGGACACGGCGGAGTCGGCCGCGATGCCCGGCACCATTTCGGAGAACGCGAAGTACGGGGCCACGCCGGAGCCGGTGAGCATTGCCATGACAGAGGTGGCGATGACGAACACCAGCACCATCAGGATCGCAGCACCCGAGGACGCCTGGGCGAGGCTGGTCAGGCCCTCGATAACGCCCATCTGGGTGATGCCTTCCACCAGGATGGCGGCGGCGACGATGAGGGACACCACGCCTGCGGCGCCCTCGCCGAGACCCTTGAAGAAGTCCTGGAGGGAATCCGCGGCGTAGTTCACGTCGCGCAGACGGATCGCCTCGATGATCATGGTCAGCATGAGCGACACGACGGTCACGGGGAGAATGCCGGCCTCGAAACCGACGATGTCCAGGCGGTTCAGGATTGCGGAGACGATGATCAGCAGCAGCGGCATCAGCGGCAAGATGGCGTAGAAGCCCGGCAGGCCCTCGGCGCGCTCCATGGCTTCGTGGATGCGGCGGTCGGACTCTTCGTGCTTCGCGGCCTCCAGGTCGGCCTCGCCTGCGGCGGCACCGGCTTTGACCAGGTCCTTCTTGTCGCAGCGGTGCTGCCACCACATGTGCACAAACGCGATGACGATCAGGCCCGGGATGGTGGCCTTAGCCACGTTGCCGAAGGTGAACTCGGTGACCGTCATGCCGGTCAGGTCAGCGGCCTGAATCAGGCCCGCCTCCAGCGGGGACGGGGCAATAGTGGAGGCCGTAGCGACGATCGCACCCACCGTCAGCGGAGTCAGCCCCGCAGCGATCAACGCCGGCATGAGCGTGGCCACGAGCAACAGCGCCAACGCACTGGCAGAGGGCACCACGAACGACAGCAGCGTCGCCACCAAGTAGCCGATGGGTACGAGCCAGTAGGAGCCGTTGAAGCGACGCAGCGGGCTAGACAGTGCCACTACGGTCTTTGCGTCGGCGCCGATGTGGCGCATGTAGCCGACGAAACCGAACAGCACCATAATTGCCATGCCGGTGCCGGCGAAACGGGACTTGAACAGGGCCTCGATGATGAGCAACTCGTCGTAGAACGCGTTGCCGGAAGATTCGAACTCGGTTGAGGCGTAGTCGATGCGGCCGGTTGCGGCGGCGATCATGAGCAGCAGCACACCCACCGCGAAGATGGCGGATGCGGCGTGGACTTTTTTGTAAATGAAGTAGCCGACGGCAGCGACGGCCAAGACAGCAATCAGAATATATAGCACTATCCGATTATTGCGCTGTTACCGCATGTCTGCACGGTAAGTGGCCTATATGTGGGCAAGATCTCCCCGGTTCGTGTTACTCGGGAAGACCACCCAACACCAGCACGTGGGTGAAATGCTCGGAACGGTTCTCCAAACCGAGCGTGCGCTCACCCGGACCAATGAGCATGTGGGAGTGAGAGACCACCGAGGAGCGGTTGACCTCGATATCGCCGTCGCAGGCAATGATGGCGTACTCGAAGTCAGGGTTGAGCGTCATCGCAAGTTCAGCGTCCGTGGCAAGCGTCATCTGCGCTGCGACACACGGCGTGAGCGTCTCAATTTCTCCTTTGCGGCCGAACATTTCACCGATGAACACGTACGCCTCGCCGGCGGTTCGAGTGGTCACGGTACGCAGCGGAAACGCCTCAGGTTCGGCGATTTGCTGGCGGGTGGGCAACGCATCTGCCTCGATGAACATCTGCCCTTGAGGGCGGTCCAAATCGTCGCCGGTACGCAGCGAGCCGTTATGGCGCCAGGTCAGGCTGGCCAAGCCAACTGGCGCGTCATGCGGGCCGCTGAGCCCCAGCAAACAGGTACTGGCGCGCCAGGGCCCAGTATGCAGCTCGATGAAAGTCATACGGGACACACTAGATGATGCGACGCTGCCGAGCTTGCTCTACGGCAGCTGTTCTGTTGTCAACCCCCAACTTTGAATAGATGTGGATCAGGTGGGTTTTCACCGTGGCTTGGGAGATGAAGAGCTGTTCGGCGATCTCCCGGTTCGACGCGCCCGTCTGCAGTGCGCGAAGCAGTTCGATCTCGCGGGCGGACAGAGCCTCGTCGGGGTTGACCAGACGGTCTGCCAGCACATTCGCCACTTGCGGAGAGAGCACGCGCTTGCGTTTCGACGCCTGCACCACCGCGTCATGCAATTCATCCTCCGGCGCGTCTTTGAGCAGGTAGCCCATCGCACCGGCCTCCACCGCGGCGACGACGTCGGCCTGCGTGTCGTAGGTGGTCAGGATGAGCACCGGCGGCCCGCCCGCCTTGACCAAACGGCGGGTCAGGTCGATTCCGGACGCGCCGGGCATCTGAATGTCGGAGACCACCACGTCCACGTCTCCCGGCACCTCAACATCGCCGTCGGCGGCCTCAGCCACCACTTCCATATCGCCGAACGAGTTGAGAACGGCGCGAAGGCCGGCGCGGACGACCGGGTGGTCGTCGATAAGCATTACGCGCAGCGTCATTGCTCCTCCACAGGCAGTGTCGCGGCGAGGACGTTGCCCTCCACCGAAAGTTCCCCACCGATCTCCTCCACGCGGGCGCGCAGGCCCTTGAGCCCGTAGCCCTCCTTGCCGGAGATGCCGCGGCCGTTGTCAAAGACGTCGATGGTTGCGGTCGCGCCCAGCTTATCCACCGTGATCACCGCCTTAGATGCGCCCGCGTGGCGCACGATGTTGCTTAAGCCCTCGCGCACCATGCGCTCAGCTACCGACGCCGCCGGCTCCGGCAAATCAACCGCGTTGACCTGCACCTCCAGTGGCTCGCCGAGCGCGCGCTGGCGGTCCGACGCTGCCCGGGCAAGGCGCTCCAACCGCACCGGCAACGCCACACGCTGGGGTTTGTCTTCAACCGAGACCGTGTCCGCCGAGTTGATTTTGACGAAGCGGCGCGCCTCCGCCAGGTTGTCCGCCGCCGTCGAGCGAATCACGTCCAGGGTCTCGCGCGCCGCGGCGTCGTCGCCGAGCTGCTTATCCAGCGCGCGGCCGAGCAGCACGATCGAACTGAGCCCCTGCGCCATCGTGTCGTGCACCTCGCGCGCCAGGCGTGCTCGCTCCTGCGCCACGCCCGCCGCATGCTCCGCCGCGGCGCGCTCCCGCTGGGCCGAGCGCAGATCCTCCGCCATCTGCTTGTAGTGGTCCGCCTCCGCACGCAGCGCCCGGTACGCGTGCACGATGAACACCGCGAGCACCGTGCCTATCGACGGCCCCACCACCGCACCGATATTTCCACCAGCACCCGACCCCACACCAGGTCCCACACTAGGCCCGGCCACTGCCCACAGGGACACACACAGCAAGCCGGCCGCGGCCAGCAGCTCCCACCAGCGCGGCAGGATCACACACGCCAACATGACCAGCGGAAACTCCAGCCACACGAAGTCCGCGGAGACCTGCACCAGCCCCACCCACAGCGCGGCCACGACCGCCAGCCACGCGTACGGCGCCCAACTTGGATAGGCCCGGCCCTCGTAGTGCCACACCGTGCCCGCCATGTACACAGCGGCGAAGACGGTGGAGAGAACGAGGCCGGGCAGGGGGTCGTCGATACGCAATTGCCCCATAAGACCCACCACAAGCAATACGGCGACCAGCACGTGCAAGCTCACGCGCAACAAATCCAGAATCCGGGTCGTGGACAACATAGGACTGAGCGTAGATCAACCGATCGGTTGATTGGGATTTCAACCGCCCGCCCGATGTGGAACAGTGCAGGTCAAAGCCATAATCGGAGTCATGTTCGTAGGTTTGAGAGAAATGAAGTCGGCCAAGGGGCGCTTCGGGCTGATCGTGGGCACGGTCACCCTGATCACCCTGCTGGTGGTCGTGCTGACCGGCCTGACCGCGGGCTTGGGCAAGCAGAACACCTCAGCACTTGAAGCGCTCGAGCCGGAATCCGTTGTCTTCCAGGACCCGGAAGACCTGTCGTTTACCACCTCGCGCGTGGAGGCTCGCGACGGCATGACCCCGCTTGGCACCAGCCAAATGCTGCTGACCAAGGCAAACGGCGAAGACGCCGCAGTGTCCATCCTGTCCCTGCCGGAAGGCACCGTGCTGCCGGGCGGCCAGACGCTGGGCAAGGAGGCGGTTGCCGCGCCGGGCCTTGAACTCACACAGGGCGAAGAGATCACGGTTGCCGGCAACGCGATTACCGTCGGCGCGATTGGCGATGACCTTGCGTTCTCCCACTCCCCTGTCCTGTGGGTTCCCACGGACTTTTGGAAAGAGATCATGCACACAGACGCCGACGGCACTGTGCTGCTCGCCGACCATGAGGTCGACGGCGGTGTGTCGTTGAAGGAGTCCTTCGAGGGCCTGCCCGCGTACTCCTCTGAGCAGGGCTCCCTGAAGCTCATCCAGGGCTTCCTCTACGCCATCGCCGCGCTGGTGATCGTCGCGTTCCTCACGGTGTGGACGATGCAGCGCGGCCGCGACCTAGCCATCCTGAAGGCCATCGGCGCATCGAACAAGTACCTGCTCAAGGACGCACTCGGCCAGTCCGCGGTGCTGCTCGGTGCAGGTGCGCTGATCGGAGGCGTGGTCGCCTTCGGCCTCGGGCTGGCGATGCAGGGCGCTGCACCGTTCTCCCTGACCGCACTCACCGCCGTCGCCCCGCCAGTTGCCATCTGGGCGCTCGGCATGGTCGGCGCAATGATCGCCACCCGTTCCATCACCAAAGTTAACCCTCAACAGGCCCTTGGAGGTGCCGCATAATGCTTGAACTGAAAAATGTCACCGTCGCCTTCCAGGACGGCCAGGAAATGCGAACCGTGCTGGACAACATGAACTTCACCGCCAAGCCCGGCGAGCTGACCTTCATTGTTGGCGAGTCCGGCTCCGGAAAATCCACCATGCTTTCCGTCGCCGCGGGCCTGATCACACCGGATTCCGGCACCGCCACCCTCAACGGCGTTGAGGTGAACAACGATGTGCGCCGCGACAAGATCGGCATGATCTTCCAGCAGGCCAACCTGATCGCCGCGCTCAACGTGCGTGACCAACTGTTGGTGACCGACGACATCCGCGGCATCAAGCCACGCCCGGACCGTGCCGACGAGCTCCTGGCCAAGGTCGGCCTCGAGGGTCTTGGCGATCGCCGTATGGGCGAACTCTCCGGCGGTCAGCGCCAGCGCGTCGGCATCGCCCGCGCGTTGATGGGTGAGCCAGAGCTTTTGCTTGCCGACGAGCCCACCGCCGCCCTCGACCACGACCGCTCCCAAGAGATTGTGAAATTGCTGCGTGACCTGGTTGAAGAGCGCAACATTGCCTGCGGGTTTGTCACCCACGACCGCTCGCTGATCAATCCGCGAGACGAGGTCTTCGAGGTTGGCGTCAACGCACGCACCCCGGTCTACGCATAAGACTGCGCTTATATGTCTGGGGTTTGTATGTCTGGTGCTTCAATCGCTGGCGCTAGCGCAGGAGCCTGCGCGACCACAGCGCCAGCACCGCAAACGCCAGCGCGCCGAGCACACCGGTAGAGATCAGGGTGCCGGACAAGTAGCCCGCATCCACCACCGCAGCACCAACCGCGGAACCGGATGCGATACCGACCTGGAACGTGACCACGTACACCGAACTTGCCAGGTCCTGGTTGCGCTGGCCTGCGTGCAAGAAGATGGTGGTGGCCACCGTGGGCAGCGCACCGGCGGCCATGCCGAACACGGCGATCACCGCGAACATGCCTAGGCCGCTTCCGGCACCGAGCGCGAGCAAACCTGCGATGGCGGACACCACCATCACGGCAGCGGCCAGGGCATTGAGCCGGATCATTCGGCTATCCACCCTCCGGCCGGCGATCGTGATGCCGACCAAGCCCGCGATGCCGTACAGGGACACGCCGAACGGCACATACGCGTGGCCGGCGGTGCCTTCCACCAGCAGCGCCAAGTACGTAAAGGTGGAGAAGATACCCGTCACCGCGAGCAGCACGTACACCACAAGCGAAGGGATGGCGGACTTCGTCTTCGTCACCTTCGCCCTGTTCGCCGGTGGCACCGCCGGCAGGCTTGGCAGGGTAGCGATCAGGGTGACCAGTGCGCCGATCGTCGCTACGCCAAGCACCCACGTGGATGCCCGCCAGCCGATCATCGTGCCCAACGCAGTGGTCAGCGGCGAGCCAGCAACCAGCGACAAGGTAGAGCCGATGGACACCGCGGCCACCGCCTTACCTGTCTGCCCGGCAGGTGCGATGCGCGCTGCCATCGGGTTGACCAGCGACCAGAACACGCCGTGTGTAAACGCTGCGGTGACGCGCCCGGCGACCAGCATCCAGTAGTTGCTCGCCGTTGCTTGCAGCACGATCCCGCCGAGGAGAAACACCAGAGTGGCGATAAGCAGCGGACGCCTATTGACGCTGCGCGTGAAGTGGATCAGCGGGATGGTCACCACTGCGACCAAGCCCGCATAGACGCTCATGAGGAGGCCAATTTGGCCTTCGGAGACGCCGAGGTCTCGCGCCATCGGGGAGATGAGCCCCACCGAGAACATCTCGAAAGTGACATAAACAAAGGCGGCGAAACTCATCGCCGCCAGTGGTACGAAGGGGAATTGGCCCGGGGTTTTCTGGGGGGTTTTCGCGGTGTTGGACACCGCGCCAAATTACGCCTATCGCCCGCCCATGACAAATGCTGCCCCAGCGCCACCAATGATTGTCAACAGAGCGACGACGATGCCGATGATCGCACCGACAGGCATCGACGCTTGTGGTTCGTTCTTCTGGCGCTCAACCGAGGTGGAGAAGTCAACGCTGATGTTGGTGGTGGTCTTCGACTCAGTCGGCGTGGACGGCTCTGTGGTCTTGCCAGGCTTGTCCTTGCCGCGCTGTACCGGTGGCACGTCGTACGGAGTGGTCGGCTTGGGAGCGACGGGCAGAGTGACCGAGCCGCCACCATTGGCGCAGGCCTCGCGTGCCTTCTTGAAGGCATCGCGGAACTGTGCCGCATTGACCGAGCCGATGGCTTCCTTGGACGAGGCGTGCGCGTTTACCCACTTTTTGCGCTGGTCTGCCGGCATGTCTGCCAGAGCGCCCTCGAGAAGCCTGTCGCTAATTTCCTGTGGGAAAGCGGGGTAAATGTCGCGTGGGTCAGTGGCGCTGATGGTGCCACTTTCAAGGGCGTCATCCACAACGCGCCAGAACTCAACATGATCCAGCGCCAGTCCGTCTTCACTGGATACCAGCACGCTGTTAATGATTTCGGTGAAGTACCACTTTGCGCCTGCCGGATCTACATTTGCGGCAGTAGCGATGCGGTCTTCCCAACGGGCGGTTTCAGCGTTGCGGTTGGCATGGAACTGCCTGAAGTATGGGCCGTTGAATGCTTCGAGGAATTCTTGTGCGATGGGCGCAGCTTCCGGGAACGCTACCTCGAAGGCGTTGGTCCACTGCTGTTTTTGCTGCGCTTGGGGGCTCCTAAGGTCTCGCGGCAATGCTGCGGCGAAATCCTTTTCTGCAATGCTCATTTGCAATGAGCACACGCCGTTAATGGGCTTGCCTACAGTGGCCGCGTCGGCGGAGGGCACGGCAGTGGCAGCCGCTGCTGTAGTAGCTGTCAGGGCAAGCGCTGCGATCCTCCGTTTATTTAACACATAAGTAAGCGTAGCGCAGATGTCCAACTATTCACCCTTCGTAAGTAGGGTGACCTGCGTCTCAAGTACGGGCCAGTCCGTGCTTAATTAACGTACGTGCTGGTTGGAGAAAGCTGAGTTAGTGCTACTCAGGAAACTCTCATGTAACGAAAAGGTGAATGTATCCCCGAAAAGGGCTATTTTTCCACGTCAAGGCCTAAATAACACCTATGTAATTTTGTCGAAGCGTGCTTACCTGCGACGGTGTGCGCCAAAAGAATCGGCGATCCGAGCCGCAATATCGCGGGCAAACGGGCTCACCCCTCGAATCGTTCCGGCACCCGGTCCGTTGATGTTGTCAAACCCCAACACGTACAAACCATGCGTGTCCCGGGGCAGCCCGCGGATAGGCCCGAGGGCCGGACGAAACCCGGTTGCCCAGATGATCACGTCCGCGTCCACCTCGTCGAGCGAACCCACCATCGGACGCGCCTGAAGCAAGCCGGCGTCGCGCGCTCGCCGCACCTCCGGTACGACGACGATCTCTCCGCCGAAGTCCACCCCGCCCGGATCTGGCTCCCCCTTCGCAATTGCAGTGAGGCGCTCACGATTGCGGCGAAACAGCGTGGAACCGTCCACGTCGTCCGGCATGAAACCCGGTGCAGAACGTGTCAGCCACTGCGCCTTTACCCCGGCTAGCGCGAGGTCCGCCGTGATCTGGGCACCCGAGTTACCGCCACCGACGACTGCGACGCGCTGGCCTGCGAAATCTCCCGGTCGCGTGTAGTGCGCCGAGTGCAACTGCCTGCCCGAGAACTCACCCGGCACAAACGGCACGAACGGCGCAGACCAGATCCCGGTTGCAACCACCACGTTGCGGGCGTGGAGGTTTTGGGGGCGGATGGTGAAGCCAGTGTCGTCGATAAGCACACGCTCCACACGCTGCCCACGGCGAATGGGAAGGTCGTAGCGGGCCTCGTAGCGCGTTAAATAATCGATGACATGATCACGCGGCGGATACCCATCAAACGAAGGCATCGGCCAACCCGGCAGGTTGGAAAACTCCGCGCGCGAAAACAGCGTCAGCGAGTCCCAGTAGTTCGGCCACGCCCCACCGGGAGCGTCGGCGGCATCCAAAACCACGAAGTTCACGCCGTATTTGCGTAGGTAATACGACACGGCAAGGCCGGACTGGCCGCCGCCGATCACGACCGCATCAAGCATCATTTCGCATCTTCGCGGTTGCGGGGCGGATGAACTCGGCGATCCGGCTCGCTGGCGCCGTCGCGTCACCGTACGCAGTAGCAGCGGCCAGTTTCGCAGCCAAAGCGTGCACGGCCACCGCGCCGGCGAGTGCGACCTCCTCCCATAGCCGCTTGGCATGCATGAGCGCCAGATGCGCGCCCGCAATGCCCGCGAGCACATCGCCCGATCCCGGAGTCGCCGCCCAGGAATGCCCCGCGTCGATCGCGTACGCCGTGTACGGGTCGCCCTCGTGCGCAATCACCGTCACCCGCCCCTTGCGTACCACCGTGCACTGCAGCGCGGCGGCCAGCGCGATGGTCTCGGCCATGCGGTCGCTCTCCCCCACGTTGGCCGCCTCGCGTAGGCGGGCGAACTCGCCGTCGTGCGGGGTCAGCACCGTCATCTGTTCGCGCTTGGCCACCTGTTCGCGCAGGTTGGGGTGTTGAGTGAGGAGGGTCAGGCCGTCGGCGTCGATAAGCACAGGCACCTCCTGGCCGAGCACCCACCGCAACTCCTCCGCCGCGTGCTCGTCAGTGCCCGCGCCCGGCCCGAACACCCACGCCTGCACCCTGCCAGCATCCTGGAGCGTGTGCGTAGCGACGACCTCCGGGTGCGCCCGCACCACCTCCACCGCCTGCGGGCCCGCATAGCGCACCATCGCCGGGGTGGCGTACACCGCGCCCGCAGTAGACAGGATAGCCGCGCCGGGATAGTCGCCGCTGCCTGCGCGAATGCCGACCACGCCGCCGGTGTACTTGTCGTCCGCAGGAGCCGGCGCGACGTCTTGCAGCGGTGGCTGCCACAGGGTCTGTATCCCGTCGGGCCACTTCTGCTCGGACCACTTCTGCTCCGGCAGCACCGCCCGGTTTGCAATCAACAGCGGCGGGCCATCCTCTGCCCACAAGGTGAGTTGGTCGCCGAGCGTTTCGTGCAGGCGCTTGCCCGGCAATCCGATGTCGGCGAGCAACTGCACCCCGCACGCTGGCGAGAGCCCGTGGGCGCGGCGCCACCCGCCGAAGGTGACCGTCACATCGGCGTTGACGTGGCACTGCCCTGCCCAGCCGGTGTCGGCCTCCACACCGGTGGGCAAGTCCACGGCCAGCACTTGGGCGTTGAGTGCGTTGGCTAACTCGACTGCGGGGCGAAGGTTCTCGCGTACCTCGCCGGTCGCGCCGATGCCCGTCATCGCATCGATAACCAGGGCATAGTCCTGCCATTGTTCCGGGAGGTCCTCCATCACTACCCCGCCGGCTGCCGTGAACGCCTGCAGGGCACGCTCCTGCGCCGAGCCTGTGGGCAACACCGCATCCACCCGGTGGCCTGCCAGCAACAACTCCGCGCCGGCGTAGAGGCCGTCTCCCCCGTTGCCGCCAGGCCCTGCAAGCACGAGCACCCGGGCGCGTGCCTCAGTACCTTCAGCGAGCATCACGTTGGCTACCTCCGCCACGGCGTGGGCCGCGGACTGCATCAACTGGTCCTCGAACTCCTGCGCCGCAAGCAGGGGTGCATCCGCAGCTCGGATCTGGTCGGCGGTAAACGTGGAGGAAAACATGCCTGCCACCGTAGCGCTACCACCGTGTGGAGGTAGCGGGGTGCGTGGTGTCGCAGCAAAGCAATAGAATTGCGCGCATGCCGTACACGACCGGTTTTGACCGCGAAAAATATATTGCAATGCAGTCCGAGCACATCCAAGCGCGGAGAGCCGAGGTAGGCGGCAAACTCTACCTGGAGATGGGTGGCAAACTTTTCGACGACAACCACGCCTCCCGTGTTCTCCCCGGATTCACTCCGGATAACAAAATCGCCATGCTTGACCGCATCAAGGACGAAGTGGAAATTGTCATCTGCTTCAACGCTGGTGATGTCATCCGCCAAAAAGTGCGCGCTGACCTGGGTATTACATACGAAGATGACGTGCTGCGTCTTGTGGATGTGTTCCGCGACCGTGGCTTCCTCGTCGAAAATGTGGTGTGCACCCAACTCGACGGCCACAACCGCACCGTGGAGGCGTTCCTCGAGCGTCTTTCTCGCCTTGGCCTGAAGGTGTCGCGCCACTACATGATCCCTGGCTACCCCAACGACACCGCCAAGGTGGTCAGCGAAGAAGGGTTTGGCCGCAACGACTATGTGGAAACCTCCCGCGACCTGATTGTCATGACTGCGCCGGGACCTGGCTCCGGCAAGCTGGCCACCTGTCTGTCGCAGGTCTACCACGAGAACCAGCGCGGCATTGCCGCAGGTTACGCCAAGTTTGAGACGTTCCCCATCTGGAACCTGCCGCTCTCCCATCCGGTGAACCTAGCCTACGAGGCGGCCACCGCGGACCTGGACGATATCAACGTGATCGACCAGTACCACCTCGACGCCTACGGGGAGAAGGTCACCTCCTACAACCGCGACATTGAGGTCTTCCCGCTGCTGAAGACGCTGCTGCGTGAGGTTACGGGCACCGAGCCGTACCAGTCCCCGACCGACATGGGTGTCAACATGGCGGGCTATTGCATTTCCGACGACGAGGCCTGCCGCCACGCCGCCCAGCAGGAAATCATTCGCCGCTACTTTGCATCGCGTGTCGACGAACGCCGCACCGGCTCCGACTCCTCCATCTCCGATCGTGTGATGAACGTGATGCGCAAGGCGGATCTCTCTGTGCAGGACCGCGTTGTGGTTGCCCCTGCGCTCGACGTCGCGGAGGCGACCGGCAAGCCGGGTGCAGCACTTGAGTTGCCGGACGGCCGCATTGTCACCGGTAAGACTTCTGACCTGCTCGGACCTTCGGCTGCGGTGCTGCTCAATGCCCTGAAGCAGCTCGCGGGTATCGACGACGATGTGCACCTGCTCTCCCCTGATTCAATTGAGCCGATCCAGTCGCTGAAGACCCGCCACCTGGGTTCGGTCAACCCGCGCCTGCACACCGACGAGGTACTGATTGCCTTGTCCGTGTCGGCGGCGTCGAACCCGGACGCGGCGCTCGCGTTGGATCATCTGAAGTCGCTTCGTGGTTGCGATGCTCACATCACGGCGATCCTTGGTTCTGTGGACGAGGGCATTTTCCGCAATCTTGGCGTGCTTGCAACGTCTGAGCCGCAGTACTGGCGAAAAGGGCTGTACCACAAACGCTAAGAAAATCTTAGATTTCTTCTTTAAAACGGCTCCGCTCGTTGTATTTGTGGTTTATGGTCGCCTGTATGCCTGTACAACAACCGCCGGTGGAGACCGCGTTGGCTCAGCTCAACGACGGCATTGCTGCCGCCCGAGCTGACCAGCGTGAGGAAGTCACGCTACCCAAACAGACCGCTGCCTGGATCCGTGATCTGCTCGAGGATCTTGCGGAGGGGCGCCTCATGCGCCCACCCAGCCCCGAAGATGAAATGACCACCCAGCAGGTAGCTGACCTGCTCAACGTGTCTCGTCCATACGTAGTCAAGCTTATCGACGAAGGCACACTGCCTGGCCACAGAGTCGGTACACACCGCCGCGTGTACACGCGCGACGTATACGCCTACAAAGAACGGACCCGCTCGACGTAGACTGCCAGGCATGACCAGCAAAATCCTGCTCTACTACAAGTTCCAGCCCATCGCCGACCCGGACGCGGTGCGTCTGTGGCAACGCGACCTGTGCGAAGGGCTCGGCCTGACCGGCAGGATTATCGTCTCCGAACACGGCATTAACGGCACCGTCGGCGGCGACATCCGCGCCTGCAAAACCTACGCGAAGAAGACCAAAGAGTACTTCAAAGGCATCGAGTTCAAGTGGTCCGAAGGCGGTGCCGAAGACTTCCCGAAACTCAGCGTCAAAGCCCGCGACGAGATCGTGGCGTTTGGCGCACCGGGGGAGCTGAAGGTTGATGAAAACGGTGTGATCGGCGGCGGAAAACACCTCACTCCGCAGCAGGTCAACGAGTTCGTGGAGGCCAACCCGGACGTGGTCTTCTTCGACGGGCGCAACGCCCGCGAGGCCGAGATCGGACGGTTTAAAAACGCGGTGGTGCCAGATGTGGAAACCACTCACGACTTCATCAAAGAGCTCGAGTCCGGCAAGTACGACTGGATGAAGGACAAGCCGGTCATCTCGTACTGCACCGGCGGCATTCGCTGCGAGGTGCTGTCCAGCCTGATGATCAACCGCGGGTTCGAAGAGGTCTACCAAATCGACGGCGGCATCGTCCGCTACGGCGAAGCCTTCGGCAACTCCGGCCTGTGGGAGGGCTCCCTCTACGTGTTCGACGACCGCATGCACACCGAATTCGGTTCCGCGGACGACCCGGACTACGTCCAGCTCGGCCACTGCGTGCACTGCGGGGAGGCGACCAACCAGTTCTACAACTGCGCCAACGAGCCGGAGTGCCGCCAGCAGTACTTAAGCTGCGAGGCCTGCCGGGAGAAGAACCCGTACTGTGCGCAGTGCGCAACTACATCGTCGCCAGCATCCCAATAGTCAGAATCAGCCACGCCATGGTGAACGGCACGAGCGGGATCCAGAACACGCCCATCCACGGGATCCAGCGCTCGTAGCGGTTGAGTTTGCGCACCATGATCACCGCGCAGCCAATCAGGCCGGCGATCGGTGGGAGAGAGGTGACTACAGCCCAGGTGGTGCGCCAGGTTGGGGTGCACAGCCAGGTGGCGTCGCCGTCGCTGCACAGCGGCCCGCCCTGCAGGCGGGCGACCAGGCCTAACACAAACGCCAACAGGAACGTCACCCCAACGGTGCCCAGCGCCCACGTGATCGCCTGACGGGTGGAGCGCTTATTGCGCCGGTCTACCTCCAGCGGATCCGGGGCATCCGCCAACTCATCAAAGGAACGGGGCTCCGGGCGAACGCGGGAAAAGCGGTCGGCGGGGGAGTGCAGGTCGTTTTCAGGATGGTCGCGCATACGCCCTAACCTACTTCGCTGCCTCCGGACAGACGATGACGGGCACAGGCGCGTAGCGGATGAACTCGCCTTCGAGCGTGCCCAAAAACACCGTGCGCAGATTCGGCGACGGCTGCGAACCCAGGCACATGATGTCGCCCTTGCGCCACTTCACCGAGTCAATTGAGCGCTTCCAGCTCTTGCCGGTGGACACGGAGCTGGTCACGTCGAAATGGTCGAGGCGGTCGGGGGAGAGTTCGCATGCGTACTCCCAGGCTCGGTCGCGGGCGTGGTCAAGCATGCCAAGGGTGCGTTCGTACCATTTCGGGCCGTGCTCGTCGTAACTTGTCGGGGAGAACGCGATGATGCGCAGCGGCAGGTGCAGCGCGCACGCGAGGGCGGTGGCGTAGTCCAGGCCGTAAAACTCGGGCTCTTTCTTCCCGTCGGTGTCCACCACGGCGTAGGTCACGCGCGTGATGCCCTTCTTAGACAGCTTCACTCCGCGCGGTGCCAGCCCGAGGGGGATGGGGGAGGAGTAGAGCATTTCGTCCGTAACGCTGGACGGGCGCAGCCGGCCCTTGGGTGATTTTGCGCGGGAGCCCATCACGATGAGGTCAGCGTTGAACTCTAAGGCGTTGTCGAGAAGCGAGCGGACGGTATCTTTGCCGTCCTTGAGTGTGGCCACCTCTTTGGACCACTGCGATTTCGGGATCTGCCCGTCGAGTTCTTCGACCACGCGTTTGTGGAACTCTTCGCGCATCTTCTTCAGCTGCTTCTTGCGACCCTTTGCAGAGGACGTCAATGCCTGGATCGGCGGCAGTTGCGCAGATGCCATGACCTGCACCTTCGCTGGCAAGGAGCGGCCGAGCCAGGCGGCGAACTCGACGGCTTCGCTACTTGTGGTGTCCCAGCCAACCGCAACGCGGAGAGGAGCATCCGAATCGACAGTGTTCGGTAGGCGTGCAGACTCGGGGGATACAGCGTGGTGGCTCACGTCGTGGCTCCTCGAAGTGGCAGTGTCGCTAGCAATCGTTTGAACATCAACATCATATGTGGCGTCGGCGACGCACCGAAAACGGCGTTACCATTGCGCAGATGTTTGTGTATGAGGGTGAGGTGTCGCACGAGTGGCGTCGTCGCCACGCATTGCGCGAGCTCAACGCAGGGCGCATGCGTATCGACGACGCCTGCGACGCCGACTTCATCCTCCGTGCCGCCGCCGAACACCACGGCACCGCATCCCCACGGCCCTGCCCCATCTGTGGCGCCGAACTGCGGGAGATTACCTGGGTGTACAGCGAAAAACTCGGTCGACGCACCGGCACCGCCCGCAGCGCAGAAGAAATCGACCGCATGGTGCACGAGGTCGGCCCCATCACCGTCCACTTCGTGGAGGTTTGCCGCTACTGCAAGTGGAACCATCTGTTAAAGGAAGTCACTGCAGTACCAGTAGTGTGATTTCGCGTTGGCCGGGTAGGGTGTGCATAGAAAACGAGTAGGTAGCTCGCGGTTTCGCCCTCCCCGCGGGGGCCGCGAGTCAAATTGCGCAGGGAAAAACGAGTGTCAGATAAAGACAACGGCGGCGACACGACCGCCAAGAAGAAAAGCAACGGCTCAACGACCGTCACAACCAAGAAACGGTCGCGCGCATGGCAGTGGTTTATCGCGTTCTTGCTGTTCTTGGCCATGATTGCGGCGATCCCGCTGGCGTGGTTCTTCTGGAGCTACGCACGCGCCGAGGTGCCCGAGCCGGGCAAAATTGAAACGGCGCAGATCTCCAACATCTTCTACCGCGACGGCGACAAGGAACTCGCCCGCATCGTCCCGCCGGAAGGCAACCGTAAGCAGATCCCGCTTGACCAGGTGCCCGAAGACGTCCAAAACGCGGTGCTTGCGGCAGAAGACCGTGACTTCTGGACCAACTCCGGCTTCTCCCCGACAGGCTTCGCTCGCGCCGCCATCGGGCAGCTCACCGGCAACGCATCCGCAGGTGGCGGCTCCACCATCACCCAGCAGTACGTGAAGAACGCACTGGTGGGCAACGAGCACTCCTACGAGCGTAAAGCTAAAGAGCTCGTCTACTCGGTGAAGATGACCAACCAGTGGGAAAAGGCCGACATTCTGCGCGCCTACCTGAACACGGTCTACTTCGGCCGCAACGCCTACGGCATCGAAGCCGCAGCGCACGCCTACTTCAACAAACCAGCCTCCCAGCTCACACTGGAGGAGGGCGCAGTCCTGGCCGCGTCGATCCAGCTGCCGAGCCAGCTTGACCCGTGGACCAACCGCGAAGCCGCGGAAGGCCGCTGGAACTACGTCATGGACGGCATGGTGGAAACCGGCGCCATCACCCAGGAGCGTCGCGCGGCCGCCCACTACCCGGAGACCCGTGACCCGGCCACCTACTCGGCCTACACGGAAGCAACCGGCGCAAACGGCCTGATTAAGAACCAGGTTGTGGCGGAGTTGGCCACCATTGGCATCACCGAGGACGACCTGACCAACCGTGGCCTGCAGATCACCACCACGATCGATGCCGGCACCCAGCAAAACGTCGAAGAGATCACCCGTCAGCGCCTGTCCTACCTACAGGATGACGCCCGCTCCGGCGTCGTTGCCATCGAGCCGAGTACCGGTGCCGTGCGCGCCTACTACGGCGGCGAGGAAGCCAGCGGTTGGGACTACGCCAACGCGGGCCTGCAAACGGGTTCGACGTTCAAAATCTTCGCGCTCGCGGCCGCCCTGCAGCAGGGTATTCCGCTCAGCGCGGTGTTTGATTCGTCGCCAGTGCCCCTGCCCGGCGGCATCACCGTGACCAACTGGGACGGCGGTGGCGGCGGCATGCTGTCCATGAAGGAAGCCACCCGCACCTCCTCCAACACCGCGTACCTGCGCATCCAGGACGAATTGGATAACACCACCCAGGACACCGCCGACATGGCGCATGCCCTCGGCGTGGCCAAGTCCATCCCGGGCATCCCTGTAACGCTGCGTGAAAACGGCGGCCAGCCCTACGAAGGCATCGTGCTGGGCCAGTACCAGTCGCGCGTGCTGGACATGGCTACCGCAGTGGCAACCCTGACCAACCGCGGCGCCATGCACCCGACCCACTTCGTGGAAAAGGTTGTGGACGCCAACGGTGAGGTCCTCTACGAGGTGGACCGCAACTACACCGAACGTCGCGTCTCCGAGCAGGTGGCGGACAACGTCCTCGAAGCAATGCAGACCGTGCCGGCGTACTCCAACGCGGTGCTCGCTGGCGGCCGGCCGTCCGCGGCAAAGACCGGCACTGCGCAGCTGGGCAACACCGGCATGAACAAGGACGCCTGGATGGTCGGCTCCACCCCGCAGCTCGCTGTGGCCGTGTGGGTCGGTACCGCCGACAACACCTCCGCCATCTTCAATGAGTGGGGCGGCATCATGTACGGCTCGAACACGCCGTCGCAGATCTGGAAGCAGGTCCTGGACACTGAGCTGGCGGATCAAGACTTTGAGTACTTCGAGCCGGCAAGCCCGGTGTACTGGGGCGTGAACGCCTACAAGGGTGGCGTTGGCCTGGGTGGTTACTACTCCACTCCGGCAACCCAAAACTCGGCTACCGGGACTGCGCCGACGGAATCCGAGTCGGCTGCATCTTCCGCTCCGAGCGAAGCACCTGCTCCGGCACCAGCACCGGCTCCCGCGCCAGCACCGGCACCTGCACCTGCTCCCGCACCGGCGCCTGCGCCGGACTTGCGTGATGCTGTCAACGATGTGATCGGCCAAGTTCAGGAGGCGTTCCAGTAACAGCATGTCTCAGACTGATCAAACAACCGTCACATGGCCGGACCCGGCCGACCGCGTCCAGCCCGGCAAAACCGAACCGGTGGCACGCGGCTGGGTGAACTACCTCGGCGGACCAATGGGCCGCTTCGCCCAGATCGGCCGCGCCCGGTTCTGGACGCCGCTGCGCGCCATCATCGCCGTCGCATACATCTTCTTGTCCTTCGGCGCACTACAGAAGTCGCGCTGCGCTGGCGGCAAACTGGACGACAACGGCATCATGCAGCTCAACTGGGACGGCAACCGCCAGTTCGTCGCTGCCTGCTACAACGACATCATCCCGCTCTACGGAGCACGCGGTCTGGACCAGCCGGGCTTTGTCTACGCCTACTCGTGGGTAGAAGACGACCTGACCCGCTACATGGAATACCCGGTGCTCGCTGGCCTGTTCCAGCAGCTCAGCGCCTGGATCGCGCGCGGTACCTACTTCCTGACTGATAGCTTCCTGCCGGAATCCGGCTGGTACTTCTACGTCACCGCACTGCTGATGTCCATCATCTGGGTGATCACCATCCGCATGGTCGCGGAACTTGCCGGCAACCGCATCTGGGACACGCTGCTCGTCGCCGGTTCGCCGCTGCTGATCGTCCACGCGTTTACCAACTGGGACATCCCCTCGATCTTCTTCGCCGTCGCAGCGATGCTCGCGGCGCGCAACCGCAAGTGGTGGCTGGCCGGTGTGCTCGTCGGTTTGGGCACCGCGTTCAAACTGTGGCCGCTGTTCATCCTCGGCGCGTACCTCACTGTGGCGATCCGCAAGCGTGACCTCGTGCCGTTCTTCAAGATGGTCGGCGCCACCGCCATCACCTGGATCGCCGTCAACGCGCCGGTGTACCTGCGTTACCCAGACGCATGGAGCGAGTTCAACCGCCTCAACACCGACCGCGGCTGGGAGTGGACCACCATCTACGCGGTGCTCTCCCGCGAGTTCGGGTGGGCCGGCTTCGACTCCGGTGAGGGCGCCCCGGTGATCCTCAACGCCGTCACCCTGATCCTGTTCCTGCTCGGCTGCCTGTTCGTCCTCATCCTCGGCCTGCGTGCGCCGCAAACCCCGCGCATTGCGGAACTGATCGTGCTCATCGTCGGCTTCTTCCTGCTGTTTAACAAGGTATGGAGCCCGCAGTACTCTCTGTGGTTCGTGGTTCCCGCGGTCCTCGCACTGCCGTACTGGCGTCTGCTGCTGTCCTGGATGGTGGCGGACATGATGGTTTGGCCGGTGCTGATGTGGCACATGATGGGCGACGACAACATGGGTGTGCCGGGTTGGTTCCTGGACATCTTCATCCTGGCGCGCGATGCGTTTATCGTGGCGGTGATGGTGCTCGTCGTCAAGCAAATGCTCGGCAAGCGCCCGGACAAGGTCCGCGACGCGCACAACGGCCACGACCCGCTGATGTCGCTGCCTGCGCAGTGGAAAGAGCCTGTGCTTATCGACGAGCCCACGCCCGAGCCTGAGGTGGAGGCGGTGAGTACGCAACCATGACCACCGCAACGGTCCTCGGCATCGTCTCTATCCTGATCGCGTTTGCCCTGTTCGGCGCGTCGTTCTACATGGCAACGAAGGGCCGCAAGAAAGAGTCGATCATCTACGGCGCGGTTGCGTTTGTGTTCATGACGATCATCCCGGTGTCGCTCGCACTTTTCGTCGCGGTGCCAAACCCGACCTGATCTTCGTCGTTACAGTGGGGCCATGCTTACGAAGAAGATGGTTGCCCTGACAGTCGCCGCCACAGCAGGACTTGCCGTGGCGGCGTGTTCTGATTCTGGCGAGACTGCGCCCGAAACAGTCACTGAAACCGTCGCGCCCGAAACGGTGACGGAAACGTCGAACGCTGGAGCCGCTGTGTCCGAGGATCTCCCAGCCGCTGTGACCGGCTACTCGGACGAGGCGCGCAAGGATCTTGTCGACGAAAACGTGACCGAAGCCGAAGTCCAAGACGTCTTAAAGGCCGCCCAGGATGGCAAGGCCAAAGTGGAGTGGGACGATGACGGCTACTTCGAGGTGGAGTTCGGCGAAATCGACATTGATATCGATAAGGACGGCCTCGTTTTAGACGTCGACCGCTAAGACCGAAGATTTTCGCGTTTTGCTGCGGGTTCTGCTCGGTGAAAATATCCTGAAAGCACCGTGTCCGATACCGGACTGCTGTTGCTAAAAAGGAGCCCGCGTTGAACCGTCGAATTCTTACCCTGCCGCTCGCCGTATCGCTGGTCGCGGGCGGCCTTGCCCCAGCTGCAGTCGCCGCTACAGTCGGGCCGAATGAAGGGCCCATGGTGTTGGCGGCGAACGGGATCTGCATGTTAAAGCTGAACGACCGGGAAGCGGCAACCTACAGCGCTTGGGCCAACGTGCGCACACAAGAGGTGTACGCCAACGCTGCGGTGAAAGCATTTGAGGTGCTGTACCCCGGAACAGAGAACATCGTTCGGGAGTTCCGGGCAGAACCCTCGCTTGCAGAGCTTGTGGAGGCACAGAAGAATCTCGCGAGCAGGCTCGCAGACGCCAAAGAGGCTCAAAAGCGCACTGAGCAGCGGTACACGGAACGCCTCCAGCAGGTAGGTATGGAGCATGTGCTGGCACAACACCTCACCGAGGAACTTACAAAGGTCGAGGTGTGGGCGGTAAAGCCGAGCATCAAACAGGGCAGCATCTCGGAGCGGCCGGTCAGCGCACTTGGTGTTGAGGAGGCGAACCGTGTGCGGGGCAAGCGCGTGAACCGGCAGGACTTTGAAGACGTTGCCTGGAAGAGCTTCGTTGTGCAGGGCAACCTGTCCCAGTCCGATCTGAAGACTTTCCGGAAAACGTTCTTGGCCGCCGACGATGTCCAACTCGCCATCGGGGGAACGACGGCGTACCTCGAAGTGGATATGAACGCGCGGGTTGCCTGCGCAGACGGCGGCAACCGAGAGGTGAAGTACCCGACCAGCATTGACGAGGTTCGTAATTGGAACATCGACTCGCTGCGCGGTGAGGCGGGCTTGAGCAGTTTGAGTTCTCAGGGTGAGGTTGAGGTATCCCCGCTCGCGATCGTGGGCCTTGTGGTCGGAGTTCTCGCAGCTTTGGGTATTGCGGTTGCGGCGGTCGGGCCGTCGTTGGGCATCCCGCTTCCGCAGTTGCCGAAGTTGCCGGGGTTGCCGTTCTAACGCCAGCCGTTGGTGCCTGCCAACGATTGGTTGCCGGCCAATTGTCCGCAATGCGGAGTCTTTCATGTCATCCCCGCGGCCAGGGTTTTGAGCAGTGCAAACCGTGGGGTAGTCTGTTCAGGTTGCTTGACGCAACGACCCTCCTGCCATGACCACAAGGGTTATGGCCGAACAGACTAAGACCATAGGAGGTGATGAGGTCCGTGCGTCACTACGAAGTAATGATCATCCTCGATCCGCAGCAGGATGAGCGCACCGTTGCCCCGTCCCTGGATAAGTTCCTGGAGACTGTCCGCAAGGACAACGGCAAGGTGGAGAACGTTGATGTGTGGGGCAAGAAGCGTCTTGCTTACCCGATCAACAAGAAGGAAGAGGGCATCTACGCCGTTGTGAACCTCGACTGCGAGGCTGACACGGTCAAGGAGCTCGACCGTCTGCTGAACCTGAACGACAACGTTCTTCGTACCAAGGTTCTGCGTACCGATAAGTAAGACCGGTAGGCTCTACAACCACACGATCAGCAGGTAGGAAGGTTCACGAAACATGGCTCAAGGCGATACCCCGATTACCGTTGTCGGCAACTTGGTTGCTGACCCGGAACTGCGTTTCATCCCGAGCGGTGCCGCGGTTGCGAACTTCCGCATCGCGTCCACCCCACGTACGTATAACCGGGAGACGAACCAGTTCGAGGACGGCGAAGCACTGTTTCTGACCTGTAACTGCTGGCGCCAGATGGCCGAGAACGTCGCAGAGTCCCTGACCAAGGGCATGCGCGTTGTGGTCACCGGCAAGCTCAAGCAGCGTTCCTACCAAACTAAAGAGGGCGAAAACCGTACTGTGTTCGAGGTCGAGGTCGATGAGGTCGGCCCGTCCCTGAAGTACGCCACGGCTAACGTCAACCGCAACCCGCGTGAGGGCGGGCAGGGCGGCTACGGCGGCGGCCAGGGCAACCAGGGTGGCGGCTTCGGCGGCCAGAACCAGCAGCAGGGCGGCTTTAACCAGGGCGGTTTCGGCGGCGGCCAAGGTAACCAGGGTGGCGGCTTCGGCGGCCAAACCCAGGGCCAGGGCCAAGGCGGCCAGAACCAGCCCCAGCAGCCTGCACATGATCCGTGGGGTTCCGCACCCGAGGCCGGTGGCTTCGGTGGCGCGGGCGATGAGCCACCGTTCTAAACGACAACCACACATCAAGCATTTTTCACCATAAGGAAGGTTAGGATTATGAAGCTGATCCTCACCGCTGCCGTCGAGAAGCTTGGCGAACCTGGCGAGGTCGTCGAGGTCAAGAACGGTTACGGACGCAACTTCCTGCTCCCGCGCGGCCTGGCTATCCCGGCTACCCGCGGCGCAGAGAAGCAGATTGAAGACATTAAGCGTGCTCAGGCTGAGCGCCAGGTCCGCGACCTGGATCACGCCAAGGAGCTGCGCGACCAGCTCGACCAGCTCACCGGCGTCAAGGTTGCCGTTCGCACTGCGAACAACGGCAAGCTCTTCGGCTCCGTGAAGGCTGCCGACATCGCCGACGCCGTCAAGGCTGCCGGCGGCCCGAACCTGGACAAGCGCCGCATCACCGTGCCTAAGGGCCTGGTGACCAAGACCGGTGGCTACCAGGTCAAGGTCAACCTCCACGACGACGTGGAGGGCAAGGTGAACTTCGAGGTCGTAAGCGCATAAGCACCGCTTGACGACGACTGCGCGTCAGAACAGCACGCAGCAGTCCAACGACAACAGCACTTGTAGCGCGGGTCCCACTTGTGAGGAGTGGGGCCCGCGCTTTTTGCATGCCTGAAGGTGTGGAAGAATCCTCGCCATGATCTCTTCCCGCCTGCGCCGGGTGTGCAACACCGTTTTGTCCCTCACCGTCGCAGCAGCGGGCGTGCTTGGCATGGCAGCCACCCCAGCCCAAGCACTGGCCATGTATGCGGGTGACAGCATTCGCATCGAGTACAGCGATGGGGAGAAGTACGGCTGCACGTTGAACTCCATCGCGTACCGGGGCGGTGTGATGTACGGCGTCACCGCCGGTCACTGCCTCGCCCCGATCGGTGGGGCGCACGCGGTGCGGGTGCTGGCGGCGGATGCGCGAACCCCGATCGCGAGCAACCTGCAGGATTCAGGTTTCGAGCTCGAGGGCGACAACACCCTTGGCGGCGAGTTGAAGGACGTCGCCTGGTTCCGCATGGACCGCCACGTCACCGATGCCCACGCCATGCGTGGCGGGTTTATCGACATCCCGTTCATCGGTGCGCTGCACGGTCTGAGCCAGTTCGCGCAGTTCGTCAACCCCACGCGGCGTGTGGCGGGGCGCGCGCCGGTGACGTCGGTACGCGAAGGCCAGATTGTGTGCAAGGACGGCGCACGCACCTCCCGTACCTGCGGACCGGTGCTCAACGTGAACCCGCGCACCGGAGAGA
>NZ_KV825972.1:4673-18961 GCF_001835805.1 Corynebacterium sp. HMSC034B08 | reverse complement strand
GCACCGGAGAGATCGCGGTGATGATCCTGTCGCTGCAGGGCGATTCGGGCTCCCCGCTGTACACCGTGAATCCGGACGGCAGCACCAACATCGTCGGGATTATCTCCGGCGCGGCCTACGGGACCCTCGTCGCGGCGGATGCTGCAACGCCACTGCCAGCAGGTCTGCGGTAAAAGAGGGTCTTGCTGGACACCGCGAATCTGTATATCGTTGCGGATATACATCGATCTGTGGAGGGTGTCATGGCAGAACCTATTCGAGAGGAACCGAATGTGAGCGGTCCGATCCGTACGACTGTTTTTAAATCTGGGAACAGCCAGGCAGTGCGAATCCCTGCAGCACTACGCATTGCATCTGGGGCTGTGTCCATTGAAGCCGTGCCGGAAGGGCTTCTTCTGAGGCCGGAGGAAGAGGATTTCGGACTTGTCGTCGCCAGGCTTCGTGAATTCCAGAAGGAACACAACCTCGAGCAGGGACTAATTGAGGAAATTGAAGACCTCCCACTCGACGAAGTGCCGAACCTCGATCATTCCCCTGATCACGGAGGATGAACGATTCGATGGGATATCTTCTTGACACGAATGTCTGGATCGACATTGAACGGGGAACTCAACCCCGGGTTGTCCAACGAGTAACTGAATGTGCGAGCTCAAAGCTATGGCTCTCTACTGTTGTTCTCGGTGAGATTGAAGCGGGTATTCAGCGGTCGGTAAATCCAGAGATCCTGCACCGGACGTACAGGGTACTGCTACACGGTAGACGCATATTGGGAGTCGATGAGGAATGTGCATCGATTTACGGACGGCTTCGGGCAGATCTTCTAGATAGAGGGCTACCGATTGGGGCTAACGATCTATGGATTGCGGCCCAAGCGATCCGACAAGACTTAGTCCTAGTCACCGCCAACGAGAAAGAGTTTTCACGGGTTGGCGGCTTGAAGATTGAGAACTGGCGGTAGCCCCATGTTTCTTACCCGTGTGCGCATTGATGCTCCTGTCCAGGGCTACGCGCGTGATCTGTCGGTGGTGCACTCCCTCCAGCAAACGCCGCTCGAGTTAGGCCAGGTCACGCTGTTGACCGGCGATAACGGTTCCGGAAAATCCACGCTCGTCGAGGCGATCGCCGTGGCCATGGGCGCCAACGCTGCTGGCGGTTCGCGCCACGCGCGCTTTACCGCCGCAGACCATTCGGCCCTGCACCGCTCGCTCACGCTGACGCGCCGCGAAAACCCCCGCGACGTCTACTTCCTGCGCGGCGAAACATACCTTGACCTTGCGGAATACCACGAGAGCCTGGGGCCCGCCGACCCGCTTGTAGGCCTCACCAGACGCAGCCACGGCCAGGGCATCATGGACCTGGCGCGCACCCGCTTCGGCCCGGACTCGCTAATTCTTCTCGACGAGCCCGAAGACGGCCTCTCCACCTTCTCCCAACTCGAACTCCTCGGCCTGCTGACGGTGCTCGCGCGGCGTGGGGCACAGGTGGTCGTCGCAACGCATTCGCCTGTGCTCCTTGCCATCCCAGACGCCCGCATCCTGCATGTTCCCGACCTCGAGCCTGTGCTTTTCGACGACTGCGAGCCCGTCACCGCCACCCGCGAATTCATCAACGACCCAACCGGCACCGCCCGCTACCTGGTGGGACCATGATGTTCATCCAACGCGTCGACGTCGACGCCCAAGCCGCACCGCCATGGGCTGTGGAGACCCCGGCCATCGCGCACGTCGCCGAGTTCGGGTTTGCCTTTAGGCGGCCAATCACGGTGATTACCGGCGGCAACGGGGTGGGCAAGTCCACGCTGTTGGAAGGCATGGCGCGGGCCTGGGGGTTCACGTTGGAAGGCGGCACGTGGGGTGTAGAAAAGGCCGGCGCCCACGACCCGCTTTACGGCGTGCTCACCCTGACCACCGGCCCGCGGGCGAAGGCCGGCTACTTCCTGCGCGGTGAAACCCACACGCGCATCACCGAATTCGGCGGGCGCTCCCACGGCGAATCGATCCTCGAACTGACATCAAGGCTGATCCCCAACGCGCTCTATCTTCTCGACGAGCCCGAGTCCGGCCTTTCCCCCGTCGCCCAAATGGCCCTACTGGCGCAGTTGCATGCGTTGGGTGAAGTGGGGGCGCAGGTAGTCGTCGTCACGCATTCGCCTATCGTGGCGGCGATCCCGGGCGCGGAGATCGTCGAGATCAGCGACGACGGCGTGGAGCGCAACCTCGCGGCGGAGGACACGCTGGCGTTTCGTGCGACGCGCGACTTCCTTGCGGACCCGCACGGCATCGCCGAGTTCATGGCGGACTGGGCAGAAGGGGAGTTTGGTTAGTACCCCGACATGTTTTGTAGGCGTGAGGCGATCTCAGCGATATTCATGTTTGTAGCTGCTACATCACAGACAAGATCGAATAAGGCGTCATCGCTAATAGCTGCATCGGAGATACCGTGCGACCTGAGAAAAAGTAAGGTCAAGAGAACTCCCACACGTTTATTTCCGTCCTGTAGCGGATGGCTTGACTCGATACTGTGCAAAAGGGCTGCTGCCTTCTTCCATACATCTGGATAGAGGTCACGACCATCAAATCGCAGCCAAGGCCGTTCGATTGCGGAGGCAAGAAGTCCCATGTCTTTTACATGGAATCCCTGACGCGATAGCCATTCGGCGAGTATTTCAACACGGAAGACTGAACGTGGGTCGGTCATGCGTCTTTAAGTCGATCCATGAGTTCTGCGCGATCGGAAAAGATGCGGTCGAGTTCGCCATGAGCGAATCGCCGGGCGGCTTCTCGATCCCACTCTTGATGAATGAGCCGTAAGAGAGTTTGTTGCTTTGAAGTTCCGCTTTCCTCGGCAAGGTCGGACAGCATGCGGTCGTCTTCTGCAGTGAGTCGTAAGTTGAGAGCCATATGCGAATAGTACCGATTTGGTACCAGATGTACAGGGTGATCAACTCTCTGTAACTCATGGCCGACTGGGCAGAAGGGGAGTAGCTGCAGGCCAGGGCCGTGTCGTGGCGGTGTTATAGGGTTGCGCCATGACAGCGACGCGCACACAAGCAGACGAACTTCTCAAAGGCATTGCGGGCCCCGAAGCCATGCTTCGCGACGACCAGTGGACCGCCATCGACGCGTTGGTGAATCAGCGCAAGCGCATGCTTGTCGTGCAGCGCACCGGTTGGGGTAAGTCGGCGGTGTACTTCATTGCGGCAAAGTTGCTGCGTGAGGAGGGGGCCGGGCCGTCGATTATTGTGTCGCCGCTGTTGGCGTTGATGCGTAACCAGGTGGAGTCGGCGGCGCGCGCGGGGATTCGTGCGGCGACGATCAACTCCGCGAATATGACGGAGTGGGACGAGATCCAAGCGCACCTGAACGACTATGACCTGCTGCTAATCAGCCCAGAGCGCCTCAACGCGCCGGATTTTAGAGAGCAGGTGCTTCCACAACTGGCGCGTTCTGCGGGGATGTTGGTGGTGGACGAGGCGCACTGTATTTCGGACTGGGGCCACGACTTCCGCCCCGATTATCGCCGTATTGCGGTGCTAATTAGCGACCTCCCGGAGGCCACCCCGGTCCTCGCCACGACAGCGACCGCGAACGACCGTGTGGTGGCTGACGTTGTGGCTCAACTCGGCGAGAACACCGGTGTGCTGCGTGGCGGGCTGGACCGCGAGTCGCTCGCGCTGAACGTGGTGCAGTTGCCGGACCCAACCCAGCGCGCGGCGTGGATCGCGCAGTACCTCGCCTATGTCAACGGCTCCGGCATCATCTATTGCCTGACCGTCGCCGCTGCGCACGACCTCGCCGAGGCACTCGAAAACGCTGGCTGGAACGTCGCCGCGTACACCGGACGCACCGAAGCGGAGGAGCGCGAACGCCTCGAGCGCGCCCTGATCGACAACGAACTCAAAGCGCTCGTGGCTACGTCCGCGCTGGGCATGGGCTTCGACAAACCGGACCTGGGCTTCGTTGTGCACTTGGGGGCGCCGTCGTCGCCAGTGAGTTACTACCAGCAGATCGGCCGCGCCGGGCGTGCCACCGACCACGCCGAGGTTGTGCTGCTGCCCGGCCCTGAGGACGAACGCGTGTGGGACTACTTTGCGTCCGTGTCCATGCCGGAGGAACACGTGGTGCATCAACTGCTGGGTGCGCTGAGCGAGGAACCGTTCTCCACACCTCGGCTGGAGAACTTCGTGGACCTCTCCCGTACCCGCATTGATCAGGCGTTGAAAGTCCTCGACGTCGACGGTGCCGTGCGTCGCGTGAAGGGCGGCTGGGTTTCCACCGGTGCTGCCTGGGAGTATGACCACGAGCGTTACGGCGGGCTCGCCGAAGCGCGTAAGCGCGAACAAGACCTGATGCTGGCTTACGAAGCCACGGACGGGTGCCGCATGGCGTTTCTGCGTCGCGAACTCGACGACCCGACCCTTGGCGCGGATGAGCGTTGCGGGCGCTGCGACAACTGCACCGGCAACCACCTGCCTGTAGACGTGGATGCTGCGTTGGCGCAGCGTATGGGCGAACAACTGCGTGCCCCCGGCATCCAACTCACCCAGCGCAAAATGTGGCCGACCGGCTCCGCGCGCCGCGGCAAGATCAAGGGCGTGCTGCAAGGCAAAGCGTTGGGGCGTCTCAACGACGTCGCCCGCGGTCCCGCCCTGGCAGAGCTGCTGCGGGCGAACACCTACCGGCCGCTGAGCAACTGGCGTGAGGATGCCTGGCTGGGCCGGTTCGTCGCCGTGCTCGCGGACTGGGCCTGGGAGGAACGCCCCACCACTGTCGTCGCTTTGGGCGATGCTGATCCGGCACGAAACGAGATGATCGCCACCACCGCAGAAGCGCTGGCAAGGGTGGGGCAGATGCGGTTTGGTGGGGTCGTCGATACGCCATCGCGCGAGGTAGAAGCACGAAACTCGGCGTTTCGCGTCAACGGGCTTGACCGGTACTACGACTACACGGGCCTCGAGGTGGAGACAGGCCCCGTGCTGCTGCTGACCGGGGAGGTGGATTCCGGTTGGTCGGTCACGGTTGCGGCAGCCGACCTTGCGGAACGGTACGGGGTGGAGGTGCTACCGCTGGCGTTTGCTTCGCGCGCGTGATGCGGACTCGGCGATGGCGGCGGCGAAGACAAGCACCGTGCCGACTGGGATGAGGAGCATGAACAAGTTGATGATCGGCAACGCCATGTCGGCCTGGTACTCCTCCCAATGCGCAACGGCCATCGAGCCCCAGCCGACGACGAGGCAGGCGGTTGCGAGCCACACCGTGACCAGTGCGCCTATTTTCTTGCGACCGCGCGCCGCGGCGGTGAACCACGTGGCACCACCCAGCGCGAGCAATGTGGTCGCGGCCTCGAAGGTGCCGAAGAGCGCCGTGGCAGTCCGAAACTCCCAGCCGCCGCCGATCAGGCGCAACAGGCTTATCCACGCCGCAGGGAACACCACCATTGCGATGGCGTAGATCCAAAGAATGCCTCGTGTTTCCATGTATGCACTGTAACTGCGGAACAGTTGTCATGGCGTGTGATTGATGTGGATAAGTGTGGATCCAAAGTGCCTGGGCACGTGGCTGCAGGGTCGAAAAAGGGGTCCGAAACTGTTGAAATGCGCTTTGTCAAACCCCGTGGTGAGAAGTTATCCCCCGGCTACACCCGGAGCGTGGGGTTTGGATGAATAGCGTTTGACCTGCGCGTTTGGGATAAGTTCCTGCGGTTTTGGCGTCGCTGTACACAAGTTCTCCACAAGCTGGGTGGATGACTTGTGGATAACTACCCGCACAATGTCGAAAGATTTCACAGCCCCTGTGGATAACTCGTTTAGTGGGTCTAGAAAATGTCGGAGGAGAGGGTAGTGTCATAGCCACAGTGAAAGGGGAAAACATGGGTGCGAACGACAGCTTCGACGACTACGTACCACCACCGGAGCCGGTAGCGGACTACGGCGACTTTGGGGACTTCGCCGACTTCGAACAAAACACTGGCGGCTCCAACCGCTTCGCCGGTGGCGATAACTTCGGCGGCAACGGCAAGGGTGGCCAGAAGCGCTACAACAAGTACGGCAACAACCGTGGTGACGTCCAGCAGGAGTATCGCACCCCGCCCCACGATGAGCGCGCGGAGCGTTCCGTCCTCGGCGCAATGCTGCTCAACCCGGACGTGATCCTGGACGTGGCCGACGGGCTGCGGCCGGATGACTTCTACCACCCGGCGCACCAGCTTATCTACCAGGCGATCCTGGACCTGTTCTCCCAGGGAAGCTCCGTCGACGTGCTCATTGTCGCGGCACGCTTGGACCGTCTCAACGAACTGGAGCGCGTCGGTGGCGCCCCGTATCTGCACACGCTGATCTCTGAGGTGCCGACGTCGGCGAACGCCGGCTACTACGCGGAGATCGTCGAAGAGAAGTCGATCCTGCGCCAGCTGGTTAACGCCGGCACCCAGGTGGTCCAGTTGGGCTACGAGGGCGAAGAGGGCATGGAGATCGAAGCGCTCGTCGACCATGCGCAGCAGAAGGTGTTCTCGATTTCCCGCAACAACGTGGGCGAGGATTACCGTCCGCTCTCGGAATTGCTCAAGCCAACTATCGACGAGCTGACCATGATCGCATCCGGCGGCGCCCTCGAGGCCGGCGTGCCGACTGGGTTTATCGACCTAGACAAGCTCACCAACGGCCTTCACGCCGGCCAGATGATCATCATCGCTGCACGTCCTGGTGTGGGTAAGTCGACACTAGCGCTGGACTTCATGCGCTCCTGCTCGATCCACCAGGGCAAAACCAGCGTGATCTTCTCGCTGGAAATGAGTGCCTCCGAGATCATCATGCGCATGCTCTCCGCCGAGACGGAGATCAAGCTTTCCGCGATGCGTTCCGGCCAGATGGAGGAGCGCGACTGGGAGAAGCTGACCAAGCGCCTCACGGAGATCCAGGATGCGCCGCTATTTATCGACGACTCCCCGAACCTCACCATGATGGAGATTCGCTCCAAGGCACGCCGCCTCAAGCAGCAGCACGGCCTGGATCTGGTTGTGGTGGACTACCTGCAGCTGATGAGCTCCGGCAAGCGCGTTGAGTCCCGCCAGCAGGAGGTCTCGGAGTTCTCTCGCCACCTCAAGCTGTTGGCCAAGGAGCTCGAGGTGCCGGTCATTGCGATTTCGCAGCTCAACCGTGGCCCCGAAGCACGTACCGACAAGCGCCCGCAGTTGGCTGACCTGCGTGAGTCGGGCTCGCTGGAGCAGGACGCCGACATGGTGTTCCTGCTGTACCGCCCGGACTCACAGGATCGTGACGACGAGCGCGCCGGCGAAGCCGACATCATCGTGGCCAAGCACCGTGGCGGCCCGATTGACACCATCCCGGTGGCGCACCAGCTGCACTACTCGCGCTTCGTCAACATGGCCCACGGTTAGTTAGTTGTGTGGGTACTCCCCAACGATGTTGATGCGCGGGTGCCACGTTGTGGTCATCTCGAGCTCGTAGGTCATGTACGGGTCGTTGTCCGGGCCGTAGCAGCTCATCGTCTGCCCTGAAGATCCGACAGCGCAGCGCAGGTCGTACGCACCGCCGGTGATGGGGCTGACCACACCGGAGATATTCGTGAACGGCACGGACGTCACGTTCGGCTTGTTGCTCCAGGCCCACGTTGCATTAATCGCATGCGGGTAGGCCGCTGCCGCGAGATCGCAGGAGGTGGTGTCGCCGACGGAAATCTTCGCGCCGTCGGGTGTCATGCCGCACTTGCCGCCGACCTGACCTTTGTACGCCGGGTCGAGTTCGAACGCTCCGGCTAGCGGGGTAGCGGGCTGCTCTGGTGCTGGTGCAGCCTCAGGTTCCGGCGCCGGTGCGGGCTCCTCCTCCGGCGCCGATTCAGGTGCGGGTGCGTCGACGACTTCGGTCGAGGTGACCACGATGGTCTCCGGCTCGCCGGTCCCACCCGCGCAACCGGCGAGCAACAAGGCGGTCAGCAGAGACAAGGGGGCGAGTACGCGACGCATGGCAATCCTTAACACGGGAACGGGGGATGAGTGCGATGGTACGAGGTGTCGTCGCTAGGCAAGCGCAACTCCCTTTTGCTCCGGCAACGTAAACGCAGCGACGCACGCCAGCAGGAACGCTGCGGCAAACACGCCGAACACTGCGGTCGAGCCGCCGAACGCCAGAACCGGCGGGACCACGAGCGGGGCGAGGATCGAACCGATGCGGCCGAACGCGGCACCCGCGCCGGTGCCGGTCGCGCGGATCGCGGTGGGGTAGAGCTCCGGGCCGATCGCGTACAACGCGCCCCATGCGCCGAGATTGAAGAACGACAGCAGGCAGCCCGCGAGGATGATCTGCCACTCGGCACTCGCCATGCCGAAGCCGAACGCGGAGACCGCAGACCCTGCGAGGAACACGGACAGGGTCGTCCTGCGCCCCCAGACCTCGATGAGCCAGGCGGCAACCGCGTAGCCCGGCAACTGCGCAAGCGTGATGATCAAGGTGAACGTGAATGACCGCACGAGCGAGAAACCCTGCTCCATCAGCAGCGATGGGATCCAGATGAAGGCGCCGTAGTAGGAGAGAGACACGCAGAACCAGACGGTCCAGAAGGCGGCGGTGCGTCGTCGCAAAGCAGCGCCCCAGATGCCATCTTGGATCGGCTCCTCCTGTGCAGGCACGGTGGTGTCGTAGTTTGCGGGGTCGGCCTCAGCCTCGAAGGAGCGCACGATCTCCTCAGCCTCGTCGTGGCGGCCCTTGGATTCCAGGAAGCGCACCGATTCCGGCAGGCCCAGGCGCACCACGATCGCGTACAGGGCGGGTAGCGCGCCGATGGCGAAGCCCCAGCGCCAACCGGTCTCGCCATTAGCGACGACAAACGTGCCGATCACCGCCGCCAGAATCCAACCCACCGCCCAAAACGCTTCGAGCAGCACCACCATGCGCCCGCGCACCTTACGTGGAGAAAACTCGCTGACCAGTGTGGACGCAACGGGAAGTTCCGCGCCGAGGCCCAAACCCACCAGGAAGCGGAACACGATCAGCGACGCGACCGACCACGCCAGCGCCGACGCGCCCGTGGCCAACCCGTACAGCAGCAGCGTCGCGGCGAAGACCTGGCGGCGTCCGATCTTGTCGGCGAGCAACCCGCCGAGCGACGCGCCGATCGCCATACCGATAAACCCAACCGACGCGATCCAACTCGTCGTGGTCTTGTCTAGATCCCAGTGGACGGCGAGTGCTGCGATGATGAACGACACCAAGCCGATGTCCATCGCGTCCAGCGCCCAGCCAATGCCGGAGCCGACAAGCAGGCGTTTGTGTTTCGGGGTGACAGGAAGGCGGTCGAGGCGCTCAGTGCGCGTGAGCTGTTGATCAGTGTTCATGCAGGGGGAGTTTAGGCCGTGGCCTGCGAAAACTCGGAACTTAATATTCAGCTGAGTGTGCTTGAGCTTCCCGGCCGTCGAGTAGCGTGTCGATCATTTTGTGTGTCAGGCTATCCCAGCGGATGACGTCAGGCGCTGGGGCAGGCAGCGGTCGGCTCACAATGCCAAGCGAGAAGTGCAACTCCAACGGATCAAGGTCTGCGGGACAGAGCTTGGCTCGCTTCGCGGGAGCGAGGAGCCCGTCGTAGATCTCCCGCACTTCCGCAGCACGCTTTTCGGCGGACCCCTGAGCGATAGCCGCAAGCCCTAGGTTGCCGATTGCATGGATGGTGTCGCGCCAAGCCTTTCGCGTATCTACCGTGAATTCGACGGAGTGATCGTCGAGGATCTGAACAATGTCGTTCAAGGTTTGTTCGCTCACGGCGTCGTACAGGTCCGTGCGCTCCGGGAAGTGGCGCGTCACCGTTGCGACTCCGACTTTGGCAGCTCCGGCGATAGTGCGCATGGACACGTGTGGCCCTTCGTCCACAAGCAACTGTCTAGCTGCGGTGACGATGGCGTATCGGTTGTCAGCGGCGTCCTGTCTCACGTCTGAAAAGATATCAAGTCGAACGTAATGTTTCACTTAATAAGTCGAACACCTTGTTTTAGTTAAGTTATTTCAGCAGGTAGTCGCACTTCTCTATTCCGACTTGAACGCGCGCAGGCGCAGCGAGTTGGACACCACAAATACCGACGAGAAGGCCATCGCAATACCGGCGAGCATCGGGTCGAGCAGCCCCAGCGCAGCCACCGGGATGAGCAACACGTTGTAGGCGAACGCCCAGAACAGGTTGCCCTTGATGGTCTTCAACGTCTTGCGCGACAGGCGGATCGCGTCCACGGCGGAACGTAGCGACGAATGCATCAACGTAATGTCCGACGCCTCAATGGCCACGTCGGTGCCAGCCCCCATCGCCATACCGAGGTCTGCTTGGGCGAGGGCGGCGGCGTCGTTGACACCGTCGCCGATCATGGCCACCCGGTGCCCCGACTCCTGCAGGCGCTTGACCACGTTGACCTTGTCCTCCGGTAGCACGCCAGCGGTGACGTTGGCGGGATCGATCCCAACCTCAGCCGCCACGGCCTCCGCCGCGCCCTGGTTGTCGCCTGTGAGCAGGTGCGGGTTCATCCCCAGGTCTCGCAGGCGTGCGACGGCATCGCGCGAGTCCTCCTTTACGGTGTCTCGCACAGCAATCACACCGGCCACAGCTCCGTCGACCTCCACGGCGACGGCGGTTGCGCCACGCTGCTCGGCCTCGGCGAACGAATCGGCCAGGGCTCCAAGATTGCCGGTGGGGCGGCCGACGCGGACAAGGCGGTCGTCGATACGCGCGGAAGCGCCCTGGCCTGGAAGATTCTCAAAGCCGGTCGCTTCGGGGACATCGTCGGCGGCCTCAACAATCGCCTGTGCGATCGGGTGCTCGGAGCCAGCCTCCACACCGGCAGCCAGGCGCAGCACCTCCTCGGTTTCGTAGCCCGGACCAGGCAGCACCTCGGCCACACCCATCTGGCCGGTAGTCACCGTGCCGGTCTTATCCATCACCACCGTGTCCACCTGGCGAGTCGATTCGAGCACCTCCGGGCCCTTAATCAACAACCCCATCTGGGCGCCACGGCCGGTACCCACCAAGATCGCCGTCGGCGTGGCCAGGCCCAGCGCGCACGGGCACGCGATGATCAGCACCGCCACCGCAGCCGTGAACGCGTCCTCCACCGCATGGCCAACCAACAGGTGTCCCACCAGCGTGATCAGGGAAATCACAACAACCGTCGGCACAAACACCTGAGAGATCCGGTCCACGAGGCGCTCCACCGGCGCCTTGCCAGCCTGCGCGTCCTTGACCAGCTGCCCCATCTGCGCCAGCGTCGTCTCCGACCCAACGCGGGTGGCCTCCACCACCAGTCGCCCCGACGTGTTCAGGGTCGCGCCGGTGACCATCGAGCCCTCGCTGACCTCCACCGGGACGGACTCGCCGGTCAGCATGGATTCGTCGATAGCTGAATGCCCCGAAATCACACGCCCATCCGTAGCCACCTTCTCACCAGGGCGAACCACAAAACGATCGCCCACAACCACCTGCGAGATCGGCACACGGACCTCTTTGTCCCCGCGGATCACCGCCGCGTCCTTCGCCCCCATGCTCAGCAGTTCGCGCAGCGCCTCCGAGGACTGCCCCTTCGCACGCGTCTCAAACCAGCGTCCAAGCAGCAGGAATGTGATCACCACGCACGCGGTCTCCAGGTAAATCGGTTCGCCTGGGCCACCAACAAACAGCGCCCAAATCGACCACAAATACGCCGCCGACGTACCCAGCGTGATCAGCGTGTCCATGGTCATCGCGCCGTGCTTCAGATTCACCCACGTCGCACGGTGGAACACACTGCCCGCGGAGAAAAACACCAGCGTCGTCGCAGCCAGCGCCGCAAACTCCCAATTAGGGAACTGCAGCCCGTGAATCATGCTGACCAGCATCACCGGCAGCGACACCAGCGCCGACCAAATCGTCGTACGTTTCAACTGCTCCGCTTCATTGTCGCGCGCCTCATCGAGAGCATTGCTTGTCGACGACGCCCCGTCCCCACCAGGTTCCCCACCGTTTTCGTCACCCATTTCAAAGGCGTCGTAGCCGGCGGCGCGGACTTCGTCGATAAGCAACTGCGTCGACGTCGACGACGGATCAAACGAAACACTCGCAGTCTCTGTGGAGTAATTTACCGACGCATCCACGCCGTCGAGCTTGTTCAACTTGCGCTGAATACGCGAAGAGCACGACGAACAGGTCATCCCTGTTACGCCGAGCTCGATCTGTTGCAGTGCCACAGGAGGTTGAGTCATGGCCCCACCATATACCCGTGACGAAATCCCCCCAATTAGGCCAGCTTGTAGCCCGCTTCCTCAACAGCAGCAGCAATATCCGCGTCGGAGTAGCCCTCGCCCTCCACAACAACACTGCCGGACTTGTGGTCAGCCTTCACGCCGGTGACGCCAGCGATCTCGCCGACCTCCTCCTGCACGCTCAACTCACAATGCCCGCAGGTCATGCCATCTACCTGGAACGTACGCTCAGCCATCACAGCCTCCTCATGCAGTTTCAAACGGTTACAAATGTAAATCGTAGCCCGCGTTCACCGCCGCCAACCGGACATCCTCATCGGTGAACAAGAACCCGACAACCGTCAGGACCCCATCCTCCATATTGATGTCCACCTCATGCGCGCCCTCCACCATCGAAAGTTCATCTGCAAGTGAAGCAACAGCAACTTCATCATCAGGACCAGAAATCTTGTAGGTCTTGGTCATGACTGGTGAGCGCCTCCTTAAAGCGGCCCAACACGGGTTGGAATACGACAAAACTCATCGCGTTGTACTTTGCACAACGTCCAAGAGAATAACCTAACGCAATAAGGAGCGAAACGTTGAGCACCGTTGATGTAACTGAGGACACGTTTGAGCAAACCGTCACAAAGGACGGCATCGTCTTTGTCGACGCATGGGCATCCTGGTGCGGCCCCTGCCGCCAGTTCGCCCCCACCTTTGAAAAGGCATCCGAGACCCACACCGACGTAACCTTTGCCAAGCTCGACACCGAGGCGAATCAGCAGCTCGCCGCCGCCCTGGAAATCCAGGCAATCCCGACGCTTATGGCTTTCCGCGACGGCATCATGATCTGGCAGCAGGCAGGCGCCCTTCCGCCAGCCGCCTTCGAGGATGTGATTAGCCAGGTCAAGGCCCTCGACATGGACGAGGTTCGCCGCCAGATCGCAGCGCAAAACCCCGAGGAAAACTAGGCCTCATCGCCCAAGCGCCCGCCTGCCGGGCGCTTTTTTCATGCGTACACTTGCTTATCGATGAAAACCCCACCACACATCACCGAAAGGACCCAACCATGGCAAACCCATTTACCAAGGGCTGGAAGTACCTTATGCAATCCTTCGACACCAAGATCGACGAGAACGCCGACCCGAAGGTGCAAATCCAACAAGCCGTCGACGCCGCTAAGAAGCAGCACCAGGAAATCACCCAGCAGGCCGCCAACATCATTGGTAACCGCAACCAGCTGCAGATGAAGCTTGACCGTCTGATCAAGTCCCAAGACGACCTACAGACCAAGGCCCGCACCGCCCTCCAGGCTGCCGACAAGGCCACCGCCGCTGGCGACACCGAAAAGGCCCAGCAGTTCAACTCCACCGCCGAGGTCATCGCCACCCAACTGGTCTCCGTGGAGCAGGAACTCGAGCAGACCAAGCAGGCATACGCCTCCGCCGACCAGGCTGCGACCGAAGCCCAGCAGAAGCAGAAGCAGTCCGAGGCCCGCCTGCAGGAGCAACTGGCCCAGGTTTCCCAACTCGAGTCCCAGCTCAACCAGGCCAAGATGCAGGAGCACACGGCCCGCACCATGGACACGATGAACCAGTTCAATACTGACGACGTGCCCACCCTCGACGGCGTACGCGACAAAATCGAACGGCGCTACGCCAACGCACTTGGCCAGCAGGAGTTGATGAAGGACTCCATGAACGATCGCATCGCCGAAATCGAGTCCGGCTCTTCCGATGCGGCCGCCTCCAACCGTCTCGCCGAGATCCGTGCCTCCATGGGCGGCGAGCTCGAGGCCGGGTCGGGTGCTTCTGCTTCCGCAGCCGACCGCCAGCTCGAAGCCGGCTCCGAGGGGGACGCTGCCGATTCTGCTGAGACTGCCGACACTGGCGTTGCCGACGACACCATCGCCGACGCCGAGGCCTACCTCCGCGAAGCCGAGTCGGATGCTGACGCTAAGGCTGATGCCGACACTGACGCCGAGACCGACTCTGGCGCCGAGCGCTAGGCCTTTCCTGACACATTCCGCCGGAATCTGTCAGCCGTCGGCATCGCGCCTGGTCAGAAATCGCCCCTGACA
>NZ_KV825972.1:0-4573 GCF_001835805.1 Corynebacterium sp. HMSC034B08 | reverse complement strand
ATCGCGCCTGGTCAGAAATCGCCCCTGACAGATTTCTCAAAATCTGTCAGGGGCGGCTGCGCAGCCGCAAAAAAGTTCCCAGGTTCACGCTGAATCCGGGAACTATTTTGTCCGACCACGAGTGTCTAGAACTGCCGACCTGGGGAAATGTCGCGGCAAAGGTGCCGGAAACCGAAGAAAGTTCCCGCGCGGGGAACTATTTCGAGAAAGGGGGGCAGACGGGGAGGCGCCGGAAGCAGAAGAGAAGCGCAGGGCAACCAACGCAAAAACGGGGCCGCAAGGTGGTTGGCGGCCCCGGTGTCGTCGTAAAGCGACTAGTTGCGACGGATGTTGATCAGGACACCGCGGATGCCGGAGTGGAACCCGTCGCGAAGATTGACGCGCTGGGTTTCGCTCAGCGTGTACTCGTGGAGGGTTTCGCAGGCGAACTGCAGCAGTGGCCTGTCGATCTCCGGTGGCAGACCGCCACCCGACAGCAGATGTGCGCTGTCGCGCTGCTCCATGGTGGCGGCGTTTTCAAACCACCATGACGCGTACTGTTGTCCCACGTCGTAGGGGGTTTGGAAGCCGGCGGACGTCCACACCTCCTCCGGGAGCGGGACGTAGCGGGAGCGAAGCTTGCGGCGCGGCGCCATCATCGACGGCTTCGGTGCCGGCTTCGGGCCCTGCTGCGGCGCGGAATCCTCCGCCTTGGTTGAGTCGGCGGACGAGTCGGTATCCGAAGGGCTTGTCTTCGCGGCCGGCGTCGGCGCCGGAGTGGCAGCCGGGCGTTGTTCGCTGGAGACCTGCTTGTTGCCGGGTTTGTTGGACTCGTTGTTGGCCTCGACCTGTGCCTCGGAAGGCTCGTCGAGTTCCGGCTCGTCGGGTTCGTGCGTGCGCTGCTGGGCAACCGGAGCACCGACAATGTCGGAAGGCTTCGGCGCTGCAGGTGCAGCAGACGAGGCGGGTGCAGCAGGCTTGGCTTCGGTGGCCTCGGCCTCAGAGGTCTTGGAGCCCTCCGCCGAACCCTGCGACGCATCAGCACCGGCATCAGCACCGGCACCCGAACCATCGCCAGCACCCGTCTTCTCTTCCTGTTTCTCTGCTTCGGCGTTGGCGCATTCGGCGCTGAGCGGCTCGGGGCCAAGGCCTGGGACGGAGGTCGGGCCGTCGGCTTCGTCGAGGGGTGCGGCGTCGTTAAGCGGGCGCTCTCGGATGGTCGGCGGCAGGGGGCCTTCGAGGACTTGCAGGCGCATGGCGTTGGAGAAGTCCTCGCGCGGGTCGAGAATGGTGGTGCTGTCGCATGCGTGGCGCAGTGCGGAGGACATGGAGTCCCACCCGAATCCGTAGAGGTGTACGCGGGTGCCGGTGCGGGTGACTTCTTCGACGCCGGGGATCATGTCTGCGTCGCCGGAGACGAGGACGAAGTCGGTGAATTTTTCGCTCAGGCCGTTGACCACGAGGTCGGCGACGAGGCGGGTGTCAACGCCTTTTTGGGTGCGTCGTTCGCCCCATTCGATGAGTTGGCCGGTGCGGAGTTGCACGCCGTCGCAGGTGCGCAGTGCGCGTTGGTAGCGGTGTGGCCCGGAGTCGGGGATGCCGTCGTACCAGAGTTGCCTATGGATGGGTTGATGGAGTTGGTCGGTGATCATGTTCCCGAGGGCGTTGACTACCTCGGGGAGATCGATTTCTAGCTGGGCTCTTGCGCCGATTTCCCACGAGTTGTAAAAGCTCGCGAGCAGGTAAGACGTGTCGACGAACACCAGTGTGCGTTCAAGCATGGCTCCTAAATTCCGATTCTTTTCGTTGCTAAGTTGATTTTCACGGCCCATCTTGCCTGATTTTGCGCGGGTTCTCCATGTTCTTTTTGTGTTTTTTGGTTGCACTCCACCTGAACCCGTGTTAGTTAGTTGGTTACTCGAGTAACTAACCAATGAGGCGAATGGAGGCGTCGTGAATACTGATGCGGAGCCGTTATTCGTGCAGATCGCCAGTTTTGTGGAGGACCTCATCGTCGACGGTTCCCTGAAACCCGGCGATCAGGCCCCATCGACGAATCAGTTGGCGCAGTTCCACGAAATCAACCCCGCTACAGCGCGCAAGGGGCTGACGCTGCTTGTGAGCGACAACGTGTTGGAAAAGCGCCGCGGCCTCGGCATGTTCGTCACCGACGGCGCCCGCGAGCGCATCCTGGCCACTCGCCGCGAGGCGTTTGCGGGCCAGTACATCGCACCGCTTATCGACGAAGCCGTCCACCTCGGCTACTCCCGCGCCGACCTCCACGACCTCATCGACCGCGTCGCAGAAAGTAGAGGACTGTACCGATGACAATCCACACCGCTGGCCTCACGCATCGCTTCGGCAGCACGCACGTGCTCAACGGCGTCGACCTGGACCTCGGCCCCGGTATCCACGGCTTGCTCGGCCGCAACGGCGTGGGCAAATCCACCCTGCTGCGCATCCTTGCCGGCCAGCTGAAACCCACGGACGGCACCGTTGAGGTCTTCGGGCAGCGCCCCTTCGACAACGCCCGGGTGATGGACAACACGTGCCTGACCGGCGTCGATACCGCGTACCCCGGCTGGTGGTCCGCCGCCGACGTGATCAAGGGCGCGCGCCTGCGCTTCCGCACGTGGAACCAAACCGTCGCAGATCAACTCATCGCCGACTTCGCTCTCGACCCCGCCCTGGGCACCCGTTACGAGAAACTCTCTCGCGGGCAGCGCGCCATGGTGTCCATTGTCATCGGGTTAGCCTCCAACACCGAGCTTTTGCTTCTCGACGAGCCCTACGTCGGCCTCGACACCCACAACACCCAGGTTTTCTACCGCCACCTGTTGGCGCAGGCGGACTCGAAGCGCACGATCGTCATGGCCACACACCACATCGATGACGCCGCGAAAGTGCTGGACAGTGCGGTGATTCTGGGGCGTGATGGGGTCGTCGCAAAGCAATGTGTTCCGGAGGATGCGGATGCGTTCGCTGTTGCTGGCCCCAAGCTTGTTCCTCTCGACGACGCTCCGCGCCATGCCCGCGCCGCCAAGTTCGACGACCTCATCGAGCACGTGTTGGAGGTGTCGTAATGAACACCACGCTTCTCGGATTCTTTCGCCACCAGTTTGTCGCCTCGCCGCTGAAGCGGCTGCTGTGGATGGTGCCGTTGATCGCCGTCATGGCGTTTGGACCGTTTGTTGTGGATAGTGCGCTTTCTGCCGCATTCCTCCCCAGCATGGTCACGGTGCTTGTACTTGTCGCGTTGCAGCAGGAGGAGACTGCCTATACCGCGTTCGGTGTGCCGCGCTCGCGCGCTGTGAAACTTGCGGCCTTTGGGGTGGTGCCGGCGGTGTTGTGCGGGGTTGGCGTGGCGCTGGCGGCGCGGCCCGACTGGGTTGGGCTGCTCGGCGCGCTCTTTGCGGTGGTCGCTGGCCTGCTGATAGGCACGCGCTACGTCGAGGCGACCAACGACGAGGATCGGCGCGCGGTGCGTGGCCGAATCGGCCGGGGAGGGTTCATCTTCGAGGTGATTTTCAAGCCACAACTGTTGTGGGCAGCAGGTATCGCGGTTGCGCATAGCCTTTTGCTCTACCTTGCCGGAGTGGTGAGCAGCGAGCCTCTCGCCCAGTTCCTCGTGAGCCTGCCAATCCTCGTCTGGGCCATGGTCTATTGCGGCAACGGCACAGGCATCCTCGGCGCAACGGCAATGACGAGTTTCGGCGTTCCCCGGCGCCGCTGGCTGGTCCTGTATTGGGGTGCCGCCCTGGCATCGGTTGCGCTCTATATGGCGGTGTTGCTGCTGGTCGCGCCAATCGGTCTGAGGGCGATTCTTGCTCTGGGGGCAGCGGGCCTCGCCAGTGCTGTGCTCGGCGCACCGCTGAAGGTGTGGCGCACAGACGTTGGTCTCATCCCTGCGATGTTCCTGTTCTTCGCGGTCAAAGACACATTGCTTATCGACGATCCCCACCCCGCCCAAGTCGCATACGCGCTGGCCATCGCGGGTTTGATGTTCTTGATCGGCCTGGTTTTGCAGGCGTTGTTCGTTTTTGGCGTGATTAACCCAAAACAAGGATTTAAAGACGCTTAGAAAACACGCTCTACGCTGGCGATTTGTGTTGTTGTTTGGGTGTGTGTAACTTAATCCCAGTCAGCGAGACCGACAACGCCCCGCTGGAGAGCGATCAAGGTTCTCTGGTTTGTGTGGCGGGCAGGAAAACAATCGCGGACCAATATCATTTCAAGTCACTTGAAACGTATCCATTGTTGTGTGGGTGTGTTTGGGTGTGCTGGTGTTGTTTGAGAACTCGATAGTGTGCCAATGCATTTTTTGTTGTTGTGTGCTTGGTGTTGTGTGCCATGGTGTGCATGCCTTGTGTGGTGTGTGCCGGTGGTGGTTGGGTGAACCATTGATTGCCTGATCATCTGTGTGGTGTGCTTCATTTGTGAGTGCATGATGCATGTTGCCAACCCTTGTTTTTGCCCCGTCAGGGTGGGGGTTGGTTGGAAGTTTTTTGGCTTCCGGTAATTTTTGGATTTTTTGTGCCAGTCCAGCATTTGCCTTTTGGTTGGTGTTGGTTGGTTTGTTTTTGGTTGGGTATTG
>NZ_KV825971.1:0-40724 GCF_001835805.1 Corynebacterium sp. HMSC034B08 | reverse complement strand
CACGACACTGCTACCAAATAACCGGTCGCAACAGCACAGCGCCTAAGGCGCATACGGAAGCTGGGTTAACATTTACTCATGTCTGTTTCTGAGCTGTCCACCAGTACCCAGAACTATTTGAAAGCTATCTGGGGGCTAAAGGAATGGTCATCCGAGCCCGTTACCGCCACACTTATAGCGAAACAGCTGGGACTCAAGCTCTCCTCGGTCTCCGATGCAGTGCGCAAAATGTCGAAGCAAGGGCTCGTGTCACACACGCCCTATGGCTCTGTGGAGTTAACCGAACTTGGCAGGCAGTACGCATTGGTCATGGTGCGCCGCCACCGATTGCTTGAGTCTTTTTTGGTTCAAGCATTGGATTATACGTGGGACGAGGTCCATGATGAAGCCGAAAATCTTGAACACGCGGTGTCTGACATGCTCATAGAGCGCGTGGATAAGTTCCTCAATTACCCCACTAGGGATCCACACGGCGACCCTATCCCTACGGTTGATGGACAGGTCACTATCCCCAGTGCGCACCGTCTCACCGACAGCGGCGCACAACCGCAGGTGACCGTGGAACGCATTTCTGATTCCGACCCACAACTGCTGGCCTTCCTCAAAGAGCAAGGCATCGTCATTGGGGCTGTTCTTACCACGCGCGAAGGAACGCCCTTTTCAGAATCGCTCGAAGTACAGGTAGCCGACAGTACTCAGTGGGTAGTACTTGGGCGCCCAGCTACGGACGCAGTGTTTGTAGCACACCACAGCCTGTAGTCTTTCCCTTTCTCATTAATCCTGTCCCTACCTGCCCTTTTAAAAACTACGGTGCGGCGTAGTTTGCAACTACGGTAGTACGTAGTTAATCTTTTCGATCATCACCTATCCCACTTATGGCTAAGGCCAGGATGAGCAGGATTGTCATGTCAGACTCACCAGATTTGGTGTACTTTTCTAGCGTTTCTGAAAACACAAAAAGATTCGTCGAACGCTTAGATAGACCCGCAGTGCGCATTCCACTGCGGCCCAAGAAAACCGGAATGATCCAGGTTTCACACCCGTACGTACTCATCGTTCCAACCTACGGCGGTGGCTCGCTCAAACGCGCAGTCCCCAAACAGGTCATCGACTTCCTCAATGACCCAATCAACCGTTCCTTTATCCGGGGCGTGATTACCTCAGGCAATACCAACTTCGGAAGCGCTTACTGCGTCGCCGGCCGCATCATTTCCGCTAAGTGCCACGTTCCAGAGCTGTATCACTTCGAGCTACTCGGCACGCAGAAGGACGTTGCCGCTGTAAAGCAGGGCCTTCACAAGTTTTGGGAGCAGCAAAGCAACTAACAATTACACCCCATTGATTTCCCACAAAATGAAGACCACATCCGCAACACACAGATTGGAAACCACAATGCCGCCACTTAAGGCCACCCCCACACAGCCCATTGGCCCTACGCCCCGCACCGCTTCAGCAGACGATGCCGGCGGTGTCGGTAAGCGCAAGAGCTACCATGCACTCAACGCGCAGCTGAACCTATTCGACGATTCGGGAAGAATCCAGTTCGACAAGGACATTGAGGCAACACAAGACTTTTTAGCGCACCATGTCACTCCCCGCATGCATCAGTTTGAATCCACCAAGCAGCGCTTGGAGTGGTTGGTTGATAACGAATACTACGAGCGGGAATTCCTTGAGCTTTATGATGACGATTTTCTGTGCACTATGTACGACAGAGCCCACCGAGCCAAGCATCAGTTCCGCACTTTCCTCGGCGCATTTAAGTTCTTTACTTCATACGCACTGAAAACCTTTGATGGCTCGCGATTTCTGGAAGGCTACGAAGAACGCGTCGCCACCACAGCTTTGTACCTTGCACAGGGCGATGAAGAGCTTGCGGAGAAGCTGGTGGATGACATCATGACCGGACGCTTCCAGCCCGCCACCCCTACTTTTCTCAACGCAGGAAAAGCCCAGCGTGGCGAAATGGTCTCCTGCTTCCTCCTTCGCATCGAAGACAATTTGGAAAGCATTGGCCGCAGCGTGAACTCTGCACTGCAGCTTTCAAAACGCGGCGGTGGTGTGGCCTTGTTACTGAGCAATCTGCGCGAATCCGGAGCCCCAATCAAAAAGATTGAGAACCAAGCTTCCGGCGTAGTCCCAGTCATGAAAATTCTGGAAGATAGCTTCAGCTATGCCAACCAATTGGGCGCTCGACAGGGCGCTGGAGCCGTCTACCTACATGCGCACCATCCAGATATTCTTCGTTTCCTGGATACCAAGCGGGAAAATGCCGATGAGAAAGTCCGCATTAAGACTCTTTCGCTGGGAGTTGTTATTCCAGATATAACCTTCCAGCTGGCCAAAGAGAACAAGGATATGCATCTTTTTAGCCCGTATGACATCGCTCGCGAGTACGGCGTAGCCATGTCTGACATGTCTATCACCGAGTATTACGACGAGCTGGTTTCCAATCCGCGAATTTCTCATACGACTATCAAGGCCCGCGAGTTTTTCACCACGCTGGCTGAGCTTCAGTTTGAATCTGGATACCCCTACATACTCTTTGAGGATACGGTCAACCGCGCTAATCCCCTCAAAGGACATATCAATATGTCCAATCTGTGTAGTGAGATCCTCCAGGTCAACACGCCATCCACCTACGGCGCCTCAGGTAACTACACCACCGTTGGCCAGGACATTTCCTGCAATCTAGGGTCGCTCAACATCGCTAAAGCTTTTGAATCACCGGACTTTGGGGAAACTGTTGAAACCGCGGTGCGCGCTCTCACGAAGGTCTCAGACCTAACAAATATCGAAGCTGTTCCTTCCATCGCTCACGGTAATGCATCCATGCATGCCATCGGGTTGGGCCAAATGAATCTCCACGGTTTCCTGGCTTCCAAGCGTATTCCTTATGGCTGCGCCGAAGCACTGGACTTTACAAATATCTATTTCCTGACCGTGACCTATCATGCGCTCCGTGCATCCCATGCGCTAGCGGTTGAGAAAGGTCAACGATTCACTGGCTTTGAAGAATCCACCTATGCCACTGGCGTCTACTTCGACAAGTACATCGACCAAGACTGGGCGCCGGCCACTGACCACGTAAAACAGCTATTCCATGAGGCTGGCGTGCAGATTCCTCAACGCGAGGATTGGCTACGGCTCAAGAACCAAGTGATGCAAGACGGCATCTACAACGCCTACTTGCAGGCAGTTCCACCCACTGGATCAATTTCCTACATCAATGACTCCACCGCGTCCATACACCCGATTGCCTCCAAGATTGAAATACGCAAGGAAGGCCGCTTGGGGCGCGTGTACTACCCCGCACCGGAAATGACCAACGACAACTTGGAGTATTTCGATGACTCCTACACCGTGGGGTACAAAAAATCATCGACACCTACGCTATGGCCACCCAACACGTGGACCAAGGGCTTTCCCTGACTTTGTTCTTCACCGCTGACACCACTACGCGGGACATCAACAAGGCACAAATCTATGCCTGGAAAGCCGGAATCAAGACCTTGTACTACATCCGTTTACGCCAACCTGCACTCCAGGGAACCGAGGTCGAAGGCTGCGTTTCCTGTGCTCTGTAGGAACACGGTCCTTCCTTCATTCACAACCATCCATCAAGAAAGAAAGAAGCTATGTCTTCAACATCAAACACTGCTGAGCTAACCAGCATCTCAGTTACGCCGCCAAGTTACCGGCATGACCCTTCAGCCCGCATCCGCGCCATCAATTGGAATCGGGTGAGCGATGAGAAGGATCTTGAAGTGTGGAACCGCCTCACCGCCAACTTTTGGTTGCCAGAAAAGGTTCCACTTTCAAACGATCTCCCGGCGTGGCAGAGGATGACACCGGAGGAACGCAACCTCACCATGCGGGTGTTCACGGGACTCACCACCCTGGACACCGTCCAGGCCACTGTGGGCGAAATCTGTCAGATCCAAGATGCCCGCACCGAGCACGAGGAGGCCGTGTATACCAACATCGCCTTCATGCAATCAGTCCATGCCCGTTCTTACTCTTCAGTGTTTTCTACTTTGAGCAGTACGAAGGAAATTGATGAGGCATACCGCTGGGCGGTGAATAATGACCTTCTCCAGGCACGCGCCAAAAAAGTGCTCACTCATTATTTTGGACCCGATCCACTCAAGCGCAAAGTGTCATCGACGCTGCTTTCCTCGCTGCTTCTCTACGCGGGTTTCTATCTTCCCCTGCATTTTTCCGTCCACGCCACCCTGACAAATACGGCAGACATGATTCGCCTCATTCTGCGTGACAAGGCAGTGCACGGTTACTACTCAGGCTACAAGTACCAGCGCGGACTGGAAACGTCTGCTCCACAACGGCAACAGGAGATGCATGATTTCACTATTTCCTTGCTCGAAGAGCTTTATGCCCTAGAGCTGGATTATTCCGGCGAGCTATATGAGCCGTTGGGGCTCATGGATGATGTAGCTGTATTCGTTCGCTATAACGCCAATAAGGCGCTCATGAATTTGGGCTACCCGGACTACTTCCCACCTGAAGAAACGGAAGTGAACCCGGAAATCCTCGCTGCCCTAGCACCTGGAGCAGATGAAAACCATGACTTCTTCTCCGGCTCCGGTTCCTCCTATGTCATTGGCACCGCTGAAGAAACGAGTGATGATGACTGGGATTTCTAAACCGTTTCCACGACCAGACCAAGGAAGCTGGCTTGAGACCATCGCGCTGTTTGAAGCCATCCGCGAAGGAAACCAACCAGCAGCCATGCGGCTTTTGGATACGTCCGCCGCACGGGAGGCCGTCCTCGGGGGACTGTTAGGACTCATCGAACTGTACTTCCGCCATGAAGAAGACAAAGTGGATAACTTTCTTACTGCCGCCCACGCCGCCGGGCCACCGCCTGCCTTTGGCTGCAAGCCTTTTCTCCCTTGATCGCACGTACCTACGCCCAACTAAGAAGAAAGGACTTCCTATGACCACCCCACGCATTAGTGTTATCGTCGGCAGCCTGCGCCGCGGCTCATTTGCGCGCAAGATTGCACACGAAGTGCTCACAATGATTCCTGAAAACTACCAGGCAGACATCGTTGAAATCCGTGACTTGCCGCTCTATGACTTCGACTACGATGACCCCTCGGTCACGGACAAGCCCATTCCAGCTGAGTACACCACTTTCCGCGACACCATCAAGAACTCGAGCGGCGTCCTCTTTGTTACCCCGGAAAATAACCGTACTATCCCTGCCTGTCTCAAGAATGCAGTGGACATCGGTTCCAAGCCCAACTCGGATGTGGCTTGGAAGAACCTTCCCGCAGGTATCATCAGTCACTCTGTAGGCCGCATGGGCGGCTACAGTTCACAGAAGAACCTCCGGCTCGCCCTGTCCTACTTCGATATGCCGCTTCCTGGTCAGCCCGAGGTATTCCTTGGCCAATCCCCCACCCTCTTCGAAGACTCCGGCCATCTCAATGAAGGCACCGCAGGCTTTGTCAAAGACTACGTTATACGCTTCCTGCAGTTGGTCGACATGACATTAACAGCCAAGCACAGCTAGCGACGGCGACTAACCCTAGCCACCGCCCTCTACGAAGTACTTGAAGGCTTCTAAAGGGCCTTCTCAAAGACACAAACCCCGGATTCACACTCATCCTTGAGTTACCTGAATCTGAACCCAGGACGCTTCAAAAACACCGCTCTAATTCTTCGATTTTCGCTGAATTAGAGCGGTTTTAGCGCTGTCGCTGGACACTGACCCTGGCGACATCCTGTTAGGCCGCTACAGGGCCATACAGGGCAGGGGAGACCCCCATCTACGGCTTGCCGCCGTCGGGGGGTGCTGGGCATCTACTCTTCGGGCCTGACGCTGCTCACGCTGGGGATTAAGATCTCGCGCCCGGCGGCTGCAGCTATCGACGGCGTCATTTTGACCATCGGCACCATCTGGGTGGTCTTCTTCTCCCAAAGCTTCCTTGGGCCGTTCCAGTCTTTCCTGATCACCCTCGGCGTGCCGCTGGCTAGCTGGGCGGGCATCCTCATTGCGGACATCTTCACCCGCACCAAGGATTACGACGAGCCGGCGTTATACGACTCGGCAGGTCGCTACGGTGCCGTGGACTGGACCTCTATTGGCATTCTCACCGTCGCCTCGGTGATCGGCTGGGGTCTTGTAGCCAACATGTTTGCGGAGGAAGCTTCCTGGAACAACTGGCAGGGATACTTCCTGCCACTGGTTGGGGAGCACTGGGCGGACGCGAACCTCGGTGTGCTCGTCGCACTCGTACTCTCCTTCGTGGCGGCGTGGTTTGGGCGCCGGGGCCGCATCCGCCGTCAGGAGGGGACTGCGGCCTAGGAGTCGCGCCCTGCCGTGCCCGACCCGGCGTCCTACCGCGCCGGGTTGCTGACCAAGATCCGATCCACCTGCTCGGCCAAATCTTCCGGCGCGGTGTCGAAGTCGCCGGGCAGTTCCCGATCCGCCTGCTCGAGCGCTTCCTGGTCGTGCTCGCCGGTGGCAAGGTGCGCCTCCGCCTCGTCGAGAAGCCGCTTCAACCGTGTCAGGTTGAGTTGGTAAGCACCGTCGTTTTCGGGGCCGGGGACCTCCTGGAGCCAACCCGTGCCGGTGAAGGTGGGCAGTGTCGCATCGATGATGTCGCGCTTCAGCCAGTTGGTCATGCGGGGCCCACCGAAGTTTTCCACCCGGCCCGCTGTTGCTTGGCGGACGGTGCCGGTGGGGGTGAGGGTGGGGCCAGTGGTGTCGTCTGCAAGCAACGCCACCTGCATCAAAATTTTCAGTTCTCGGGGAAATAGGGACGGGGCTTCAATGCACCCCACTGCGGCTTTGAGCAGTTCGCCCAACAACGCCTCCTTATTCGGTTGTGTTCGGACAAGGAGACATTATAAATCCGCCTCCGACACCGGGAGGCGGATTCTCGAACGGATGTGTGGTTTGTGGTTAGCGCTGCAACTTCCAGATCACGGAGTTCGTGGAACCTGCGCGCACGAGCGCGATGTTGGCGGTGTCGAAGACGTAGAGCTCACCGGTAAAGCCCGGGACAATGAACGCGGAGCCGAAGCGCTGCACCTGCAGCGGGTTGAGCTTCTTCGGCTGGCCCACAAAGCCTTGGTTCCAGCAGTGGGTGCCGGTAAAGCCTCGGCTGATGGACACTGCGGGGATGAGCTGCTCTGGAGGGTTGCACTCCGGCTGGGTTTTGCGGGCGGTGTCGGAGACACAAATGGTTTTGGTTTCGCCGCCGACTTGGTAGGACTCGCAACGCACGTTGCCGTTCTGGTTGGAGTAGGTACCAACGTTGTTTTGTGCGGCGGCGGAGGGGGCGAGGGCTGCGGTGGCGGTAAGGATCGCGACGGCAGCGACGGTTACTGGGGCTGTACGTGTGATCTGCATAACAGAAGTATTCCAGGCTATCCCCAGCGTTGCACGCCTCCTGGCAGCGATTTCAGCACAATCCCATGCTGTTTCGCCTGTTCCGCATAGGTTTTCACAAATTTTTCAGAACGCACTCCACCGGCGCAATAGACCACCACGTCGTCGCCTTCGGCGTACTGCGACAGCGCGCGAGAAACCGCCTCGGGGTCACGTTCGATCTGGGTCAGTGGCAGGTGGGTGGAGTTAACCGGCAGGTCCGCGATCGCCCGCTCGTGGGGTTCGCGGATGTCCAGGGCGTGAGCTTTGCGGGTAGTGATGTCGTCGTAAAGCAACTGCCCCTCGGTGCTCACGGCGCAGGCATCGGTGTAGGTGCTCAAGCGCGTGGTCAGTGGGCGCGCCGGGTCGCGGGGGACGGTGAAGCGGCGGATGGTGGTGGTCAGCGCGTCGTACATGTGCAGCCGGCCGATCTCCGCCTCGCCGATGCCCGTGAGGAACTTCACGGCTTCGGTGGACATCAGCGAGCCGACCACGGAGGTGGTCACCCCGAGCACACCCGCGGTGGCGCAATCCGGCACGGAATCCGCGTCCGGCTGGGTGGGGTAGAGGTCCCGCATGCCCACGCCGCCCTCGGGCGCGCCGGGGCCGGAGTGCCACAGTGCGATGTCGCCGCGGTAGCGCAGCACCGAACCCCACAGCAGCGGCGTGCCGGTGATCTCGGCGGCGTCGGCGGCGAGGAATTTGGTGGCAAAGGTATCGGAGCCGTCGATAAGTAAGTCGATGCCGTCAAGCGCCTCGATGAAGTTCTCGGCGGTCAGGCGGTCGTTCACCGGCGTGACGGTGATGCCCGGTTGGAGTGCGCGCAGGCGCTCGGCGGCCACCTCCACCTTGCTGCGGCCCACGTCCTGGGCGCCGAAGAGGATCTGGCGGTGGATGTTGGTGATGTCCACGGTATCGTCATCCCACACCGTGATGTGGCCAACGCCCGTGGCGGCCAGCGTCTGCATGACGGGGCAGCCCAGGCCACCGGCGCCGATGACCAACACGTGCGCGTCGTATAGGCGTTCTTGCTGCTCCGGGCCGAATCCGGGCAGGTTCATCTGGCGCGCGGTGCGCTTGAGTTCGTTTTCCGGCAGCACGGCCCTACAGCACCGCGTCTTCCCAGTCGGCCCAGCTGGCCAAACCGTCGAAGGTGGACGACGCCACGGCGTGCTCGCGCTTCGGGATGCGCCCAGCAGCGCGGGCCAGGCGGCCGGCCTCCACCGCGTGGCGCATCGCGTGCGCCATGGCCACCGGGTCCTGGCAACGGTTCACCGCGCTGGCGAGCAGCACGCCAGAACACCCGAGTTCCATGGCAAGGGAGGCGTCGGATGCGGTGCCCAGGCCGGCGTCGATAAGCACCGGTACCTGCGCGCGCGAGCAGATCAACTCAATGTTGTGTGGGTTGAGGATTCCAAGTCCAGTGCCAATCGGGGAGCCCAACGGCATCACCGCCGCAGCGCCGAGATCCTCCAGGCGCTTGGCGGCCACCGGGTCGTCCGAGGTGTACGCCAGCACCGTAAAGCCTTCGTCCACGAGCATCTCGCAGGCGTCGACGGTCTCCACCACGTCGGGCAGCAGCGTCCGATCGTCCGCGATGACCTCCAGTTTCACCCAATCCGTGCCCAGCGCCTCACGCGCAAGTTTCGCCGTGATTACCGCGTCGCGCGCGGTGCGACACCCCGCAGTGTTCGGAAGCGGACGGATATTTAGGCGCCCCAGCAGGTCAAACACGCTCTCGCCCGCGCCGGTGGTCGCGGAGTGGCGGCGCATCGCCACCGTGGTCATCTCCGTTCCACTTGCCACCAGGGCGCGCTCCAGCATGTCAAAGGAACTCGTCCCACCCGTGCCCATGATCAGGTGCGACTCAAACTGCTGGCCTGCGATTTCAAGCATGTTTAGCCTCCTTGGACGGCGGTGAGGATGTCCACGGTGGCGTCGTCGAGAAGCATCTGCCCCCACTGCGAGCGCGGCACGACCTCACCGTCGACCGCCACGGCAGTGCCTGCCTCAGGCGCGCCGACCTCCGCCACCAACTCCTGCACAGTCGTGGCTTCGGTGATGGTCCTTTCACCGTTGAGCGTTAGTTGCATTCGTGCCTCCTCGGGTCGCATGCGGATAAGTTTATGAATGGTGCTTGCTTTTCGACGACCCCAGCACCACACCGAGCCCCCAACGCCGCCAGCAAAATCCCGTGCCGGAAGTAACCGGTGGAGACCACGGTGCGCTCGTTAATACGACCGATGTACGGCAAATCATCCGGCGTTCCCGGGCGCGCACCGGCGCCGGCCTCGAGGAAATCGCACTCCTCAACCGCCGGCACCACCTCAATCGCATCCCGCAGCAGCTGGTGAACGCCCTGCACCTGCGGCTGGTCGCGGCCGTCCTCGCGCGTGGTCGCGCCGATAGTCAGCGTGTGGTCCTCGCGCGGAATGAGGTAAATCGGGCGGTCCTCCACAAACCCGCGCACCACATGGGTCAGCAGCGGGTACTGGTGGTCCGGCACGCGCACGTGCAGCACGTCGCCGTACACCGGGCGCAGATCCAGAAACGGGACCAGCTCGCGCGCGCCCAGACCATTAGCGACGACCACCTGATCCCCGTCCAGCTCGTCCGTACTATCCACGCGCTTGTGTATGAACGTCACCCCGGCATTCGCGCAGGCATCCATGAGCGCCTTGGTAAACAAGCGCGGCTGCACCTGGTGATCCCCGCAATCCGCACCGCACCGTTAATGGCAGGGGAGAGCGCCGGCTCAAGGCCGCGCGCCTGACGAGTGGTGACTTTCTCCACCGCCATACCGTGCTTTTCCTGGTACTCGCTGAGTTCGGCCAGGTGCGTCTTGTCCGCCACATCGCGCGCGACCACCAGCGTGCCCTCCGTGCGATAGCCCGTGGGCAAATCCGAATATTTTGCGGTCAGCTTGATCAGATCCGGGTAGAGCTCCGCAGACGCCGTCATCAGCGGAAAGAGCGGGTCTTGCTTATAGACGACCTCCGCCGTCGGCGCCAACATCCCACCCGCATAATGCGACGCCCCCGACGCCGGCGCCGGGTCGTACACCGTGACCGCGTGGCCCCGATCCGCCAACGTAAGCGCAGTAGACAGACCGATGATGCCCGCACCGACAACCGAGATATTCACAGCGATCAGGGTAGCGCTTTTGCCCGGTCCGTTTGGCCCCTTTCAAACTCCGCGACCACGCGCTCGCAATAGTCCTGGGAATCATCGGCGTGCATGATCCCGCGAACAATGGCCAACCCGTCCACACCCGCCATGGCGAGGTGGTACGCGTCATCCACCGTCACATCCCCGATGGCCACCAGCGGCACCTGCGCAGCCGCCACCAGGGGCGGGTAGCCGCCGAAGCCCAGGGGAGGCCGGCCCGAGTCCTTCGTCGGTGTGTCGCGGAAGGGCCCGCAGCCGATGTAATCGATTACGTCTTTGTATGCGTTCGCGGCCTGAACCAGCTCCATCGTGCCCGTGGTCAGACCGATGATTGCGCCCGGGCCGAGCAGGTCGCGCGCCACCTTAACGTCCAGATCGTCTTGACCCACGTGCACGCCGGCGATGCCGTGGTCGCGTAGTGCTAGGGCGACGTCGACGCGGTCGTCGATAAGCACCTGCGTCTTCGGGTTCACCTCGTGCACGGCCTCGGCCACATCGCGGGCAAGGTTGTACAGGTCGCGCGCACTAATCGGCTTCGAGCGCACCTGCACCACCCCGGCACCACCAGCCGCGGCGGCGCGGGCGCGCTTCACAATGTCGTCACCCTGGCCGGTGACAAAGTAACAGCGCAAATCGAGTTCGGGTTTGCCCATAAGCTGCGAATCCATGCACAACACCCTATGCGGTTTAGATCTGCAGCGGGCCGGTACGCGTCGGATGGCCCAGCGGCTCGATATGCACGATCGTCTCCGCGCCACCAAGCGCTGCGGCGATACCTTCCTCCACCGCATCCGCGTGATCGTGGGAGTGATCCACCGTCCAGGAGCCTGGCACCTGCATAACCAGGTTGACCAAGCGGTCGCGGCCAGCCTCCGCCGTACGCACCGACGTGAACGTCACGCCGTTGTCCTTGGCATAGGCATCCAGAAAGTTATGGACAACCTTCTGCTCATCCTCGGGCAGCGTGTGCGACAGCAGCCCCAGGATCGCACCCTTGAGCAACTTGTAGCCGGTGAACAAGATGTTCAGGCCAACCAGCAGCGCCACAATCGGGTCGAGCGGCTGCCAGCCAGTCAGCCACACCAACGCCATGCCGACGATGACGCCCACGGTGGTCCACACGTCCGTGATCAAGTGGTGCCCGTCCGCATTCAGGGTGGTGGAGCGGTACTTCTTACCCGCGCGGATGAGCGCGACACCCACGCCGAGGTTCAACAGCGTGGCCACGATAGAGAACGCCAGGCCGATGCCGAGCTGCTGCACCGGTACCGGGTTGATCAGGCGATCCACCGCCGTATAAATGATCACTATAGAGGCGATCAGGATGAGTGTGCCCTCCACCTGGGCGGAGAAGTACTCGGCGCGGGAGTGGCCGAAGTTGTGGTTGTCGTCCGCCGGCTTGGCTGAAAGCTTCAGCGCCCACAGGCCCACGGCGGCTGCGACGAGGTTGATCCCGGACTCCAACGCGTCCGATAAGAAACCCACAGAACCCGTCACCCACGCCGCGATTGCCTTCAGCACAATCGTGACAATGGTAGCGCCGATGGAGAGCCACATGAAGCGCTCTAAAAGTTTTTGTTCATCAACAGCTGCCCTGGTAGAGGCGGGTTCTTGGGTATTCATAGCGGGACGAATCGTAGCACTTGCGTACGCTGGTTGTCCACGTCAATGCTGTCTCATTGAAAGGAACACACCATGGGCCGTTGGGTCGTCGCAATCGCAGGTGCCGTCGTGGGCGCGCTGTTCTTTGGCTGGCTGCTGCAAATGCTCGGCGTCACCGGCATCCTTTACACCGTCGGAGTACTTATCGGGTCCGCTGTGACCTCCTCTGCCGCCGGTGCACTGATCAAGCCCGGGCGGTAACCCGGGCGCGTTGTTGTTTCCCACCAGTTAGGAACACCCCTTATGGCGCGCACACGCCGTCTCCACTCAGACCCCTTGATTTTCTTCTCCGCCTTGGGGTTCATTCTCATCTTCGTTGCGGGCACCATCGCGTTCGGCGATACCGCCCGCAAGACCTACGCCGCCGTCTCCGGCTGGCTGATGGACCACTTCACGTGGCTCTACGTCGGCGGCATCTCTGCCACGCTGGTCTTTTTGATCTGTGTGTTCGTCTCCCGCTACGGGAACCTGCGGCTTGGCGACGACGACGATGAACCCGAATACTCATACCCCGTCTGGTTCGCCATGCTCTTTGCCGCCGGCATGGGCGCAACACTCATGTTCTGGGGTGCCGCCGAGCCACTGAACCACGCCTTCAACCCGCCACGCGGCGGCTACGAATCGATGAGCCGCGACGCGATCATCCAGGCGTTCGAGTTCACCTACTACCACTTCGGTATCCACATGTGGGTGATTTTCACCTTGCCTGGTCTGGCGGTGGGGTACTTCGTCTATAAGCGCAAAATGCCCGCGCGAATGTCCTCCATGTTCGCGCCCCTGCTCGGCCGCCGCGTGTACGAAGCGCCGGGCAAACTTCTCGACGCCCTGGGCATCATCGGCACCGTCTTCGGCCTCGCCGTCTCCGTCGGCCTGGGCGTACTGCAGATTTCCGCCGGCATGAACATCCTCTGGGACGTGCCCCTGGTCACCCCGGTGCAAATCGCGATCATTTGCGGCATCACCATCGCCGCCTCCATCTCCGTGGCAACCGGCCTGGACAAGGGCGTGAAGATCCTGTCCAACCTGAACATCGCCGGCACCATCGCCCTGATGCTTTTTGTGCTGCTCACCGGCCCCACCCTGAAACTGCTCGGCCAGATCACCGAATCCTTCGGCATCTACGCCCAATCCCTGCCCGAGCTGATGTTCTGGGTCGACTCCTACAACGACAACCCCGGCTGGCACGCCACCTGGACCGCCTTCTACTGGGCCTGGACCATCTGCTGGTCGCCATTCGTGGGCATGTTCTTCGCCCGCATCTCCCGCGGCCGCACCGTCCGCGAATTCATCGGCGGCACTCTGCTGCTGCCCACCGCGTTCGACCTGGTGTGGTTCTCCATCTTCGGCCGCGCAGCCATCGACATGGAAGAGCACAACCCCGGCGTGCTGACCAAACCCGTGGTGGAAGACGGCGACACCCCACAAGCATTGTTCACCCTGCTTGCGGACTACCCGCTGTACACCATCACCGGCACCGTCGCCCTGATCGTGATCGTGTTCTACTTCGTCACATCCATGGACTCCGCCGCCCTGGTGATGGACATGTTCGCCTCCGGCGAGGAAAACAAATCACCCACCTACTACCGCGTCGGCTGGGTGGTCGCCGTCGGCCTGGTCACCGGCGCGCTGCTGTTTATCAACGACTCCGGCATCAACGCCCTCCAACAAGTCGTGATCATCATCGCCCTGCCGTTCTTCTTCATGTACTTCGTCATGATGTACTCCCTGATCAAGGCCATGAGCGACGACTCCGCCGCCGCCCGTAAGACCCGCTCCCGCACCTGGGAGAAGACCGACACCGCCGAGAAACTCGAAGAAGGCGAAAACAAACCCGCGCCGGGCTACGACGCGCAAGGCAACGAGGTGGAGCGTCCCGAACTCGAATACGACGCCGAGGACGACTCCTGGAAGTTCCCCGAAGGCTTCAAACTCGAGCGCGGCGACCGCGACACTATTGTCGACGAACGCCGCCAGGACTAGCGCTTGGCCTAGCGCCAGAACTAGCGCTTGATCCGCATCTTGCGGTGGGGAACTCCTGTATCCAGGAATTCCTCACCCTCGGCCACCAGCCCGAACTGCTCGTAGTAGCCGACAAGGCCGGCCTGCGCCTCGATGACCAAATCCCCGGGGAAGCGCTCCGTGTACTCGATACCCGCGCGCACGATCTCCGGGCCAAGGCCCGAGCCGCGGTGGTCGGGATGGACCACGAAACGCCCAAAGCGCGATCCCGTCTCGGTGGGGAAGACGCGGGCGCAGCCGGCGAGGGTGTCGTCGTCAAGCAATGCAAGGATGTGCTTCGTCTCGGGGTTAGCGTCCTGATCATCAATCTCCGCGTACGGGCACTGCTGCTCCGCCACGAACGTATCCACCCGCAACTTGTACAACTGATGGACCTGGCGCGGCGTCATCTCATCCAGCGATAGAAACCTGATCATGCTTCGGCTCAATCCTTCCTGTCTTGCCATACGAGAGGTGGCGGTGAGCCCACTCAAACGGACCCTGCTTGCCCGCGCGCTCCAGCAGCATCGCGAGCGCGATCGTGATCGCCCACACTAGCAAGCCAATGCCCAACTTGCCGGTCACCGTGGTGTCCAGACCGATGCCCAGAAACGCCGGGGTGCACAGCAAGATGAACAGCACCGACTGCGCCAGATACCCCGACATGGAACGCTTACCCAACGCCACGAACGCCCGCGCCCACCCCGGCACGTCGTTGTTCAGTCGGTGCGTGGCCAGCGCAAGTGCCGCCAGGATGCCCGGGCCCGTGAGGTAGCCCAGCGCCTGGTTCAGGATGAACAGCGGCAGCTCCCACTGTGCCGGCAGCACACCCGCGGCCGCCAAGCCCCACGGCAGGCCGATGCCGACGATGATCACCGCGGCGATAACGGTCCAGGTGATGAGGGTTTTGCGGTGCGTGGTGACGTCGACAAGCACCCGCTCCCGCGCCCACACAAACCCAATAATCGCCAACGCCCACAACTGCACCACAGCAAACGGCTGCATGGCCAACATGCCCACCGCCATCTGCAGGTTTGAGGAGAAATATGCCGCTGGCGTATCAAACGTGATCGTCGGATCCGGCTGTATGATCGCCTCCGAAGAATTGAAGAAAAACGCCGAGACGCCACCTAACACCCCGAACGTGGTGAACAGGCCCAGAATCGAATACGCCACAATGCGCAACGTCTTCGACGACCACGACAACCCCCACGCCAACAAGATGCCCACCAGGCCATACGTGAGCATGATGTCGCCATAAAACAGGCCAAGCATATGCGCCAAACCAAACAACGCGAGCACTGCGTATCGACGAACCAACACCCGCCGCGCATCCTTCAACGGATAGTGCTTGCGGTAGAGACTGGCCGCCACCAGCCCGAAGCCGAACCCCAACAGAGTGGAGAACATCGGCAGGCCACGCACGTGGATAAACATCGCGGCGAACACGGCACTGACCTGGTCGACGATGCTGTCCGGGCGCACGCCACCGACCGACCAGCCCGCACGCGACTGATCCTCCGACCAATCATTCGTGATCCACGTCTGCGCCACATTCGCCATCGCGATGCCCAGCAACGCCGTGCCGCGCGCCAAGTCAGGCACGATCAGGCGCTGCTTTTGGGGTTGTGCAGGTTGCGTGGCTGGCGCAGGTTGGGCGGAGTGCTGGTTCGGGCGTGGTGCCGCATGCGAATTCATGCGGCTCAACCTACACGGCTACCGCGACATATTCGCTACGGCATCAGCCACGGCGACACCGCCGCCAAGATCGTGCGGGTCGAATGATCCAGCACCGGGTCCAGATCCGGAGCGAACAGCGGCGAGTGGTTCGCCGGAGCGCCCTCCATTTCCTTCTTACTGCCCACCGCCCAGTAGAAGTAGGGCACGCCCCAGGCTTCCGCGATGGTGGGGAAGTCCTCCGAACCCGACAACCGGCCAAAGTTGCCCGCGCGCTTACCAAACTGCTCGCGGAACACCGCCATGACCTTCTCCGTCGGCTCCTCGTGGTTACTAAACACCGGGGCGCCGCCAATGACCTCGAAGGTGGGCTCCCGGTCGCAACCCGCAATGGCGCATTCTCCTTGGACGATGCGCTTGATGTCGCCGTTAAGCTTGTCCGAAATCTCCTGCGTAAACGCGCGCGTGGACACCTTGAGCTCCACCGAATCCGGGATCGTGTTCGGCGAATCGCCGCCGTGGACCGCGCCGACCGTGACTACGCCCATCTCCTGCGGATCGATGTTGCGCGAAATGATCGTCTGCAGGCTCATGATCACCTTCGCCGCAAGCACCACCGGGTCGATGCCATGCTGCGGCATCGAGCCGTGCGAGCCGCGGCCGAAAATCGTGATCTTGGTCTGCACGCACGTGGAAAACACCGGGCCGGACAGTGCGCCGACGCCATAATCGTCGATCCACGGGCCCACGTGCTGGCCCAACACCACATCCGGCTTGACGATCTTCTCCGCCAAACCCGCTTGCGCCATATCCACCGCGCCCGCGCCGGTTTCCTCACCCGGCTGGAACAGTGCGATAAACGTGCCCGACCACAGGTCCTTGTGCTGCGCCAACGCCTCCGCCGCACCCAACAGAGCAGTCGTGTGCATGTCGTGGCCACACGCATGCATCCGGTTCAGCGCCGGGTCCGCCGAGTACTCCAGGCCGGTCGCCTCGCTGATCGGCAGGGCATCGAAATCCGCGCGGAAGCACACCACCGGACCCTCGCCGTTTTCCAGCACGCCGACCTTGCCCGTCTTGCCCACCGCGGTGACGGTGTAACCGATCGCGGTGAGTACCTCCTCAATGCGTTGCGAGGTAGCAAACTCCTGCATCGACAACTCCGGGTTCTGGTGGAACCACTTGTAAAGGTCTTCGCGCTTGTCGCGTGTCTTGTCGATCGTGTCCTCGAAACCAGCGAGGCGTCCAGTGAGTTTCGGTAAGTCAGCCATGGGCCTACCTTACGTGCCCGAAAGCACCCCCGGGTGGGTCTTCGTATGGTTGAATGGTGCCAATGTTGCCCAAGTGATTACTGTGGCAAAAGTTGTCTTCACGCGCCTTCGAAACACTGATAGGGGATAAGTATGCGCCGCCTCCCATCGGCCCGCACCATTGTCGCTGCCGCCGTCTCCGCCCTCGCGCTCGTCGTCACGCCTGCTCTTAGCGCAGGTGCCGCGCCCGCGATGGCACAAAACGCAGCGCCCGTCGACACCGCCGACCCCAACTACATCTGGCGCACCGACATCATCTCCAAAGCCCTCGCCGGCAAACCCGGAGCCGACCGCGTCCTCCACCGCGTCCCCGGATCCTTCCACGACGCCCCCCGCGTCCCCGCCGAAGCCGACCAAGCCCGCGCACGCGGCAACGCCCTCTACGGACCCGGCACCCCGCTCTACGTCGGCAACACCCCCGGCTCCGAGTTCATGTGCACCACCACCGTCGCCGGCTACAACGACCGCGGCCAAAAAGTCGCCCTCACCGCCGGCCACTGCGGCAACGTTGGCGACAAGGTCAAATCCGCCGACGCACCCCAACTCGGCACCACCGGCACAATCACCCAAGTAGACAAACAAAAAGACTTCGCCGTGATCACCCTGGACAAAAACACCGAAGTCACCCGCACCTACGACGGCATCACCGCCAACCACGTCGGCGGCGCCCCCGTCCGCCCCGGCGGCACCGTGTGCAAGAAAGGCGTCGCCTCCGGCTACACCTGCGCACCCACCTTCACCGACTGGGACACCCACAACGTCAACCACGTCTGCGCCATGCAAGGCGACTCCGGCGCCCCACTCATGGTCGGCGACCGCGTCATCGCCATGGTCAACGGCGGCACCTGGCACGCACCATTCGACATCGCATGCCACAGCCCGCTACAAGGCCCGATCCACGCGCCAACCGCATCAGCGCGTCTCGACTCCGTCCTGCCATCCGTCAAAGGCGGGTTCCGGCTCCCGTAGTTCTTAGCGCCCGGGGCTTGGGGGAGTCGCGGGGAGGCAAAGACCACTAGGCGCGGAGGCGGGCGGCGATCTCGTCGACCACGCGGGGGTTACCCGCAACGCACCAGGTCACGCCACCGGCATCGACCTTGACGCAGCGGCCGCCGACGGCCTCCACGAGCGCCTTGCCGGGCAGCCAATCCCAGTCGGGGACGGAGTGCTGCATCCACGCACCCATTTGACCTGCGGCGATGTTGGCCAGGTCGACAGAGCCGGCGCCGAGCATACGGATCGTGGCGGCGCCTGAAACCACGCGCAGCCAGGGCTCACGAACGGCATCATCCGACATAAAGGTGGGGTGGAGGTAGGTCACCAGGGCGCTTTCGGCGAGCGGGGCGTCGGCAAGGGTGGGCAGGGCAACGCCGTTGCGGGTGGCCTCGCCGTCGGCGGCGACCCAGGTGGTGTCAAGTGCAGGGCGGTGGATGGCGGAGATGGTTGGGGTGGGGACGTGGAGTCGTCGATAAGAGCGAGCGCCGAACAGAAGTAGTCGGAGCCTTGCGAGAAGTTGTAGGTGCCGTCGACGGGGTCGATCACCCAGGTGCGGCCGGTGCGGGAGGGGCGGTTGGAGCCCTCCTCGCCGATGACGCCGTCGTCCGGGCGCAGTGCCTCGAGCGAGGTGGCGACGAAACGTTCCGCGGCACGATCTGCCTCCGTGACCACGTCGGACACGGAAGTTTTGAACTCCGTGCCCAGGCCCTCGGCGCGCATGCGCAGGGCAAGGCCGCCGGCGTGTTGGACAAGCGCGGCGGCCAGTTCGGCGTCGGAGGAGGAACGGTGTGCGTTGATAAATGCTTCAGTCACGCCGCCATTATGGCGCAGTCGGCGCACCCTCGCGGGTCTCGGGGAGGTAGACGTTGGAGCCTAAGTCGCGGAACTCCTGAGCCATCTCGCGCTCGCCGGCCTTGGCGTCGGGGCCTGCACCGCCAGCACCGCCAGCGCCGCCAGCACCGCCCGAGAAGTCGAATGACGGCATGCCGAGGTCTGCGATTTGGTCGGCGAACTCGTCGCGAATGTCCTGGCTGATGCGCATCGAGCAGAACTTTGGTCCGCACATGGAGCAGAAGTGGGCGGTCTTCGCGGGCTCGGCGGGCAGGGTTTCGTCGTGGTAGGCCTGCGCGGTGTCGGGGTCGAGGGAGAGGGCGAACTGGTCGTGCCAGCGGAACTCGAAGCGTGCCTTGCTCATGGCGTCGTCCCAGTCGCGCGCGCCGGGGTGACCCTTGGCTACGTCGGCGGCGTGGGCGGCGAGTTTGTAGGTGATCACGCCGGTCTTCACGTCGTCACGGTTGGGAAGTCCCAGGTGTTCCTTCGGGGTGACGTAGCACAGCATGGCGGTGCCGCCGGCGGCGATGTTGGCGGCGCCGATGGCTGAGGTGATGTGGTCGTAGCCAGGGGCGATGTCGGTGACCAGGGGGCCGAGGGTGTAGAACGGCGCGCCGCCACACCACTGTTGTTCCTTCTCGTTGTTCACCTGGATCATGTTCAGGGGCACGTGCCCTGGGCCTTCGATCATGACCTGGACGTCAAAGTCCCAGGCGCGGCGGCAGAGTTCGCCGATGGTTTTGAGTTCGGCGAATTGGGCGGCGTCGTTGGCGTCGGCGACAGAGCCGGGGCGCAGGCCGTCGCCAAGCGAGAATGCGACGTCGTATTGGGAGAAGATCTCGCAGAGCTCGTCGAAGTTTTCGTACAGGAAGGATTCCTTGTGGTGGGCGAGGCACCAGCCGGCCATGATCGAGCCGCCGCGGGAGACGATGCCGGTGACGCGCTTGGAGGTCAGCGGCACGAAGGGGAGGCGAACGCCGGCGTGGACGGTCATGTAGTCCACGCCCTGCTCGCACTGTTCGATGACGGTGTCGCGGAAGATCTCCCAGGTCAGGTCCTCGGCGATGCCGTCGACCTTCTCTAGCGCCTGGTAGATGGGCACGGTGCCGATGGGCACGGGGGAGTTGCGCAGGATCCACTCGCGGGTGGCGTGGATGTCGTTGCCGGTGGATAAGTCCATGACGGTGTCGGCGCCCCAGCGGGTGGCCCAGCGCAGTTTCTCTACCTCTTCGCGGATGGAGGAGGTCACGGCGGAGTTACCGATGTTGGCGTTGATCTTGGTCAGGAATGCGTTGCCGATGATCATCGGCTCGCTTTCCGGATGGTTGATGTTGTTCGGGATGATCGCGCGCCCGGCGGCGACCTCCGCGCGGACCTTCTCTACGTCGCAGTGTTCGCGCAGCGCCACGAATTCCATCTCGCGGGTGATTTCGCCGCGCCGGGCGTAGGCCATCTGGGTGACACGCTTGCCCGGCTTGGCGCGCAACGGTTTGCGGGAGGCGCCACGCCACTCTTCGCTGGCGGAGCCGCGGCGGACGGCAGCGCGGCCGTCGTCAAGCAAATTGGGCTCGCGGCCGACGTATTCCTCCACGTCGCCGCGGGCGGTGATCCACTCGCCGCGCAGGTTGGGCAGGCCAACTTCCGGCTCGGCCCAGGGGCCGCGGGTGCGGTAGATCTTGAACGGCTCGTTGGGGCCGGTAGGGGAGTCGTCCAGGTGGATCGCGGTTTCCGGAACCTCCAGCCCGTCCTTCAGAATCGGCGCGTATGCGTGCTTGGGGTGGATTTCCTGGGCATAAATATCGGCATGCGTTTCAGGCACGACCTTCTCCTTACTTCCTTCGCTGGTGCTAACCAGACAGGTTCGAACGGTGCTCGCGCAGGCGTAGCGCGATCTCAGCCCGATGCCTCGGGCGCCCGTGTGGGGTCGCAGCACACTCTATCCCGTCGTGGGGGCTGCGTCAGGCAGTTCGCTAGACTTCCCGGTTATGCAGCCCGAGACTCAAGCGCGGATTAAGGATCTTTCGTCCACACTTTCCACTATCGAGAAGGTGATGGACCTCGACGTGCTCCGCGAGCGCGCCCGCGAACTCGAGGCCCAAGCCGGCGACCCGTCTCTGTGGGACGATCCGGCGCACGCACAGCAGGTGACCACTGAGCTTTCCAATGTGCAGTCGCGGTTGAAGAAGGTCACGTCGTTGCGCTCGCGTATCGACGACCTGCCGGTCATGTACGAACTCGCCGAAGAAGAAGGCGACCCCTCGATGGCCGACGACGAGTTGGAAGACGTGGCCGCGCAAATCGATTCGCTCGAGGTGCAGACCATGCTCTCCGGCGAATACGACGAGCGCGAGGCCGTGGTCAACATCCGCTCCGGCGCCGGTGGCGTGGACGCAGCGGACTGGGCCGAGATGCTCATGCGCATGTACGTACGTTGGGCGGAAAAGGCTGGCCACAAGGTGGACGTCTACGACATCTCCTACGCCGAGGAGGCTGGCATCAAGTCCGCCACCTTTGTTGTGCACGGCGATTACCTCTATGGCCAGTTGTCGGTGGAGCAGGGCGCGCACCGCCTGGTGCGTATCTCTCCGTTTGATAACCAGGGCCGCCGCCAGACCTCGTTCGCCGAGGTGGAGGTGCTTCCGGTCGTGGAGCACACCGACCACATCGACATCCCGGATTCTGACATCCGCGTGGACGTCTACCGTTCCTCCGGCCCGGGCGGGCAGAGCGTGAACACCACTGACTCCGCCGTGCGCATCACCCACATTCCGACCGGCATCGTGGTGACCTGCCAGAACGAGAAGTCCCAGATTCAGAACAAGGCCTCGGCGCTCAACGTGCTGCAGTCCAAGTTGCTGGAGAAGAAGCGCCAGGAGGAAAAGGCGGAGATGGACGCCCTCGGCGCGGGCGGCAACGCCAGCTGGGGCAACCAGATGCGCTCCTATGTCCTGCACCCGTACCAGATGGTCAAGGACCTGCGCACCGACTACGAGGTGGGCGACCCGCAGAAGGTGCTCGACGGCGACATCGACGGCTTCCTGGAGGCTGGCATCCGCTGGCGCATGGCACAGCAGCAACAAGAGTCACACCAGTAACGGGTAAGGTGTGTCGCGTGATCCGATTCGACCATGTGACCAAGACGTATCCGACGTCCACGCGCCCCGCGCTCAACGACGTCACCCTGGAGATCCCAGACGGCGAGTTCGTCTTCCTGATCGGCGCGTCCGGCTCCGGCAAATCGTCGTTCTTGCAACTGATGATCCGCGAGGAAAACGTCACCTCCGGCGACATCTACTTCGGCGACTTCCACGTCAACGCACTGTCTGGCAAGCAGATCAACAAACTGCGCCAGTCCATCGGCTACGTGTTCCAGGACTTCCGCCTGCTGCCCAACCTCAACGTGTACGACAACGTGGCGTTCGCGCTCGAGGTGATCGGCAAGCCGAAAGACCGCATTGCCAAACTCGTGCCGGAGGCGCTCGAACTTGTCGGCCTCGGCGCGAAGGCGAATCGTATGCCGCGCGAGTTGTCAGGTGGTGAGCAGCAGCGTGTTGCGATTGCGCGTGCGTTCGTCGATAAGCCAAAGCTCATGCTTTGCGACGAGCCCACGGGCAACCTCGACCCAGGCACCGCCGACGAAATCATGGCCCTGCTTGCGCGCATCAACCGCATGGGCACCACCGTGATCATGTCCACGCACAACGCGCGTGCGGTGGATGACATGCGCAAACGTGTCATCGAACTGCAGTTAGGCAAGGTCGTGCGCGACGAACAAAACGGCGTCTACGGAGATGTGAGGAAGTAACCATGAATTGGAATTTCATCTTCCGCGAAGGCTTCAAAGGCCTCGGCCGCAACCTGACCATGACCATCGCGCTGGTGATCACCACGGCGCTCTCGCTCGCGCTCGTCGGCACCGGCATTTTGATCTCGCAGGCCACCGCCGATACGAAGAAGCTCTACCTCGACCGCGTCGAAGTGATGGTCGAGCTGGACGAGGATATTTCCGCTAACGACAAGGACTGCTCCACCGACGCCTGCAAGCAGGTGCGCGACACTCTGCAGGGCGACGACCGCGTCGAGCAAGTCACCTTCCGCTCCCGCGAGCAGTCCTACGAGCGGTTCGTGGAACTGTTCCAGGATGCCGAGCCGGAACTCGTGCGTGAGACCACCCCGGATGCGCTTCCGGCCGCGCTGCACGTGCGCCTGGAGGACCCGACAGACACGGCGCCGCTTGACGCGATCCGTGAGATGTCACAGGTCACCGTCATTTCTGACCAGGCCGACACCGTGCGCTCCGCCGCCGGCACCCTGAACACCTTCCGCAATGCCGCCTTCGTCATCGCCGCAGCACAGGCGCTGGCTGCCGTGTTCCTGATCGCGAACATGGTGCAACTGGCCGCGTTTAACCGCCGCGAGCAGATCGGCATCATGCGCATGGTCGGCGCCTCGCGCTGGTACACCCAGGCCCCGTTCGTGCTCGAGGCCGTGATCTCCGTGCTGCTCGGCGCGGTGCTGGCCACCTTCGGCGTGTGGGCCGGCAAGCAGTTCCTGGTGGACCCGCTGCTCGGCGACCTCTACGCATCCCAACTCATCGCCCGCGTCCCAGACTCCGCAGTGTGGGCCGTCATGCCACTGACCGGGCTCGTCGCCATGGTGCTCGGCGGCCTCGCAGCCCAGGTGGCACTTCGCTCCTACGTGCGGAAGTAGTACACTCGAGCGCCTATGTCCAAGAAGAACAAAAAGCAGAAGCTTTCCAACACCGGCGTCCTGGCGACCAACCGGAAAGCTCGCCATGACTACACCATCTTGGACACCTGGGAGTGCGGCATCGTCCTGCAGGGCACCGAGATCAAGGCGCTGCGCGAGGGCAAGGTGTCGCTGGTGGAGGCGTTTGCCACCATCGACAACGGTGAAGTCTGGCTGCGCAACATGCACATCCCCGAATACTCCAAGGGGCACTGGACCAACCACCCGCCGCGCCGCACCCGCAAACTGCTGCTGCACCGCCGCGAGATCGACTCGCTGGAAGGCAAAGTCCGCGACGGCAACCGCACCCTCATCCCGCTGTCGCTTTACCTCAAAGACGGCCGCGCCAAGGTCGAGTTGGGCCTCGGTCAAGGTAAGCAGGACTACGACAAGCGCCGCGCCATCAAGCGACGCACCGAGGACCGCGAAATCACCCGTGAGCTGGGCCGCAAGCTGAAGGGCATCAAGGCGTAGCGTTTTCAGTACGGTGGGGGCCTATGAAAAAGGCACTGATTACTGGAGCGTCTCGCGGCATCGGTCGCGCGATTGCTGAAGAACTTGGCAAGGACCACCACATTTACGCAGGGGCGTCTCGGGATGCGTCCGAGACTGTTTCGGCGCTGCCGAGTGCGGAGCCGTTCGAGGTGGACCTGACGGACACCGAAGCCATCTTGGAGGCGGCCTCCAAGATCGAGGACCTCGACGTCCTCGTGCTGGCCGCCGGCGTGATGGAAAACGGTTCCCTGGAAGAGGTTGGCGACGCCTCCTGGCGCAACATGATGGAAGTCAACCTCCACGCGCCCGTGACCCTGACTCGCGCGCTGCTTCCTGCTTTACGACGATCCAACGGCCTGATCATCACCATCAACTCCGGCGCCGGCTACCACGGCATCGCTAACAACTCCGCCTACTGCGCCTCCAAGTTCGCGCTGCGCGGCTTCACCGATTCACTCGCCCAGGAGGAAGCCGGCAAGGTGCGCGTGACCTCGCTGCACCCGGGCCGCACCGACACCGACATGCTCTCCGGCGACGACGGCCTGCCCAAGATGGCCGCCACCGAAGTAGCCAAGGCAGCCCGCCTTGCTGTCGACGCCGGCCCCGACGCCGTCATCGAATTCCTCCGCGTCCGCCCAGCGTTCACGGGGTAGGTTGCCGGCTGGGGCAGGGCTTGCCGGCTGGGGCGGGCTTGCGGGCGTTGCTCAAGCTCCGGCGCGCCCAGCCCCTTGTGCTCCGGCGCGCTCGGCTCCTTGGGCTCCGGTGCGCTCGGCCCCTTGTGCTTGTGCGCCGCGTCGGGTAACGTTTCTTCTCCTACGTTTCTTCGTAGTTGAAGGGGTCGATTTGGTTTCGACTTCATCACTTAGCCAGGGGAAGCGTGCCGGTGCAGGCAGGAGACCACCGAAAGCGTCGCTGTAACTAATAAACGCAGAGAAGAACTCTCAGCGTGACTACGCCCTCGCTGCCTAATTAGAAAGGTCCAGCGACCTGCGTGTCCGTCAGGCCGGGGATGTCCCCGACCCGGTACCTGGCGTCGACTTAGGGGACTTGCCTTCCGGCCCTGTCAGTGGGGCCTTGGAAGGGACATTTTTCACTGACTGGGCCCGTCATCCGGACATGTTCGCCTGATCCGGAGGGCCGAGCAGAGATTCTGTGCGAACTGCGCACGGAGAAGCCCTGGTGCGGTGGTGAAGGACCCGGGTTCAATTCCCGGCGGCTCCACCGAGTGCAAACCCCAGACCCTCACGGGCCTGGGGTTTCTTCTTATTTGTGCTGGTAGTGGTAATAAATGAAAGTGCAGGAAGGTGCACCAAAGCACAATGCCGTTCATTCCGTAGACCACGTTTAGACCACGAAAACGGCTATCGTGGACCACGTATAGACCACGCAGAGACCACGAAAAAGGACGAGAACATGGCACGCCGCCGCCCAACGAAACGACAGTTCGGCACGGTCTCCCAACTCCCCTCCGGACGCTGGCGCGCCCGCTACATCGGACCCGACGGCGTCGCCGACCTGGAGGAGAAACGCAAACAGCGCAAGACAGACGAACAGACCGCGTAGTGCCATAAGCGCGGATACAGTGGTGGACATAAGCAAGGAGGTTAGCTGTGACGTCAGGGGAGTCCGTGTGGCAGGAAGGCGAAAAGGAAGTCATCGCGACCACGAGCCACGGAGAGAAGATCTACATCCAGAAGCCTCCGAAGCCGGGCCAATTCGTTCGGCGAGCCTGGCGTAATACCGGTAGGAGGATCAGGACCTCGATGGAGTACGTCGAATAGACGGCGTTATTCCAGCTGACGTTGTCAAAGCGGTTGCCCGTTAGGTCCGAGGTGGCGCTTCGTGCCTATTTGGGGCGGTTTTCACTGGGCTGCCGGGCCCCGCGGGGTGCATTTATTTGTTCTTCATGTCTCGAACGGCTGCCTCTAGTGCGGCCATGTCTTTCGCGTCTACTTTGGCGTCGAGAGTCCGCTTGTGGGCTTCCCATTGCTCCATTGCGTAGTCGGTGGCTTGTTTGTGGCTGCGGCTACCGGCCCCTGTGAGGACCTCGCGTTCGTTGAATACAAGCCATTTGTCGGTGAGATCTTTCCAGTCGCTCAGCAGCATTCCTTGACGTTTATCAGCGCGGTCTTCGGCATAGTCGAGGTACATCGTGGTCAGTCGTGCCATCTCTCGCAGTTCGTCGTCGGTGAGGTAGTTCTTAGCGACGATGACATCCTTGGTTTTCGGCCCGTTGACACTGTCCCAGTTAGTCAGGCCCATGTTGTCCTTAGCAGCGTCGGCGCGCGCGATTATGAGCTCGGCAGCGGTCTTGCCGTGTACTGCAAAGTGCAGTTTGTTCTGTATCGAGGCGAAGAACTGTTGTACGTCCGTGCGCTTGGGGTTGTAGTCGCTACTGGAGGCGGCGATGACGTCACAAATCTTGCGGAAGAATTGGCGCTCTGACAGGCGGATTTCGCGGATCCGCTCTAGCAGTTCGTCGAAGTAGGTGTCGTGGTTGTCGCTTTTAAGGCGCTGATCATCGAGTGCGAAACCTTTAACTAGGTATTCGCGGAGCACTTGGGTTGCCCATGTGCGGAATTGGCTTCCGCGTGGACCGCGGACGCGGTACCCGACAGCGATAATCATGTCGAGGTTGTAGTGATTTACTGACCGGTTTTGACCAGGTACTTTCAAAAGTTGTTTGAAAGTAGACTCTTCGCCAATTTCCCTCGACAGCGTGACTTCTTTGATGTGGTGGGAGATGGCGGAGGTGGTGACGTCGAAGAGTTGCGCCATCTGCTTTTGGGTAAGCCACGCGTCGTGTTCGGCTACCTGGAGGCGCACCTGTGCCTTGCCGTCGTCAGTGTTGTAGATGACTACTTCGTCTGGATGGGTCATATCAGTCGTGTGTCCTTTCGTAGAGGTCCTGCCAGGCGGCAAGGATGTGCGTGGTCACGCCGAGCTCCCGCGCTATCAGGTTTGGGCTGGGCCCATAGAGACGTTCCGCAAGTTCGCATTCGACAGGGGAGATAAGCATGCGTGCCGCCCACCTGTCGGCGGCTCGCTCTTGGCGCTGTGCGAACCAGCCATTCTCGTGAGTTGTATGGCCGAGAGTCGCATGCCCGAGTTCGTGGGCGAGGGTGCACAGTTCCTCAACCGGGTGCAGCCCCGGAGCGAGCAGAATCAGGTCGTGCTGGGGGAACCATCCCCCTTTGGCGCGCGGGGAAAGCCACCCCACGTCGTCGACGTCGACCCACACATTGATGGCAGTGTCCATATCAAGCAAAGCAACGTGTTTCGATGACATTAGTGCGCCTTACTTGGAGTGAGTCGTCGGCAGTTGGGTCACACTGGCAATGCGTGGTTGCAACGCTGCCTCATGGGCAGAAGGAGCAAGATGGGTCAGATCAACCGGTTCGACGAAGGTGTTTTCAAGCAACACGTCGCCGGGCTCCTTGACCCGCCAACCACGCCCAGAGATCTGCATACGCAGACTGCGGTAACGCTTGTAATCAATAAGGTCGAGTTCATGCGCGCGCCGCACAATCGCCTGGATTGAGCAACCCCACTGCGCTTTCAGATTCGTATATTCAGCAAGCGTGGTCTCTGGCGTAATCTTCCCGCCAAGCAACCCGCGAGGCATCAGCAACGCACCAGCAAACTGGTTTGCCTCCGTCTCTAACGCTGCGATGTCGCGCCGGGTGGTCGCTGCGTGTAGGACGAGGTGGCCGAGTTCGTGGGCGAGGCTGAATCGGTAGCGGTCGCCGCTGCGTTGCCGGTTGAGAGCGATGACGCGAAGCGGAGCAGGCGTTGGGGTGGAAACGCCGTCGAAGTTGGTGTCTTCGACGATGTGGTCCGGCAGTGACGTGACGATGACGCCGCGTTGGTGAAGTGCTGCTGTGAGGTTGCCGATGGCGGTATCGGGGCTAAGTGAGAGGTGTTCGCGTGTGCGTGCGGCGGCGTCCTCAATGGCCACCTGGTCTAGCGGGCCGTGCGGCAGTTCAAGGTCGGGCAAGTCGCTGGTTTGATCGGGGTAGCGGAGTTTGAGGTAGTGCTCGGTGATGGAAAACGCGGTCGCGATTTTCTCGGTTTCGGCCCGCCCAAGCCGTGCTGTTCGGAACCGTAGGTCGGGTGCCTCGTAGTAGTCGATGGGTTCTTCGAAGAACTCGCGTGGAGCCTTGGTGACGAACTGGGCGGTAGACAGGAGCCGTGGCGATAGGTTGCGTTGCTGGCGTTCGACGCTGCTTAGCGTTGATTGCGAAACCCCGAGTTCTGCGGCGAAGGCTCCTTGCGTATAGCCGAGCAGAATTCTGATGTGCTTGAGGTTCGTGCTTTCAGTGGACATGAATTGGGTGCTTTCTAGCTGCCGAAGTTAAACCCTTGATCGTCGGCACGTGTTGGGTGGAACTTGTCTTCGGTGATCGTCTCGGTCGGTGTGTGCAGTGGGATGCGCTGGGACAGTTCGACTGCTTCTTCAAGGTTGCCTTCACCATCGAACAGTTGCATCGAGAACGCGGTGACCGCGTCCGCGCCGGGATTGGGAAACTCCCAGAACAAGACGATGCGGCGTTTGTTCTCAATGAGTGGCTGGTCGGTGTTGTCGGTCGGGGAACTGCGGAAACCGTTCTTGCGGCGCACGAGCAAAACGGCGTCGTCATTCTCGAACCATAGGCGGGTGGGAAACCATGATTGTTCGCGAAGCACGAGACCGCCGAGTCCTGTTTCTTGGAACTGTTCGTACAGTGCAACAAGCATGCAATCGCGGTCGAGGCTGGGGAACTCTTTCAGTTGGTGGCGGTACGGCAGTTTACGGCGGTATTCCTCTGCTCGGCCAACTGCTTCGCGTAAGTCGTCGTACTGCTTTGTCATCGCGTTGTGGACGCGTCGCAGCAGCAATGCGTTGTCTTGGCGCCGGTGGGGCATCGGTACTCCCTTCATATAACAATGCGAGTGATATTTTCGCATTTGTGTAAAAATATCACTCGCACTGTTATATGGCTATCCCTTTGGCCTGGAATCTTCGATTTCCCCACACCTCGAGCCTGCTGGCCATGTCGAGTAGGTCGACGTAACTAGGGGTGATCGTGGTACTCGTCGTCGCCCATCTGCGGCTCGCATGGGGACGAGTCTGCGGCATACGCGTCTCGTCCCGGTTTCGGTTTGCTGCGCCAGTCCGCGCCCTTGAACTGCTTGTCGACGTCAGCCTCGCGCTGCCTGCGCTTCTCCTCCAAGTCGGCAGGCTCGGAGATATGCACCGGCGAGTCGAGGGACAGTTCGAAGTCGCCCTCGAACATCGGAGATGCGTTCACACGCTTGGTGATCTCGTCGAAAATCTCTGACCGCTCTGCGCGTCCGAGTGCTTCCGGGGCGTTGACCTCGCTGGGTCTCAGGAATCCCATTTCAACGAGCGCGTCTGCGGGCGAGACGTCGAACGCGCGAGCAATCGCAATCGCATTCTCGGCAGCGGTCCTTCCGCGATTTGCGTGTCGCAGGAGGGTGGGACGCGGCAACTTTGAAGCCTCGTCGGCCCGCGAGGGGCGTTGGCGCGCCGGGCTGTAGACAGGAGGTGTGACGAAATGAGTACAACATGGTCATTTCGGGCGTTGCCGCCAGAAATGCGGGAGGAGGCTATTGAGCGTTCCAAGATTGTGCGGCATACGCTGCGCAAGTTGCGCATTGATCTGATGCCTCGGGCTTCTCCGATGGATATCGACGTGTGGGAGCGTGAGCTTGGCGACCAGGTGGTTCAGTTGATCGCGAGGGCACAGGCGGAAAACGCCGCCCTGGTGGACAAGACGATGAACCTGGAACTGATGGCCAACGGCTGGCAAGATAGTCCGATCGGCATGCTCAACCCTGACGCGTTTGCCGGGTATATGCCGGATGGGGATCCGTTGGAGATCATTCCGCGTGCAGTAGCCAAGCGTGTTCGTGAGCGGTTGGCGCTGTATGAGGAGCCGACGCCACAGGAGTATCGCCAAGCATGGGAAGCCGGCGGCCACCTCCTGGCGACGATTACCCAAACCGCGTTGATTGATACCCAGCGAATGGCGAAAGCAGTTGCCGGCCTTATGCGGCCAAAGACGCTCTACGTTCGTATGGCAAACCCGCCATGTTGCGCGCGATGCGCGATCTTGGCAGGCAAGCGCGGCTATTGGGACAGGCCGTTTCTGCGGCATCCAGGGTGCGATTGCACACAGGTTGCAGTCCCGGATGACGGTTCCGTCCGCTTCGAGGGGCCTGGTTTCGACGTTCAGGCCTACTGGGACTCGTTGAGTGCGGCAGATCAAGACAAGGTCTTTACCAAGTCTGGTGCTGCAGCGATTCGCGCCGGGGCTGATATCAACCAGGTGGTTAACAGTCGGCTGGGGATGTCGGCGGCTGGCCAGTCGTTTACGACGATGGGCACGACGTCGCGCTCGAAGACGATGCGGTACTACTACGGGCGCCCAAAGGGGTCTGTGAAAGGCTTGTCTCGTGTTCAGCGGCTCAGTGTTCCGGAGATTATCAGCCGCACGCAGGGCGACCAGCAGCATCGTGTGGAGTTGCTGTACAAGCATGGCTACATTCGCTCTGTCCGTCCTGGCGTATTGCCGGAGAAGGTGCGCGACTTGGTTGCTGACCCGGCTCGCGCGCGACATCAGGCACTGTTCGAGGAGTTTTCGAAGATTGCGCCGTCGATTGACCCGACATTGCCGGTAGAGCACATTACAAAGCGAAAGCCTGCGAAAATCACCAACAGTGGTCACATACGCGTGAGAGGAGGCCATGCGTATTCTCAACTTTCACCGATACGTGAAGAAATACAAGCAATTCGGCAGACACATCCTCAAGCGACTCTTGCTACTGAAAAGACCTTCTTCCCTGACCAAAATGACTCGGAACTAATCGAATGGTTGAGCACTGTAAGAATCGAAGGGTTTAGCGATCCTACAAATCTTGAGCGTTCTAAGTTCGGAGGATGGAACGTACAGAAATCAGTCGTTGACCGAAACGGAAATCGCATCCTGGTTGAAATAGGCATTGGCCCAACCTCAGATGGTGCCGATTTTGAATGGCAACTTACGACTGTATTTCCACGTTACGGTGATAAAGTATTAGCACTTGATAAGTCAGGCGAAGTGATAGATAAACCATGGAGAGGAGGCTGATCGTGGACCCATACGATGCTGAACAACATCTGATGGAAGAGTTCGGAGTGGAGGACCGGCATCCAGCAAACGAACTCCGCAGCGTTTATCTGTTAGGCGACTTTGTTGATGCCTGTGAACTGGGTGTTGTTCCTGATAAAGAAATAAAAAAGTCGTATCTTGCGCTTTGGGAAGACCCCGACGAGTGGTTCGATGATTCACTTTTCACCATCCCTGCCGTTGAACTTCTTTACACCGGCGTACGGCAATTCGCGGCCATGGAGCCGCCTGTCGATGTGAACCTTCCATCTATCAAGACGCTCTTCCCTGACGGGGATTCGTAGAGTCCAGTAAGCCATAAACCCATCACTGCACGTGGTGGGTTTTTTCATGCCCACCTACCGGTGGGTTTTCGTGATTTAAGGAGTTATCCACATGAAGAATCGTGTACGTCCGTGGGTGCGCATGTTCGCTGCCGAAGCCAATGCGGGCGAAGTTGCCGCCACTGGGCAGACAAGTGCACCAAGCCAGCACACACCCCAGGAGCCTGCCAAGGTCGCAGACCAGGACGGTGGCGTCGAAAAGCCAACTGAGACCGCGCCGGGCGAAGACGAAGGCGAAGATGACAACCCCGACGCGCGTGGCAGCAAACGCGCCGTGCTCAAAGACCTCGCGACAGAGCGCGATAAGCGCCAGGCCGCCGAAGCAGCCCGCGACGAACTTCAGGAACGGCTTGACGCAATCGACCGGGAAAAGATGACCGAACTTCAGCGTGCGCAAGCCGATCTGGAAAAGGCCAACGCACGAATCGCTGAACTTGAAGCCGCAGAAACCGAGCGGGCACGCGAGCAACTCGTCACCAAGGTCTTGTCCGAGGCCAAACTCCCCGCCGAGATGGCGGACCGGCTGCGTGGCGAAACGGAAGAAGAACTCGCCGCCGACGCCAAGGCCCTCGCAACAGCGCTCGGTTTCGACCGCAAACCCGTCGACCCCTCCCAGGGGCAGGAAACGCAGCGAGCAAGCAAAGCTCAACACCCAGGACGACTACGACGCCACCGTCATCGACGAGTTCCGCAAGAGTTCTGTCATCCTTGACAACCTCATTTTCGACACCGCAGTCAACCCTGCCGGTAGCGGCTCCACCGAGTGCAAACCCGCTGGCCGTTTGGCCAGCGGGTTTTCTTGTATGTGCGGGAACTGCGCGTATGCAGATCCCAAGGAATGGCGTATTAGAACGGCAGCGGCAGCCCCGGAACCAGACCGGAGTTAGCGACGATAGCAATCACTGCCAACAGAGCTGCAGTGATGCCGGTGCCTAGCAGCACATTTGCAGTGGTGCCGGGAGCCCAGCCTTGAGCAGCATCGGATTTTACAGAAGAGATCAGTGGCTTGAATGCATTCTCGCGTTCTTCCCGGGTCTTCTTTTCAGCGGCCTTCCGAACAAGCCCAGTGAGCTGGTCACTCTTTTCATTCGCGTAGTCGAAGGCGTCCTGGTCACTCAATTCGGAGGAAGACTTTTGACCAGTCGTCGGCTCCTCAGCAAAAGCCGGGTTAGCAACAAGAGTCAGTGCGGTGGCGACAGCGACTGCTGTGGCGGTGACACGCTTCATTCGAAGATCCCTTCATCATGAGAAGAAAACGGAAGATAATGATCTGACTATCCTTGCAAGGCAGGCCTGAAGGAGAAGTCAGTTCATACATCGGATTTTAGGTCGAGGGCGTTACAGGCGGTTTTGCCGGAATGAACATGCCTAAATAGCTACGTTGCTTGCACTCTGGGCGCGCTAGAAAAAGCTCTGGAGCCTACGCGGCTCCAGGCGACAACGCTCCGGTATCCGGCTCGTCGTGGTTTCTGACTTAGCCGAGAGTCAATCCCGTTGAGTTGAAAATCTGTAGGTCTATTCCGCGTGGTGTTGCCCACGGCAGGGGCCGTTCACCGTCTAGCTCCGCAACATCGTCTAGCTCCCCGTGAGGGCAACCAGACGATCAGCGCCATGTTGACGACCATCCCCAACATGACCTGGGGAAACGTCGGGGCCACTGCGAGATCGAAAAGCTAAATCCCAAGGTGAGCTAAAGGATCTCGTAGCTGGTGACCGGGCCCTCCGTGTTCGGCTGCAATCCCAGAGCCGAGTGTCAAGGCTTTTACCGAGCGAGCGCACAGGGTTGTAAAGGAAGCGGAATAGAACCCAGGGAGCTTCAGTGGCGGTAAGCCACGCTTTTTGCTCGTAACCGAGATTAATGTGAGAACCATAGCCATAGAAGGCGAACTCGTGGATGCACCATGGAGAGGAGTCTAGATGTTGTTTCGTGAAGCCATAGAGCAGCTGAACGACGAACTCGGGGTAGTTGATAACAACTATCTTTCTCCTCAGCGTGAAGAGCGCCTTCTGCGGGCTTACCTTAATGCGGTTCGATCAGGAAAAACTGTTACGAATGCGGAGGCTAAAAGGGAGTTCCTTGAGATTTTCGAAGAGCCGATCTACTTCGAGGAAAACTTCTATTCCCCGCAAGGGGTCTTGGACGCCTTTGAATTGGCGCGGACGTTTGGAGCAATGGAGCCGGTGGTTTCGTTAAAACTCCCGAGCCTTGAGGAGATGGACCTTTATCGCAGGCACTAGCCGACTACCGAAGAACATTCCATCCGTCACAACACCGCGGTGGGTTTTCGCGCTCACTTGGCAGTGGAGTTCGTGGTTGTTGGCGGGGAGATTACGAAGAACCGTGAACGGCATGTTTGCTGGAGAAAATCGTTCGAGTCGACTTTCGGCAACACCTTGATACGACCGATCGGCAGTAATGGTTGCTGGCGATCAAATCGTCTAGCTCCCCGCGAGGGCAACCAGACGATCAGCTCCATACTGAAAACTGTCCCCAATATGACCTGGGGAAACGCCGGGTCCACTGCGAGATCGTCTAGCAGAATCCGGAGGGGAGCTAGACGATCTCGTAGCCGGTGACCGGGCCCTCCGTGTTCGGCTGCCAACCGAGTGCTGGGGCGACGTGGGTGGCAAAGTTTTCCAGGATCTTTACGTTTACGTCCACGCCCATGCCGGTCGGGATGGTGAGCAGAAGGGTGTCGGCGGCCATGACGGCAGGGTCGGCCTTGAGCTGCTCGATGAGCTTGTCCGGCTCGGCGGCGTAGGTGCGGCCGAAGGTGGAGGCGCCGACCTCGGGAAGCATGCCTACCTGGTCGGAGCCGGAGGCCTGCATGCCGAAGCGTGCCATGTCGGCGCCGTCGACGATGGGGAAGATGGACCGGGACACGGACACGCGCGGGGTCCAGTCGTGGCCGGCTTCCTTCCAAGCTGCGCGGTAGCGGTTGATTTGGTCGACTTGGATCTCGCCAAGTGTCTGCGCGGTGGTCTCGGAAACCAGGGTGGAGGACATGAGGTTCAGGCCGTCGCGGGCGGTCTGCTCGGCAGACGCGTGGGTACCGGAGCCGTAGAAGATGTGCTTGCGCAGCTCGGGTGCCATGGGGAAGACCGGCAGGGCGGAGCCGGGCTGGAACATGTTGGGGTACTGGCGCTCGAGGGGCGCGGCGGTGGCGAAGCCGTGGCCGTCGACGGCGGCCATGAAGGTTTCGAGGTGGTTGCGGGCGACGTCGGCACCGTTCGGCGCTTCGCCCTTGTAGCCGAATGCTTCCCAGCCGCGCTCGGCGACCTCGGGGGCGCCGCGGGATACGCCAAGGGCGACGCGGCCGCCGGAGAGTTGATAGAGGGAGGCGGCTTCTTCGGCGAGGTAGAGCGGGTTTTCGTAGCGCATGTCGATCACGCCGGTGCCAACTTCGATGCGCTCGGTGGAGGCTGCAACTGCACCGAGCAGCGGCATCGGGGCGGAGGCTTGCGGGACGAAGTGGTGGACGCGGAAGGATGCGTTGTTGACGCCGATCTCGTCGGCAGCTTTGGCGATCTCGAGGTGGATTCTCGCTACCTTTTCTGCCGAGGGGCCGCGTTGGCCGCCGATGGCGTAGTGCCCGAAGCTCAAGAAACCGAATGCTTTCATGGGGTCCTCCAGATGAGTTATGTGACATATCAACAAATATCATAGCCTGTGCCGAGCAGCGCAACCGAAAAACGGCCTCAACGTTGTATTGGAGGAGCTTAAAAGGTTTATTAAATCCCTTGGCGCGACCACAGCCCGGCGCTACGGTCGTGCGCATGATTTCAAAGACTGCGAAGACGTTGTCCGCTGCAACCGCCCTAGCCGCCCTCGCCGGCGGCTTCATTGGTGCTGGCACCGCGCACGCACAGGTAGCGCAGCTCTCGTCGGCCAACCCGAACCTGGACCAGTTGGTGCAGAAGGGTTGGGACACCTACACCGGCGCCGTGCTGGGCAATAAGGGAGGCATGTTGCTGAAGGATCTGCCGAAGGACGCCAAGCCACTGGCAGCAAAGGATGCAAAGGAAGCTCTCGCACAGCCGCTGCAGGCGAAGGAAGATGCCGCGATCACCCTGACGTTCACTCCGCAGGGCCGGCTCAATTACGACGACGGCTGCAACGTCGGCAACGCGACCTACAAGGTCAACGCCCGCGGTGGGGTGAAGGTGGGCACGTTCGCTGAGACCCAGCGTCTTTGCGACCCAACCCGCATGAACAAGTCCGATGAACTGAAGTCGATCCTGCGAGCGGGTCCCGCTGTGTACAAACTTAACGACGACACCATCGCCCTTGGCGCCCAAGGCAAGATGATTGAGTTTCTTGGAGTTGCATAGGCATCCCATGAAACCCCTTGAACCCGCGAATCCGGCCGCTACCGTGTGGGGCATGGGTATCAAGACTCAGAAAACATTGTCCATTGCAACCGCGCTCGCGGCCCTGGCCGGCGGCACCCTTGGTGTCGGCACGGCTGGCGCGCAGGAGCGCTCGAGCAGCATTGACCAGTTTGTCCAGATGAGTTCCTCCCTGTTTTCTAACCCGGCGGGGCAGCAGCCCGCTGGCACTGGGCTGATGGTTCCGCTTGCGGAAGGCGCGACGCAGTTGCCTAACGACCAAGTCCAGCCCGCACTGGACACCACCTTGCGTGCCAAGAACAATGACAAGGTCACCGTTGATTTCCGCCCGGACGGCACGCTGACCTACAACGATGGCTGCAACGCGGGTAACTCCACCTACCAGGTGGATACGACCGGCAGGTTGCGCGTCGGTGACCTCAACGAGACTCGCATGGCGTGCCCTCCGGGTGCGGAGGTTGCCGCGAATGATCTAAAGACGATCCTGCGCGCCGGCCCGGCGGTGTTCCAGGTCGATCCGTCCACGCTTGCGCTGGCGGCGCAGGGGCAATCGATTGAGTTTGTGAAGTTGCCGGTGCGTGTCGTCGATTAGCAATCGCGACAGACTGCAAAGCTCCAGGTCATCCTGGGGCTTTTTGCTTTGCGACGACCCCACCTCGGCCATTTACAACACAGTTTTGTAGTCTAAATGGGCGGAAACCGGGGTGCCGGTTGACTTTAAGTATGGCTACCCTAATATGTTCCAGGTAACCCTTACCTAAGTCTGGAAGGACGACAATGATCCGTTTCCCGCGCACCGCGCTGATCGCCCTCGCAGCCGCAGGCTCGCTGACCCTCGGCGCTTGCTCCAATTCCGAGCAGGCCGCTGAGACCACCACCTCTGCAGTAGCCACCTCCGAGGCTGCCTCCTCCTCCGCCACCACCGACGGTGACACCGTCAAGGTGACCGACAACTACGGCGAGAAGGAAGTGCCGGCAAACCCGCAGCGCGTCGTCGCTCTGGACAACCGCACCTTCGAGCTCCTGGACTCCTGGGGCGTTAAGCCGGTCGCAGCAGCGCGCGACCTCGTCCCGAACACCATTCCGGGTATCGCGGACGATGAGAGCATTGTCAACATCGGCAACCACAAGGAGCCGAACCTCGAGGCCATCGTGGCCGCTGACCCGGATGTGATCGTCTCTGGCCAGCGCTTCCGCAAGTACGACGAGGAAATTGAGAAGCTGGTTCCGAACGCTACGCTCGTCGAGTTCGAGCCGCGCGACGGCGAGCCGTTTGACCGCGAGCTCATCCGCCAGACCCTGGCACTTGGCGACATCTTTGGCAAGCAGGCCGAGGCTGAGCAGACCGTCAAGGAGTTCACCGAGGCTGTCGAGCGCGCCCGCACCGCCTACAACCCGGACCAGACCGTCATGGCCGTGAACGTTTCCGGTGGCGAGATCGGCTACGTCGCACCGGGCGTCGGCCGCATGTGGGGCCCGCTGTTCGACCTGATCGGCTTCACTCCGGCGCTTCAGGTGGAGAACGCCTCTAACGACCACAAGGGTGATGACATCTCCGTCGAGGCAATCGCTGACGCGAACCCGTTCTGGATCTTCGCTCTCGACCGCGATGCAGCGATCAAGTCCGCCAAGGATTCCCCGGAGGCTCTGTCCGTGATCAACGACTCTGCCGCGCTGCAGAACGTTACCGCGGTGAAGGAAAACCACGTCTACGTGGCACCGAAGGACACCTACACCAACGAATCCATCCTCACCTACACCGAGATCCTCAACGATCTGGCAGACAAGTTCGAGGCTGCAAAGTAACCCCTGAATGACACATCCAACTGCGACCACCACCCGCCCCAAGCTTCTCGATTGGAAGCTTGGGGTGGGTGTTGTCGTTGTCGTTTTACTGCTGCTGACCTCGCTTGCGGTGGGGCAGTACGACATTTTGAATAGCGACGACGGCTGGGCCATGTTCCGTACTACCCGCGTCCCGCGCACCATCGCGTTGGTGCTCGCCGGCGCGGCGATGGCGATGAGTGGGTTGATCATGCAGATGCTCACCCAGAACCGCTTCGTCGAGCCGACCACCACCGGCACCACCGAATGGGCCGGCCTTGGCCTGCTCGCGTCGTTCGTGTTCTTTCCCAACGGCACGATCATGACGCGCATGCTGCTCGCCGTCGGCTTCGCATTCGTGGGCACGATGGTGTTTTTCGTCTTCCTGCGCAAGGTCACGCTGCGCTCCAGCCTGATCGTGCCGATCGTCGGCATCATGCTCGGCGCCGTGGTCAGCGCAGTCTCCACCTATTGGGCGCTGCAGGCCGACCTGTTGCAATCGCTCGGCGTGTGGTTTGCGGGCTCGTTCACCAGCGTGATCGCGGGGCAGTACGAGGTGTTGTGGATCGTGCTGTTCGTGGTCATCGCCGTGTTCTTCTACGCCGACCGGCTCACCGTGGCCGGCCTCGGCGAAGACGTGGCCACCAACGTTGGCCTGAATTACAACCGCATCGTGCTCGTCGGCACCAGCTTGGTCGCGGTGGCCGCCGGCGTGGTCACGGTTGTCGTGGGCAATCTGCCATTCTTGGGCCTGATTGTGCCGAACATTGTGAGCATGTTGCGTGGCGACGACCTCCGCTCCAACCTGCCATGGGTCTGCCTTACCGGCATTGGAGTGGTAACGGTGTGCGACCTCATCGGCCGCACGATCATCGCGCCATTCGAAATGCCCGTGTCCGTCATCCTCGGCGTTGTCGGCGCCGCGGTGTTTATCGCCATGATTGTGAGGCGGAGCCGGAATGCGTGAGATCGGGGCGTTCCAGTCGTCGACAAGCAAAAAGCGCTACTGGATTATTATCGGCGCGCTTGCGGTGGCCGCACTGCTATTTACCGCGGGGCTGCTCGCGTACGGCAACCCGATGGAGTTCGGGTCCACCGGCTACTGGCTGATCGCGCAACGTCGCATGAACGCGGTGATCGCGATGGCAATCGTGGCTGTATGCCAAGCGACAGCGACCGTGGCGTTTCAAACGGTGACAAACAACCGAATTCTCACCCCGTCCATCATGGGGTTCGAATCGCTCTACGTCGCTATCCACACCTCAACCGTGTACTTTCTCGGCGCAGCAGGGCTGATTAACGCCCACACCTTGCAGATGTTTGTCATCCAGCTTGTGCTCATGATCGGGCTCAGCCTGGTGCTATACACCTGGCTGCTCGCCGGCAACAACCCCGACATGCACGCCATGCTGCTGGTCGGCATCGTGCTCGGCGGGGGACTGGGTGCAGTATCTACGTTTATGCAGCGCATGCTCACACCCAGCGAGTTCGACGTGCTCACCGCGCGCCTGTTTGGTTCCGTGAACAACGCCGACCCGGAGTACTACCCGTTGGCAATCCCGCTGGTCATCGTGGCGGCGGGACTACTGATCTTCAACTCGCGCGCGCTCAACGTCCTGTCTCTGGGCCGCGACGTGTCGATGAACCTTGGCGTAGACCATAAAAAGCACGCGATTTACACGCTCGTGCTGGTGGCCATCCTCATAGCGGTATCGACCGCGCTGGTCGGCCCGATGACCTTCCTCGGCTTCCTCGTGGCCACACTCGCGTACCAAGCCGCGGATACCTACGACCACCGCTACGTCTTCCCCATGGCGATGCTGCTCGGATACTGCATCCTGTCGGGTGCGTACTTTGTGATGAACCACATCTTCTACGCACAAGGCGTGGTCTCCATCATCATCGAACTGGTCGGTGGCCTGACCTTCCTAATCGTGATTTTGAGAAAGGGACGCCTGTGATTCAACTCAAAGAAGTCCGCAAGGCCTACAGCAGCAGTGTTGACATCGGACCGGTCACCCTGGACATCCCCGAAGGCGGCATAACCGCCCTCGTCGGCCCGAACGGTGCAGGTAAGTCGACCCTACTGACGATGATCGGCAGGCTCCTCGACCTCGATTCCGGTCACATCGAAGTTGCAGGCATGGACGTCACCTCGGCGCGCTCGAAGGACCTGGCCAAAGTCGTGTCCATCCTGCGTCAGGAAAACCACTTTGTGACCCGCCTGACCGTGCGCCAACTCGTCGGCTTCGGCCGCTTCCCGTACTCGGGTGGGCGCCTGACCCCCGAAGATGAAGAGATCGTCTCGCGCTACATCGACTTCCTCGGCCTGCGCGAGCTGGAGAATCGCTTCCTCGACCAGCTCTCCGGTGGTCAGCGTCAGCGCGCCTACGTTGCGATGGTGCTTAGCCAGGAAACGAACTATGTGCTTCTCGACGAGCCCCTGAACAACCTCGACATCTCCCACTCCGTAGAGATGATGAAGCACCTGCACTCCGCATCCCGCGAGTTTGGCCGAACCATCGTGATCGTTCTGCACGACATCAACTTCGCCGCACGCTACGCGGACTACATCTGCGCAGTAAAGGACGGGGAAGTTGCCGCCTTTGGTGCGGTTGACGAGATCATGCGCGACAGTCTGCTGAGCTCCATCTTCAATACTCCGGTGGAGGTTATTGAAGGTCCGCATGGACCTATTGCGTGTTATCACTAAAACCTACGCTGTACTGCGGATTTGTGTTGTTTGTGAGTTCGTGGTTATATCTTC
>NZ_KV825970.1:1632-2058 GCF_001835805.1 Corynebacterium sp. HMSC034B08 | reverse complement strand
CACAATGTGGAGCGATCGACGTGTGAACCGTGACAGAGCAAGGGCGGGTGAGGATGACTGACGACGACGGTGAACTCCCGGTGTTTGTCGACGACCAGTCGTACTGAACCTGTTCAGAATGCGGCTCAGATTGTGTCCCTGACCCGTTTATTGCGGGCGAAGGTGAAGGCATCCGTATCGCGTTCATCTGCCCGAGCTGTGGAGTGCAGTCCGTCATCGACCCGTTCGAAGACACGCGGTAAACACCAGCTGCGCAAACGCAGAAAAGGCCCCGCCACCACCTCGATGAAGGTGATGACGGGGCCAAGGGTTGATTTCGCGTGGGTTAGCTGATGCCGAGCTTGTCGTTGACGCGTTTTTGCACGGCCGCGTAGTTGGCTCCGAGGCGACGCTTGCGTTCCTCACCGTTGCCATAGTCTCCACGGA
>NZ_KV825970.1:0-1532 GCF_001835805.1 Corynebacterium sp. HMSC034B08 | reverse complement strand
GTACTGGGCGCGTGCCATGTAGGCCGCATGCTGGGAGCCTGCGAGCGAGGCCGGGCATTCGGTGGAAGCGATACAATGAGTGGAACCATGACGACGGCGTACATTGCCCAACGGCGATTCTGGTTGAAAGGAATCTTCGCGTCGTTACGGAACACTACGGTGTAAAGTACGGTGGCCGTCGCCAACCCGAGCAGGATCCAGAAAAATGTTCCAGGAACCCAGGGTCGGAGTACCCCACGCCCTTGACGTTTTTGACGTAGGCCTTCCCTGCACCCATCACCGCGGTGTATAGCACGGCAAGCCAAATTGCCTTCTTCATTAGCTCTCCTTGAGTGGGCCAGGCCCGTTAGATTAGATGTTTCCTCGGGGCATTGGCCCCGGGATATCTGGTGGCTGAACGATAGCGGAGGATACCAGTGTGGCGTCCACCGTGGCCACGATGTGACGATGAGGGACGCCGGCTCGTGCTTCCTGTAATAGACGTGCCAAGGTTGCGATGAGCTCAACGGTTGAGGTCTGCTGCGAAGTGGTCCCGATCAAAGAGAGCGAGAGCCGCGCGAGCGACCACCTCCGGCTCCGTAATCGGGATGGCGTGACCAGAATCACGTGCCACGATGAGCTGGGCACTTGCTGTCCGAGCGGCAGATAAGTGGTGGGCCTCGCGGATTGCCGCACGCATCTTTTCGCTCTCGCCGACCATCGCTTGGGCGCCACTGATCACGGTCACGGGAGAGCCGTAGTGCTGATCGTCGGTTGCTAGCTGCGCGAGACCAGTACGCAACGATCGCAATTCGGCAGCGGCCTCACGTGCTGCTGAAACGGTCGTAGAGTCCTGAAGCACTCGTGTCATCACGTCCGGCGGCAGCCCTCGGAGAATGGGGTGTACATCGCAGAAAGCAACCGCAGCCGAGCAAGCGACACTAGACTCAGGCGCTGCAGGGCCAAGGACAGCGGGCGGAACTTATCCAAGAGGTGTTCATCGCTTGGATCGACGAGCACAAGTCCTGCGACGCGCTCGATGCGGCCCGCCGACATGCCCTGTGCAGTACGTACGATGGGACCGCCCCAGCTATGTCCGACGAGGACGACAGACTCGTAAGATTGAGCTTTAACGACACACGCTAGGTCGTTAGCGAGTCGTTGCAGTTTCCGCGTAGCTGGATCCGGATCGCTGTCGCCGATGCCCGCTCGGTTATAGGCGACCACGCGGCAGTGGGGCGCAAGGTGGCGCATGACCGGAATCCAGTAGTGTGCGCTCATCCCCAGGCCAGCCTCACACACGACCAAACGCGGCCCCTCGCCGAGGCTGATCGATGCTAAGCGTCTACCGTCAGGAGTCACGACCACATCACGGGTGGGCATCGGCTGCATAGGTGTGCCTTTCTCGCGGTGACCGGTGTGGGCTCGAAGGGCGTGATCATACCAACGCCGCTCACACAGACAAAGATAGGCTACCCTAATTCATCCTGACCGAGGAAGCCGTGAAAGCAGGATTGGGCTGTGTCAAATTTTGTGGACGGGTAAACCCGTTG
>NZ_KV825969.1:148689-178372 GCF_001835805.1 Corynebacterium sp. HMSC034B08 | reverse complement strand
CCGAAACGGCCTAAAACAACTTGACAAAACACAACGCTTAAGAACGTCCGAGAGGGTCCCCGAAAGTGTCCCCACCCTTCATCGCGGAGCGCATAGGCTGCGCGCAAATCGCGACAATAGGTTTCATTCTGATCGATCGGAAAAGGGTCGCTGTCCACGGTCTTCGCACTGAACGCTCCTCCTGTTTCCGGCCCGACGGGGACATCGATCATTAGCGGACTGCATCCAAGCCAGTTGATTAGTCCCGAAACTCACCACACCGTTACTAAACACGTGGTCTAATCACTCTCGAGCGGAGGAAATCGCCCGCGAGGTCTACGCCACCCCGCTGGAAAACGACACCCCGTTTATCATGACGGATTTGCAGACCGCGAAGCTGGTGAAAGTCTCCGCCAACGCCTTTTTGGCCACGAAGATCTCATTTATCAACGCCGTGTCCGAGGTGTGCGAGAACGTCGGCGCGGACGTGACCCTGCTTGCAGACGCCATCGGCTACGACGACCGCAGCGGGCGGAAGTTCCTCGGCGCAGGTCTCGGCTTCGGCGGTGGGTGTCTGCCGAAGGACATCCGCGCGTTCATGGCGCGCGCCGGCGAGGTCGGGGGCGGATCAGGCACTGACGTTCCTGCGTGAGGTCGACGCGATCAATATGCGCCGCCGCCAGCGCGTGGTCGACCTGGCGCGCGAAGAGCTCGGCAGCGTCATCGGCCGCAACATCACCGTGCTCGGTGCCACGTTCAAGCCGAACTCAGACGACGTGCGCGACTCGCCCGCACTCACAGTAGCCGGCCAGCTTTCGCTCGCCGACGCGAGCGTGCGCCTGTACGACCCACAGGGCATGGACAACGCCCGCAAGGTCTCCCCACTCTCGATTACGCCACCAGCCTCGAGGATGCACTGCGCGGCGCGGAGCTGGTCATCCTCGCCACCGAGAGGCAGGAGTTCAAGGACATGGATCCGCGGTGGGCGGCGGAGCTCGTCGACAAGCAATTGCTCATCGACGGACGAAACGTGCTGAACATCGATGCATGGCGCCGTACTGGGTGGGTCATCCGAGCACTTGGCCGGGCTGAAAGCGCATTACCGAGCGTCTTATGGGATAGTCTTGTACATCTCTTGCTGATGGTGACACCAGCAAATGAAAACCGCCACCATCTGTTGACCTTCAATCACTATAGCGTCTAGTCAATGCCACGACCGGCGTCAACAAGCACATCGACTCAAACCTCGCTTGCGCTGCGGGCACACCAAAATGAACGAGGCCTGGGACATCGGGGGCGAGATGTCCCGGGATAGCAAGACGTGGGGCCAGCGGGGCTCGAACCCGCGACCAACGGATTATGAGTCCGCAGCTCTAACCGACTGAGCTATGGCCCCTTGTTCTCACCGACAGAAGCGCGATTCCATGAATCCGAGGGAAATAGTCACGACAACGGACGGTGAGAAAAACTGCTCTGTTAGCGCCAAATACCCTTCGTATCGATTACGCGCTTGCCTGCGAGAGCCGAAGCATCAATGTTCTTAAACTCGTCGTGATCCACCAGCAGCAAAACTACGTCCGCCGAGGCTACAGCCGCGCTGGTTTCAGCAAGTGTGACGTTAGGGCGCTCTGCGAGGCTTGCAGGTAGCGTATCGATATTTGGCTCAACGGCAAGAATCTGATTATCAGCGAACTTGGACGCGAGCTCGTTCGCAATCTCCAACGCTGGTGACTCCCGTAGGTCGTCAATATTTGCCTTGAACGCTAAACCGAGAACAGCAACCGTCTCTTCGGTCGATTCCCCTAATGCTTCGGAGACTTTCTCCACTACCCAATTCGGCTTGGAATCATTGACCAACCTCGCTTGTTTGATCAGCTTCGAATTCTGGGGGTCTGCTGAAACGATAAACCATGGGTCCACTGCGATACAGTGCCCACCAACACCCGGCCCTGGTTGCAAAATGTTAACCCGTGGGTGATGGTTAGCGAGTTCGATGAGCTCCCAGACATCAATACCCAGCCGGTCCGCAATCAGAGAAAGTTCGTTAGCGAATGCGATATTGACGTCTCGGTACGAATTCTCTGTTAACTTGGCCATTTCAGCCGTGACCGCATCAGACTTCAGTAGCTCTCCCCGACAGAAAGAAGCGTAAATCTCAGCCGCCATCTCGGTAGCCTTCGGCGTCATGCCTCCGATGATGCGGTCATTAGTTCGCAGTTCTTCCATGGCAAACCCAGGCAAAATGCGTTCCGGGCAGTGAGCGAAATAGACCGTCGGTTTACCTTCAGGATTATCCTCTCCGTCCGCCACAAGATCTTCGCGCAACTCAAGAATGCGGCGCGCCATCTTCTCCGTAGTCAAGGGGGTGACGTCGATTCAAGGACGACGATTTCGCCACCCTTCAGCTGTGGTGCTATCGCCTCTGCAGCACTGTAGATATACCGCATGTCGACTGAGTGGTCTGGATTGAAAGGGGTTGGAACAGCGAGAACGTACGCGTCCGCTTCGACTTGGCTGGTAGTTGCAGAAAAGTTCCCGCTATCAATCGCTTGCTGGAGCTCTTCCTCTAAGCCAGGTTCAACGATGGTGACCTGCCCCTTATTGATTCGCTCGACGTTCGCAGCGTTTACGTCGACACCAGTGACTTTAACCCCACTGTTCGCTAAAACTACTGCAGTCGGCAACCCGATATAGCCGAGACCGACAAAAGAAACGTGCACTTCTCCTCCTTGAAGTCGTTGTACTAACTGCAATTTTACTGGATTGAAACTTGATTGGTGAAATAGGCCTGCCCATACGATTGGGTCATTCATTCACGATTCGAATGTCAACTGGCACGTACTTTTCTTTCGCGTAATCCAAAATCTGAGCTGCAGCTCGAGCATTGCCCCGAGTCTCTGCTGTACTCCACCTTCTATAGAGGTGCGTAACCCAGCCAACTGGCCCCTCAGACACCAGCTCACCCTCGTGAAGCCACACCGCTCGAGTGCAATTCTTCTTGATCGTGGACGCTGAGTGTGACACCAAAAATACCGTCCCGGAGGCATCGAGGAATTCGTCCATCCGCTCTTGAGCTTTGCCGGCGAAGGTGCTGTCTCCCGTGGACAGCGCTTCATCAACAAGTAATATCTCAGACCGGACGGCTGTCGCGATAGCAAACTTCAGTCGCGCCGCCATACCCGAAGAGTAAGTGCTCAAGGGACGGTCAAGCGCATCGCCCAACTCCGCCCAGTCTGCGATGTCGGCCTGCAGAATTTTTACCTCTGCTGGGGAAAGCCCCATTGCGAGTAGCCCCAAACGAATGTTCTGCCGGCCAGACAAATTTCGCTGTAAGGCAGCCGAGACTCCAAGTAGCGTAGGTTGCTCAGAAACCAGCACAGTTCCAGCTGTTGGCTTTTCTGAGCCTGCGATCAGCCTGAGCAACGTTGACTTACCCGATCCGTTTCTTCCCAGTACACCGATTGATTCCCCTGCATAAGATACAAAGTTCAGTGGATGGAGGGCTCTGACCGTCCTCATTTTAGACCGGAGGATCGCATTTCTAGACCCCTGAGTCGTGAGTCGGTAGTCCTTCGCAAGCCCTTTCGCTATGACCGTGGGTTTAGGAGACAGTTGCATATCTCTCCTCCGCCCGCCAAAAGAAGATTAAACCGAATAGCAGTACACCAAATGTCCAGCACGTAAGACTGATAATTATGTGGGGATCAGGAACACTTCTGTAAATGGTTACCTCACGTGCCGTCAGTAGAAACTGATACACCGGATTCGCCCGCATCACTGCGATAAGCGTCGCGTGACCGTCAAAACGTTCAAGACTGTAGAAGACGCCTGATACAAAGAACAACCCTCGATTCAAGAGAGTAACCAATGGTTTGACATCGGGGATAAAGGCGGTAATTCGCGCAATAATAAGCATGCACCCGAGTGCAAAGAGGTGGATCATCAGGTACAGAGGGACTATCAGTAGAGCAGTAAGTGATGGCCCATTCGGATACTGAAACAAGAACGCCACGACCACCCCAACCGACGCAGGTATGAGGTTATCGATCATTTGGCGAAGCAGAGCGGAGATCACGACCGCCGCTCTCGGGAAAGTGAACGAAGACATCAGCGACTTTGACGACTGTACGATTCCTGCTGACGTATTCAGGGCCTTGGATACGAACCGTATGAAAACTACGCCGATCACTAGATAGCCGAGATAGTTCTCAATCCCCCTAGAAACTCTTAAGATCAAACCAAAGATCACCGCGTACATCAAGACATCAAAAAGCGGCTGGAGGACAAGCCAAGCTCGTCCAAGGAACATGTCGCTTCCTGACTGCAGCGACCTACTTCGCGCGTTCGAAACGATGAAGTGCCGCCAATGGTAGAGCTCGTTCAAATAACGATGCAGCGCTGGCCTTGCATTAAGCCTCCGGTAATCCTGCGCATGTACTTCAACGGTGACAGGTTCACGTCCATTCACGGCCACCTGAGACCGACCGTTTGACCTGGTCATATAGCCACCCACCAATTCCGAAATTGGCTCCAGAATCTGGGGCACTGCCGACAACGACACGCAGCTAAGGAGGTCTTGCCATGGCAAACAATTAATATTGACACCATTAGAAACCTACTAATAGGCGGCTCCTGTAGCAAGATCCTCTCAGCCGGAGCCCTCGGAACTAAAAATCGAAGGAGGGTAAATCATACGGTCGCGTGTCATCCGGTCCACAAACTGTTAGGTGGCCTTCGGTGGCGACACTACGATCATTCGTTGGAGAACCGAGCGAAATGCGTAAGATCGCATCGACCTCATTACTCGGTGAATGGGTATATACAAGATGAGTCGTTTTAACGACTTTGTTCGTAGCGGTCGATACCACCGCCTTCACGCTTGAATCCCCGATTGCCCCATGCTCCACTGCCAAATCCGGCTTACCGGGCCCATCCCAAGCAAGGAAGACCGCTGCGTCGCCATTAATCAACTTCACCGTTCCGTCCGACAGTTCTTCCACTTCGACTTCAGGCGACAAGACAAACCGGTGAGTCCAGTCTTCTTCCCCTTTCGAAGCACCCTGATCTCGGATCAGAACTAGGTTTCGGCCAGGTAGCGAGTACACCGATCGACGCAACCTCGCGTTCTCGAAACCGTCGTTGTAACCAGAAACCAACTTGATTTCTTTGGCATCGAGGAAATGATCAGTCGCAATTGTCCTAGAGTATCGGTTGTCATCTGGACGCTTGTAGGGTCTGCCGGCACTGAATGACGAGTGCCCCCGATACGAGACCACGAAACTTCGATACTTATTCTTTCCGTAGTTGTACTTACCTGAATCAATAAAGAAATCTTTTGAGCGGTAGTTCAGAAGCACGCTCAAATCGTCAGCATGCTTGTGAGCCTTGGCAGAATAACCGCAGATGAAGGCCAAGTACATTTCTGTGCTTTGATCCTTCAAAACCGTAAACCCGCTCATTTCATCATGGAAGCTGTCCCAATTAAATGAGTCAACCCTCCTCTGGCTTCCACTGTCGCCAATATTCGGCACTTTCCCGTCAGGTTTAGCAATACGCGGCATATGTTTCGCAGCATGACGGAGCTTGGTCAGTACATCTTCGCCAAGCGTCAATTCATTCGCATTGAGAAACTCTTCGAGCTCGCGAAACATTCTTGATACCATATTATGGTACTCGGGGGAATTCTCCTGGTGCATACCCGTTTCGCTGAAAGTTTGCCAGAAGATACTTTCAGCGCGCCCCATTCCGCGATAGACATAGTCTCGCCTGTCCATGCCCAAGCCGAGAGAAATGAGAGCCATGTCCATCATCAGCCCGTGATTATTCATGCGGTGCAAAGAGTCGTCCATTAGAAGCTCTGCATGTCTCTGCAAAATCGCTGAAAACCGTTCCTTATCATATGGTCTGCCAGCTGCCTCCATCGCAGACAAAAATTGCATTAAGACTCGGGACCGAGCACCAACCGCGTGATCGTACCAAGTCATTTCGGTTGAACCGCCTGATTCGACGTAATCCAACCAACTCTCGACAATCTCACCTGCTTTAGATAGGTAGTCGATTACCCCTGATTGTTCATACTCTGCAAGCAAAGTCCCCACGACGCGGAGGTTCTGCAAGTACAGCTGATACGAGGTCTCAATTCCAGGTTCTTTGTGTTCCCAATTGAAATCCGGACCAAAATTGATGTCAGCATAATTGGGAAACGGTTCAATGACGTTCTCTAAAGCCTTATCCGCAATTCGTTTGTGGATCGGAGACGGTTTACTACCTTTTCCACCCACTAGAGGCAAAACGGCAGATTCTTTAAACATCTAACTTCCCTTCTTTTTAATGAATGGCAAGAGCGTTGCTGAAATATCTTGATCAGAGTCTACGGTGACAAGATTTTGAGCTGGATTAATTTCGCGTTGAAGCTGTTCCACAATCCGCTTCTTAGTTGATGCTCCCTCAATGATAGAAAGGATTTGTTCGACTTTTTGGAGTCTGAGCAGTGCGATAACTTCCGAAAGGTCCATACTCTTGCGCAACGCCGAAGTGACCCCGCTGTCAGCCTGCCCAGAGTCAGCACCCAAGTAGACAACACTTTGCGCTTCACGAGCAATAAAGTGAGTAGTTGATGGATGTTGACGGTCGCGGCCCATCAAGTCGGCAACCTGATGAAGCGACCCTACACAGTAGAGGTCCACCGGCAACAATTCATTACTTCCCAATCCCCCCAGTACGGACAAGAATTCTTCGCACGCGCAGGACGCCATGTTGAAAATCAATGTGTCATTGAGAAACTTAAAAGGCTCGGTAGCCAGAATGGAATAGAGTTGCTCGCTCAAGTCATCATGCGATACGTCCAAAACATTTTCGTACGACGATGCTCCTTCAGCTTTCACTTTGACCATACAACTGTGAGTCTGACACGTCACTTCAACAGTCTTGGGTCCGATGACTGTTCCGGGCGGTCGCGTCACTCCTTCGACTTCCTTCGCGCGGCGAATCTGCCACTGACTTTTTGATTCGGTAATGCCCGCCCTCGCGAAGGGAAGTGCCGCCCACGCGATGTCCGCCTTGCAGAAAACATCTGTGATAAATCTGAAGCGCTGCGATGTCCCCTCACGGAGTGCCTGTTGAACCAACATCCTGTAAGACAACGGCTTATGCACAGACTCGTATAGCATCTTCGAAACACGAGCCGATTTTCGCGACAAGGATCCCGCGCCGTCGTTCCGGCGCCCAAACTCATATCCGGCGCTCAATAGTTCCGAGTACTCGCTCGCCTTCATGAACGATCAATCTCCAAGAGTGCCCGGTTAATCCGCCCCACCGTGTGCTCCTTACCTCGGGGCATATGCCCCGCACGTTTGTCAGCGTAAAAATCCACGCTAATGTCCATCGGGGTATTCGGTTGCCTCGCGGCCCTCCTAACCATGAACGCATTAAGCACGGGTAGCTGCGCCTTGTAGTCGATGCTACTGGCGATGTTCAACCAATATGTACCTTTTATGCTCGAGTTAGAGTCCAAGAATCGCTCTAATACATTACAGCGCATTGGAAAGTCGCGTCTTGCGCTCTCGACGGAGATCGAATCGAACGAATGGGCAAGAACCTTGTCCACGTAGGACTGGTAATACCGAGTCCAATCGAATTGTGCGTTGTTGACAACAAAACGTGATCCGTTGAATCGCGAATGCAGGGCTATAGCTTGATACCCCCCTGCTGAACTCCCGAAAAACAAAATATTTTCGTTTTCGATCTGAAGGTACCGCCTAAAATAGTCAACGCACTCTGCCATCGCCTGCTCTAGTGCAGACGTGCCATTTCCTTGGGCCCAGCCGATCCGCAGGCTATTCCCCGGATGTATTGTTGCATCCGACATAATCAAAACATTGGCATCCAGGCGGTCTACCCAGGATCTGCGCTGAAATACTTCGCGCGGATCCCTATCTTCTGTTCGCTCAACAGCACCATTGAGCAGTACCAGAAGTCGATTTGGATAGTCCTTGTTCGGCGAAAAAAATGCAGGAATGGCGTATCCGTGAGACAGGTATCTCAAGCGCTCTAGTCCCAGTACAGCCGCGGGATCCGATTGAGCATGAACCACTTTCCATTGATCAAAGGGCTTAGTCATCCAACGCCCTATCCAATAGCTCTACGATCTCAGGGTCCTCGGCAACGTCAGCACCATACATCTCGGTAATTTGCTGCAGAATTGCCACACACTCGCGTCGATCTTCAGGCGCAACAAAGCTCAGTTTGTCCAGATACCACCCCCTAAAGAAGGTCTGGAAGCGTGTTCTGACGTACGAATCAAAAAGTCCCACTTCACGCAGCCACTTTGTCCGGGCCTCCTCCAAGATCAGGTACTTTCTATAAAATTTGGGGGAAATCGAGTTGACCGTGGAGTTGGTCACTGCACCGTAATACACGTGAACCGGCCGAGTCGTGATGAAGATTTTTCTAGCATAGAAAATCATCTGCTGAAAGAAGTACGAGTCTTGGCCGACGGCACCTACAGGTTGCTCGAGCCCCAACGATTTCAACCAATCACTACGGGCCACGAGGGCTTGAATACTCATCGGCTGAAATTTCAACTGCTCGAGCAATTCCAAGTTATGTCCGTTCATCGTCGGCGCCTTGGCTAGTGCGTTTCGAAGATGTCTCGCATTGTTCACGGTCGCGATTTTGCTCTTCATCCTCAACATATTTCCGATGGCAAAATCAACCTCTTGCTCTTTACAAGCGTTAAGAAGGAAGTCGTAGGAGTCCCGTACCTCCTCATTATCCGGGTCAAGGTAAGTGACGTACGGTGTCTCTACAAGCTCGAGGCCTTTATTTCGAGGTCTTGAGGCACTTCCCGATCCCCCTTCTGGAAACCGGTAGACCTGCACGTTAGGAAAACGAGTTTCCAACAGATCAACACACGCCTTCGTTTTTACGTCTGTTGACCCATCATCAACGATGATTATCTGAGACCGCTCAAATGCACTTCCTCTGTAAAGCGAGTTGAAACACTTGTGAATTAAGTGCGGGCCATTATTGTAAGTGGGCACGATAATCGAAAGCTCTCGCTCGGACGCTCCACCGTTCCGCCGCTTGGTGGGAGCACTCGTCATGATAGTCATGCCAGACTTGCTGACGGTTTCCCCGATCGCTTGACCGGCTGGTAACCAGAAGACTTCACAGTTAGTAGCCTTCTCGTCTTCAACTCGCGGTTCGTAGGCTTCCTCCGCGCTATCAAAAGAAATGAGTCGCAAACTGTCGACATCCGAGTACCTATATGCAGCCACGGCATCATCCACAATGTCTGGACTACTCACAGAAAGATTCGCGAGATTGATGACTAGATCGCCGTCTGTCGAGCCGATAGTCGCGTCGGCTTCGTCCGCTTGCACATACGAGAGCGCTCGTTCTGTAGCTTGACTCTCTGAAAACCTTTCGAACGCTTCTTCACTTTCGGCAACAATCAAAATTCTGTGGGTTGATCCCTCACTCGCCAGACCGACCGCCGCAAGTATCTCGTCTACACGGTCAAAAGCAGTGTCGTGGCTAAATACGCCCCTGATTCCTTCAACTTGGCAGTACCTGATGTACTCGGGCGTCAACGTATCGATAAAGCGAGTCGTGTCATCTGAAGAATGCAGCTGCGCCACATATGGGTATAAGGAGTTGACGCCGACACTGTAGTTAGACAGCACCAGGGTACCCATTGCAAGCAGCTCAACCACACGATTCGCAAACATCGTCTGGCTACCGATAACGGAATTAAGGTTAAGAGCGAGAGGAAGAAGTTTCTGCAAACTCAAGACTTCGTCATGCTCTAAAGGCCCATGGAGATTGGGTAAAAAAATCTCGGGATACAAATAGCGATCAGGATCAGAGAACTTCTTTGGATCGAGATTCAGATTTCGATCCACAATGGTGAGTGATGATTCCGAATCATTAACGCCCTGGAAGATCTCTACCGCTGCCTTGGTGCGTTCCTCGTACTTATGACCCATCCACGAGCCTGCAAAAATTAGCTCGCGCCCCTGGTGACGCATGCATCCTAGAGGGTTATGCTTTTCGTAATTCACCCCAAAGCGCAACGGGTAAACGGGGATATTCCGGTCTAAATCATCACGATAGTCATCTATCTTTTCGATAGCGCTAGTGAATACTACGTCAGCCTTCTTCGCGAGACTGATAAAACGGTCATAGTTCGGTGGATCCTCTTTCGAGTAAAAAGCAACGGGGATCCCCATCTCTTTCGCCAGCGGGATTAGCTTTGATTCAATCAGCTTGCGCTTGGGCGAAGATTTCATTGCCGCCCCATGCCATTCGCCATCGAGTCCTCGCCAGGTAGAAACAACAAGCAGTAAATCGACCCGTTCGAGTTCCTCCTCGTAATTCGATGGAGTTAAGGGTATGAATTCCGCGGCCGGTTCCAGGGATTCGTAGAGAAATGTGTCGGCAATAATTCCGATTCGGACTTTTCGTCTATTATCCCAACGCTGACCACTAAACTTCGGCAATTTGGCCGCGTTCTCAAGAAGGGTCTGAATCCGCTCTTCAGTACTCGGACGGTAGTGATCCCATCGACACATGTATTCTTTGCGATCGATAGAAGGTCTGAAGAAGTCATGGTTCCCCTTTATGGTATCCCGGAAGACGACTCCTGCAGTAAACTCGCGCAACTTTCGCAAATCATTTTGCGCCTTCTGCACTGACGCGCGCAGAACCTTAATTCGTTTTAACTGATTTTTTACCGCTGACTTCTTCATCATTTTCACCTTTCCGCGATGGTCTTTCGGAGTCGCCAGAATTTTTGCTGGAGACGATACCCCTTCGCGCTTTTTACCTTTTTTAAATCAGCTTTTAGGTTGACCATTTCTTGCTTCAACCGAGCGTTTTCTTGCTTCAGTGCTTCAATACTTTGGTCGCGTTTTATGATCCCTTTAAGGAGCCGCTCGTCACGGTCAGCTTCAAATAGCAGATCTTTGTAGGCCTGCTCCAATTCGTCAATGAGCTCACCTACGAACGTTGCGAATCCCTGCTGAGACTCCTCCCTCCCCACAGAAAGTCTGCTTTCAGATCGCTCATCGCTTAGCATTCTCGATACTCTTCCTTCTTCCAAATGTTGGTTGCCCTTTAGGATAAACGGTCCCGAGGGGGTATGAGCACAGAAGCCGTTCGTTCTTGCCGGCCCTATTTGCAGCCCTTCTCCACCAGTAAATCGTTAAACATTCCCACATAAGCTTCGGCGTTCTTTGCCCAAGTATGCTCAGCTGCCCAATCCACCAAGGGGCGCGGATCCGGCGGACTTTGGAAAATGCTTTTGATAGCACAAAGATACCCTGAAACATCACGTCCGTTTACATAGGTGGCTAAATTTCCGGTTATGTATCTAATCGCCGGTAGATCACTGGCTAGAACCGGAGTCCCTACGGCCATTGCTCCTAACGGTTTAAGTGGAGTAATGTCCCGACAAACATCAATGTCCAGCCGTGGAAGCACAAAAGGTCCAACGCTGTATACCATTCCCAGATCGTTTCGGCTGGCTGGCGCCCAGCAAAGATGACCCGTTCGGCAATCGAGAGCCCATCGGCCATTTTCTTCAAACGCGGGAGATCGACACCGTCTCCTACGATCAACACGTTCAAGCTGGGATCAAGACTCGCCAGCTCCAGCAGAATGTCAAGTCCCTCGTATGGGACAACTGACGTTACGGTTCCAATAAGTTTTCCTTCAGGCAAGCCGAGATTTTGCTTAGCCCGCGCACGGGATGAATGCTGACCGAAAGCATCCGGCGAGACGGCGTTAGGTATCTCATAAATGCTTTGTCGGCTGACACCTTCTTTCAAAAGACGATCGGTGATTGGGGCGCCGAGTGAAACAACTGCGTCTGCTGCGCTTGCGTATAAGGCCTCTGGTTTTTGCGACCGCACATATCGTTCAGAATTCTTGGCCTGGTCTTGGTGTTGCTTAGGCACTTTTGAAAGCCAGGTATCCTCGAGCCGTCCCCGAACTTCGTAGACCCACGGGATATTCGCACACTTTGCAGCTCGATGCGCAACTATCGCATTGTGAAAGTCGGTTGTCGCCACAATCAAATCCGCGCACATGTCCTCTGCGATCTTTGCTACTCGCTCGGTCATATATTTGGTTTGCTTTTGTGGCGAAAAATGAAAGCGACTGGGAATGATGTTCGTATATTCGACACCGTCGAATATTGCCGTCTCGGCATTCGGAATCACACCGACTGTGGCGGGGTACCCGTAACGGGTAACAACTCGAACGTTTACACCGCAATTTGCCAGGGCTTTCGCAGTTTCGTGGGTTCGAAAAGTGTAACCCGATTTTGTGTACGGAAGACTATTAGTTGCCAGCAGCAACACTCTCCAGGGGGTACTGGAGGATCGACTCGATGTTAAGAGACCATCACACACATGAAATTCAGGTACGCAGTGCTGCGGCTCCAAGTGCAAAAAGTACCTTTCCCTCCTTACACCTGAAAGTGCAAATGCATGCGGAGCTCTACGGCACAGGGGCATTCTTTGGACCGCTGATTCAAACTCAACGTAGCGCCCCTGCTCGACTAGATCCCGATGGGGTAGCCTCTCCCAAAATGCTTTGAGTAATATTTGAGATCGTCTCAGCTGCCGTTGTCTAGCCCACTCGCGAAGGTTAGAGATAAAAGTTTTCGGCGATGTAAACAGCCGAAACGCGACGAAACCAACTACAAATCTCAAGCAGTTTACCTGCTTAGCATTAACACTGGTTTTCACTAATCGCTCCCAAAAAACGTTTCAACCGCATCGGCACCACTTCCTCCCTTTCATGCCTCACCCATTCAGCGCCTTTTGTCCCCACTTCAAGTAACGAGCGATTCTTTGCGAGATTCATCCATACGGCAGCGAGTGCTTCCGGATCCTCCGGTGGTACAACATGCCCTGCTTCTAGCCCAACGATAAGTTCAGCCGCTTCCCCGGCCACTACAGCTGTGATATGTTTTCCGACCTCCATAAGTTCATAAGTTTTGGAAGGAACTGTTCTAGTCAGAGGTTCCCAGTTGGTTAGGTGGACTAAGGCGGTATCCGACCACTCATAGAAGGACGCAAGTTGGTCCGATGGATGGCGCGAGATAAATTCAATCGGCAAACCGTCGGATTCGGAGATTTCCCTCAATAGAGGCTTCGCAGGCCCAGCCCCTACGAAACGGAGCCTTATGTTTAGGCCTCTTTGTTGGGCGATTCTTACTGCTTCTAAAGTATTTAGCAGATGCTGGGCTCTGCCCAGGGTCCCCGCATAGAGGACCCGAAACTCTCCAGAACGATTAACCCGGGCCACTGACTGACGAGGCTCAGAATCAGTTGGAAAAACATTTCTGATTGTGGTTATACCTTGAGCACCGCGTTCCAACTTATCCGCCAACTGCGACTCTAAGTGTTGCGATGTGACAATAATGCCGTCAGATTTCGCAAGAACCCGATTTAAGAACGACCGAACTAGAACCCGCATTAGTTGAAGAGGACCACGGCGAAAGAAGGCTTCCCTGGCAGATCGCTTACCGAGCCCCTCGTTCCACTCCCCTGACTGATCCAACAGATCGGGCCACGCGTCTCTGAGGTCAATCACATAGGGTTTTTTGTATACCTTTGATAAGGTGTAAGCCACGAATGCCGTAGGAATTGACGGAACGGTTCCGATCAGAAGCTGCGGGCTGAATTCCGCTATAAGATCTCGCGACCGATAGGCTTCAAACAGCATCCCAAGGGAAATAGAGGCCTGATTGATGATTTTTCCGGTGATAGAACTATCGGCCCTGCAGGACTTACTGCGGAGGATCATCTCCCCAGACTGTCCGACCTCTGGCGTTCTCAAATCTGTGTCGCATCGATTCGCCCTCGAGCGCGATTTGTCTCGTTGACGCCCTTTTTCCCAAGGTGAAATAACCATAAGCTCATGGCCTTGTTCTGCAAGGACCGACGACAGCCATTGCCAGCGCCGGGGTGGAACCCCGTTAGTCGGTGCCCAAAACTGCGAAAACACGAGAATTTTCAAGCCGAGCTCCTACAGTCATCCTCTTCTAAATATTCTGCCCAGTCTAGCCGACCCTCAATTCACGCATAAAAAGGATGTCGAAACTCGAGCAACGAGCAGATCAGTACGAAATCAGCCAAAATTCCAACCTGATCCTTACCCAACTCCCCTCGCTATGGGGTTGGCGCGAATAGGGTATCAAGTCTACCGCACCGAACCCCTCCCCCAATAAATTAGCTAGATATCTAGCTAAACCGCGTCAGGGGTAAAATCAGCCAACCGCTTGCCAACTCCCACCAACTCAGCAATTGCAGCAACGGATCTTTCGGCTGCATTACCGTCGCCATATGGATTAACAGCATTGGCCATTGCTCCATAGGCAGCAGATTGGTCAAGCAGGTTTCTTGCCTCAGCCACAATACGCTGGCGTTCGGTGCCGACAAGTTTCACGGTTCCAGCCACGACAGCTTCGGGGCGCTCGGTGTTTTCCCGCATCACGAGGACAGGCTTGCCAAGCGACGGAGCCTCCTCCTGCACGCCGCCGGAATCAGTGAGCACCAGGTAGGCACGGCTCATCAATGCTGTGAACTGGTCATAGGGAAGCGGGTCCGTGATGATGACGTTCGGAAGATCCTCAACTTCCGGGAGAACAGCATCGCGCACCTTCGGATTGAGGTGCAGCGGCAACGCAAAGATGTGGTCTGGGTAGGACTTCGCGAGGTCTTGAACAGCCCCACCGATTTCTTTCATCGCAACGAGGTTTTCGCGGCGGTGGGTGGTAACGAGGACGAGCTTTTCGTAGGAGTTCCGGAGCTCTTCGAGTCGCGGATCCTCGAACTTAACGTCCCATTCCGACGCGGCCAGCAGGGCGTCAATGACGGTGTTACCCGTAACGACGATGTCCTTGGAACGGAAGTTTTCCCGGCGTAGATTCTCGCGCGATTCATTCGTCGGGGCGAGGTGGAGGGAAGCAATCTGGCCGATGATCTTTCGGTTAGCTTCCTCAGGGAATGGCGAAAAGATGTTTCCGGTGCGCAGGCCGGCCTCGAGATGGACAATCTTCACACCCTTGTGAAAACCAGCCAGCGCCGCCACCATCGCCGTTGAAGTGTCACCTTGGGAGATGATGACGTCCGGCTGTTCTTCCTCGATAATCGGGTCAAGCCCCTGAATTGCTCGGGCCACCAACTCGTTGAGAGTTTGCCCCGGCTTCATCAGCGCCATGTCATGGTCCGGTGTGATGCCGAAGCGTTTATTCACCTGCTCCAGCATCTCGCGGTGCTGGCCGGTCGAGACCACGACCGATTCAAAACGATCGTCGTTCTGGAGCGCACTAACAACCGGAGCAACCTTGATAGCCTCCGGGCGGGTGCCGTAGACGGTCATGATTTTGGCTTGTCCGACATAGGTTCCTTAAGGGTCGTTCGTCACAGGGATACTCTCTACAACTTAGTACAGTACCGTTACTCAAGTGTGCCGACGGCAAACACCCCACCCCTCCAATCCGCTGTACCCTGACCACCATGTACCAATACGTTGTCGGGGCCGCCGCCGGGTATGTGCTCGGCACGAAAGCCGGCCGGAAGCGCTACCACCAGATCGTCAACGCCGCACAGGCTGTCGCCAACTCACCGGTGACCAAACAGGTCACCGCCTCCGCTCGCCGGGCTATCGCAAACAAGATTGACCCGGAGCCGCGTATGCGCGAGGTTAAGGACCTGCGCAAGGGCAAGAAGATCCGTGGCGGTTCGGAAAAGCAGATCGAGGATACGATTTACGAGCCGGATCAGGATTAGGCCAGCCCGGCAACAATCCCGTCCAGTATGTCCTTTTCGCTGACGATAAAGCTGGTGGCACCGACTTCGCGCTCAAGGGCATCCATCAGCTGCTCCACCACAGTGGATCCGGAACCGATCACGTCCGCGCGGCCGGGGTGCACCACCGGATTCTCTTGGCGTTGCGCTGCGGTCTTTGAACGCAGATCCGCAGTCACCTCTCGCAGACGATCAAACGGGATCTCGGACATGTGAATCCGCTCGGGATCATAGGATGCCAGGTTCTGTGCGATTGCGGAAAGGGTCGTAAACGTGCCGGCACAGCCCACAAATGTTTCGGCTTCAGCGAATGGCACCGTCTGCGCTGCTTCAGCGATTCGCTCGTCAATGTAGGCACGGGCCGCAACCGTTTCCTCTTCAGTCGGCAGATCTGACCGCATGAAGCGCTCGGTAATGCGCACGCAACCCATCTGGGTAGAAACTGCGTGCAATTGGTCAGCGGTCTGCATGACGAATTCGGTCGATCCGCCGCCGAGGTCTATCACGCAGAACGGCCCGCGTTCCGCGTCAAAGTCTGCCGTGGCACCGGCAAACGACAGGGCCGCTTCTTCCTCGCCAGAGATCACTTCGGCTTCTGCGCCGGGCTGGATCTTGCCCAGGAGTTCTCGGGTCATGGCGAAGAAATCCTCGCGGTTGCCCGCGTCGCGAGTAGCGGAGGTAGCCACCATGCGTACGCGGGTGACGTTCTCGCGCTGCATCTCGTCGACATAGTCCGCGAGTGCTACGCGGGTACGCTCGATGGCTTCTGGCGCGAACGTGCCGGTCTCGTCGACACCTTGGCCGAGGCGCACGATGGTGTTGCGACGGCACACTTCACCGGTTTCGGTGTCGTGGATGAGCAAGCGAATCGAGTTGGTGCCGCAGTCTACGGCGGCAACGCGGGTCACTGCAGCCCCTCCCCTGCTTCAGCAAGTGTGATGCCGAGATCCTCAAGCGTCGGCCAATCCTCCGGAATCGCGGTGCCGCGAAGATTGCCGTGTTCCGCGGCGAGGGCGACCGCCTCGGTGCCGAAGCGGACGCGCTCCGGGCCTTCGGCGAGTGCGTAGGCGATGAGCACGTGGAGGCACTTCACTCGCTCCGGCATACCGCCGCCGGAAAAATCGGTGCCGAGATCCTCGATGGCGTTGCGCTCTGCGAGGAAGTGTTCGTGGGCGGCCTGGTAGTCGCGTCGTAAAGCTTCGCCCTCAGCGGTATCAGCGTTGAGACGGGTTTCCATCCACTTCATCACCTGAGCTACCTCGAGGCGTGACGCTTCGGCGGTAAGACGCGGATCGGTGAGGTAGTAGAGGGTGGGGAACGGGGTGCCGTCGTCAAGTTTTGGCGCCGTTTTCACCACAGCCGGCTGATTATCGGGGGTGGTGTAGGCAATCGCGAGGACACCGCGCGGGGTGCGGCCGAGCTGCTCAGCAACAACGGCGAGCTGTTCATCGGTGGGAGGAGTATGCATGAGGCCCATTGTTTCACGAACCACAATCCATCACGGCGTTGAAGGGGTTGGCTGACCCGGATTGAAACACCTCGAGGTTATTTGTCATTATTTAACAGACTGCTCCTCGAGAAAGGTTGACTAATGAGCGTTCCTGCGTTGCATCCCGGCGCGCTACCAACCCCTGAATTCCCGTTGGTGTCAACCGGCACTGAGACCCGCCATTTGATGCCGCCTCCCCCACTACACAGCGCACATACGGTGGCTACAGCCGGGTTCATCCAGGCAATAACTCGTATTCTGAAGAACGGCCCGCTAACAGCAAGCCCCGGCGTGTACTGGACCGAAGACCAGGTGTTGCACGCAGCTGATGGCACGGTGATTGCCCATAATCTGGACGAGCTTGCCCAAATTGTTCAGGCGCTAGGACTGAGCGATGGTGCGCGGGTGGAATGGTCGGCAGTTAACCATGCAGAACTTGCGTCGCGAATGCTGGCGAAGAGTCGGGAACTCGGGTTTATCGGCTAGTAGCTCCTCGCTACTGCGCGGGAGCGTCGGGTGCAGGCGCTTCGGCGGGAGCCTCGCCGGCTGGTTGTTCGGGGGCTGCGGGCGCTTCCGGTTGCAGGGCGTCGGGTTGCGGTGCATCTTGCTCGGGCGCATCGGCATCAGTCTCGGATTCAGGCGCCTCTGCTTCGGGGATGTCGCGGAGTGAATCCCACAGCACCTCGGACCACTCGCGATCGTCCGGGATTTCGTCGGCGGCGGTGGTGAGGTTGTCGGGGGCGGACATGCGCGGATCAAGGATGCGCCAGACGGTCTCCCCCTCTTCCACTACACCGAGGCGACGACGTGCTTCTTGGCGCATGAAGGCATCGTCTTCGTACATGGCGATGTCGCTTTCAAGCGCCTGCTTGCGTGCCTCGAGGCGTTCGATGGACTCCTGGGCGCGGGCGATCTCGGCGCGGCCTTCGTAGTAGTTGCGCAGGGGTGCGGCGATGGCGAGGAGGACGAGCAGGACGACGCTGATCAGGATGACCACGCTGGCCATGTCCTGCTTTGGAAACACGCGCGCCCGCCTCGTGCGGGAGCGTTGCTTGCGCTCGCGGGCACGCTCGGCACGCTCCGCGTCGCGGCTGGCGACGGGCACCGTGTGCGACTTGCGGGGATGTGGCGGGCGCTTCTTCATAGGTAATCAGTCTAGATGCGCTTGAGGATTTCGCGGACTGCGGCGCGGCCAGCGGAGCGGTCGCGGGGGGTCGTCGATACGCCCGCTACAGCGCTCGGCGGTCGCGGCCTCGACAGTGAGGCAGGGGAACATGATGCCCAATATGTACGGGTTTATCGCCAACTTCGCGTGTCGGGATCCCACCGGGCTGCGGAGAGTTCTCCAGCAAGCGTTGGGCTGAGCACTTCCGATGCAAACGCAGTCGCCTGAGCGAAATCGTGGTACTTCACGGGCAGACCGTAATAGGTTTCCGCACGTCTGGGATACTCCTTCTCCCACGACAGTGGCACCCACATCTCCGTCGGGATTTCGATTCTCCGTCGCCGCGCTTCATGATCACACGCGCTCTTCAGGTCCTTTGCCGAAAATGGCTGAGTGAGCAAGATAGTGATGATGTCAGCCAGATCGTGGTAACGATTGCTATCCCCACTGCGGTGTGGTTCTCTCATCGCGCAGATCTTGTCTGCGAGTTGGGATTCAATGGCAGTGGCGTAGACCGAAACGGGTTCGAGATTCTCAGAACTGATCTTACCGAGAGTCAGATCAACCTCTACTCGTTCGTGAGGTTCTTGAGTATGACGCTGTTCGGTGAGATCCAGACTAAAAGCCTGGAACACAACCACCCCCATCATCGCGTCGAGCGACACTTCATAGGTCGGTCCCTTATAGCCGTCGCTGCTCCCTATCCGCTTTTGCTGCACATTCCTCACCCGGTAAGTCAGCGGGCCCTGCCCTGGGCGTTGAGCGATCTGTCTGATCTCGGCTTCAATGCTCGCTAGCGGTCCCAATTCGGCGACTCGAGCGAGATCAATATCGGCGGTTGTGCGCCCCTCGCCGTTACGCATCAATAAAGCAGCCCCACCCTTAAGCACCCACTCATCGGATCCCGTCTGAAAGACTCGCTCCAGAAACCCCTCAAACGCGATCTGGTAGCGAATTAGATCGCGAGGCAGTCCTCGGTCTCTGGACCACTTCGCGATGGCCTGGTTGAGCTTCTTTTGCCGCTCTTTACTATCGCGCTTACTTGTCACCATTACCCCTCATCCTCATGTAATTCTCGACCGATTTCTCGAGAGAGTCCAGATACCCCGAAATTGCCCTCATGCTCTCTTGGTAAGCCCGCAGAGCTTCGGATTCGGTCATCCGATCTGCTGCTACTCCAACCCCATGCACGAACCGATTGCGCCGCTCAACGATGTCCTCTAGAGAAGCCGCTACCTCGTTTAACTCCAAGACCAATTGCATACCCGCCTTAGCCCCATATGCGCGCGCCGCAGGCTCCAGCTCGTTTGCCAACTCATCGATTCGCACGTTCTCCTTCCGCAACGCATCTGCAACAAGATCAGCCAGATAGTCTCGTTCGATCCCCGCTTCTGCTAGGTCCGCTACGGTGCGGGTGACGCTTGTCACCGGCAGTCCATCCACCGACACAATGTCCTCCTCAGGAAGATCACGACGGGTGCGGATGCGGACTCCTTGCTGCCGCGTCTGCTTCGTGCCGCCGGTTGAAAACGTGAACTTCGGCGGAATCAAACGGCCGATCCCGTGGATGAGAGCAGCCGACTCGTGCGAGACCACCACGGGCTGTTCGTCCTCCCAGCGCTCGTCGATGAACTTCTTTGGCTCGAGAGATAGCCACGCCGCCCGAATCTCATCGTGGGGTCCACCCTGATGGGACGGCAGCAGATAGACGCCATGCCGCGCTCGGTCAAGATCACCGCGCTCCACGAGGCGGGACAGCTGCAGGCGTTCAATCCCCTCCCGTCCCGCTTGGCCGGTGGTGACGATCCCCCACTGGTCGGAGGCGACCATCTCTAAGGTCGCTAACACATCTGCACGCTTCACCGACCCCTCCTTTTGCGTTTGTATCCGTGATTGCGGACAATTGTACCATTCAAGGCGATACAATCGTCCGTTTGTTTCGATACAAACGTCAGATTTGGACATAAAGAAGCGGCCCCGCACCGGAGACGGGGCGGGGCCGGGCCGTAGTGGTGAGCTACTGCCTACTTCTTAAAGCGCGGGAAGGCGTCGCGGCCGGCGTACACGGCGGCGTCGCCAAGCACCTGCTCAATGCGCAGCAGCTGGTTGTACTTCGCCACGCGCTCGGAGCGAGCCGGGGCACCGGTCTTGATCTGGCCGCAGGACAGGGCGACGGCCAGATCCGCGATGGTGGTGTCCTCGGTCTCGCCGGAACGGTGCGACATCATGGTGCGGAAGCCGTTGCGGTGTGCCAACTCGACGGCGTCGAAGGTCTCGGTGAGGGTACCGATCTGGTTCACCTTGACCAGCAGGGCGTTTGCGGCGCCCTTCTCAATGCCTTCGGCGAGGCGCTTCGGGTTGGTGACAAAGAGGTCGTCGCCGACGATCTGGATCTTGTCGCCAAGCTTCTCGGTCAGGGTGACGTAGCCGTCCCAGTCGTTTTCATCCAGCGGGTCCTCGATGGAGACGATCGGGTACTGCTCCACCAGGTCCGCGTAGACCTGGATCATCTCCTCGGCGGAGTGCTGGCCGCCCTCGAAGTTGTAGGTGCCGTTTTCGTAGAACTCGGAGGAAGCGACGTCGAGGGCGAGCGCGATATCGCTACCAAGCTTGTAGCCCGCCTTCTCCACAGCCTCCACGATCAGGTCGAGTGCGGCCTTGGTGGATTCGACGGACGGGGCGAACCCGCCCTCGTCGCCAAGACCCGTGGACAGGCCCTTGGACTTAATCACGGACTTCAGCGCGTGGTAGACCTCAGTGCCCATACGCAGTGCCTCGGCGAAGGTCTCCGCACCGATCGGGGCAATCATGAACTCCTGGACGTCCACACCAGAGTCGGCGTGTGCGCCACCGTTGAGGATGTTCATCATCGGCACCGGAAGGGTGTGAGCGTTCGGGCCGCCAATGTAGCGGAACAGCGGCAGCTCGGCAGCCTCAGCGGCAGCCTTCGCCACAGCCATGGACACACCCAGCAAGGCGTTCGCGCCCAGGTTCTTCTTGTTGTCGGTGCCGTCGAGCTCGATCATCGTGTTGTCGATCAGACGCTGATCATCCGCCTCAAACGCGATCAGGGCATCCGCGATGGTCTCGTTGACGTTCTCAACCGCCTTGAGGACACCCTTGCCGTCGTAGCGGTCGTCGCCATCGCGAAGCTCGTGAGCCTCATGCTCACCCGTCGACGCACCCGACGGCACCGCAGCCTGGCCATGCGAGCCATCAGACAGCAGCGCCTCCACCTCCACGGTCGGGTTACCGCGCGAATCCAAAATCTCGCGAGCAAAGATGTGCATGATGTCAGCCATGAGTTCTCCTTAACGTGGATATAGGCGTGGAAAATGACTTGGCGAAAAATTCCGACAACAAGTCTAGCCGTTGCCCTACCGGTGGGCAGGCTGGTTCATGGCATAGTTCGCGGCCGCGTCGCGCACACGGGCGAAATAGTCGCTGGACTGGTTATACGCGTAGATGGCCTGGGTCCACCCCTCCTCGGTGGCCAGGTCGCGGGGTGTGCCGCCGGAATTGCACAGAAGGTTCGCAGCACCTAAGGCGGCGTCGTCGATCTGCTGGGGGTTCGGGGTGCCATCGCCGTTGGCGTCGCGACCAAAGCGCGCCCAAGACTCCGGAATAAACTGCATCGGCCCGACTGCGCGGTCAAACTCCGTGTCGCCATCCAGTTGACCCTGGTCGGTGTCCGGAACCTTGGCAAAGCCGTCCCCGTTGAGCTGCGGGCCGATGATGGGTGGTTGCGGGTAGCCGTTCTCGTCCAGTTTGGAGTAGTCGAAACGGCCGCCGTAGGTGCCGTGGCGGGTCTCCACCCAACCGATGCCGGCAAGCGTGTTCCAGGTCAGGTTGCAGGTGGGCCAAGCCTCCTCGGCGATCAGCGCGGCGTTGGCGTAGGCGCGCACGGCCTGGCCGGACATGTTCGTGGCCTCGCCGATGCTTTGCGACCAGTCAAAGAGTTGGTCGGAGGTTCTGCCGGGCGCGTGGACGTTAATACGCGGGGGCGCCTCTGCGGCCGCAGGCGGGACCGTGAGCGGGGCTTTTTGCTTCGGCTCTGTCGTGTCGAAGTTGAAGGCCGAGAGCAGCCACGCGATAAGCGCGACGACAAGAATAACGGCCGTGGCCGCGCCGAGAATGCCCACGCAGCCACAGCCGCGAGCAATGCGTCGCGGTGTGATCATGGGCGCAAAGTGTACCGGGCGCGGTTACCGCGCCGTGCGGGGGTTAGGCGGTGCCAGAAGTTACAATTTTCACACAAACCACAACAATCACAGCTGTAACAGTTATGATGCTGTGCGACCTATCAAACTTCCCCGAAAGGACACCCCATGCGCCGCATCACCGCAGCACTCGCAGCAGGCCTCATCGCCGTCACCGGTTTCGCAGGCACCGCAACCCCCGCCAAGGCACAGACCCTCGAACTCGTCCGCCTGCTCAACGGCAACATCGCCACCACCAACTGCGACAGCCTCCGCACCGGCCTGACCGCCACCCGCATGGTGAACAAAGACACCACCCGCAGCCAGCTCGTCATGAACCTCAACACCGTCGTTGGCGACGACGCAGCGCTGCGCCTCGTCTCCGCAAGCACCGTCGGTGCGGTTGCGGACCGTGCGCTGGAGTGCGGCATCGTCAAGCCAGACCCGGTCACCCCGCTCGACCAGCTCTTCGCCGGCTCCTCCCAGATGTCCTCCAAGGCAGGCCTGCCGGACATCCGCACCCTCATCCCGGCACTGCCGGCTATTCGCTAGCCTTCCCCTCGACCCACAGACGGTCCTGCGTCCCCTTATCCACAGGCCCGTCTGACCCGTCGAACAAATACGGCGCACGGCGGCGCATCTTATCGACGAACGCCCCCGCCACATCCCCAAACCCAAAGGCACCCCGCTCGTCGGCAATCTCCGCATGGAACAACACCTGCAGGAGCAAATCCGACAACTCCTTCTTCAGCTCCGCGTCGGGTGCCTTTGTGCGAATCGCATCCGCGACCTCACCAGCCTCCTCCGCCAAAAACGGCAGGAGGCTTTCGTGCGTCATCTCCTGTTCCCACTCACCCCGGCGTCGCGCCTCACGCATCGTCTCTACAGCCTGCAACACAGGATCCTCGAGGGAAGGGACTTTGATCAGGGTGGTGGCGTCGTCGTCAAGCAAACGCTCCGCGAACTTCGGATCCGTAGTTACAATCCAGTGGCCGTCGCCGTCTGCGACATCCAACGCCCAACGCACCGACACCGGCACCTCCGGCGAAAACTCCACACGACCACGAATCTGGCCAGCGAGGTTGAGCGGGATCATGTCGGGCCAACGGGCATCCAGAAGCAACACGGTCGCAGTCATGAAGGGAAGTCTAAGGCCTCTATGATGGAGCGCATGACTCAGATCGCCGAAGCACTCGAAACCATCAAACCCAACGCCCAAGACGCGCTACAAGACTCCGTCACCTTCTCCCCCATCCGCTGGAAAACTGGCTGGCCCCACCACCTCCGCCGCGTACCGCCCTTCCGCGACGACGCCACCGCCTCCATCACCCGCGCCGAAGTCTTCTCCTTCGCCTCGGATGTCCGCTCCTCCGACTTCGCACGCGAGCAGATCATCGACTTTTTGGGCGCCTGCTTTGCCTACATCGCCGGCCAATCCAACCAGGTCATGCAAATGCAGGCGTTCCTGCGCAACAAGGGCAACGCTTCCAAGTTGCTCGGCGCGATCCGCAAGCTTGGGGGGCTGTCGCCTGTCGACGCCTACGCCTCCTTAATCGCGACCGGCCTGGCGCCGAAGTACGCCTCCGCCGTGGCGTACTTCCTGGCGGGTGAGCAGGACGCTGCTGGTGCTGCTGCTTCGCCGGATGGTGCTGCTGCACCGGCGATCATTTGCTCCAACCGCGCACGTCTGGCCGGCCTGGCGAAGGACGCCGACTGGACCGCCGACGAATACAAGGAGTACCTCGACGCCTTGACCGCTGCTCGGGACGCTTACGACTCCTCGCTGCCACTGGACGCGGTTGAGTGGGCGTTGCGGGAGTTTGCTCGTCGCGAGGCAAAGTAGCGCTGAGTTTTTGGGGGTTTCTGGGGCTCGCGGGGCTTGCCTGTCGGGCCCCGCGCAGGGGGTACATATGTCGCTCGGCGAGCTTAGGGGCAAACCCGAACTCGCCGGGCTTTAGTGTTGGTGGGGGTTAAAGGGACACCTGCTGATTGCCCTCCCTCACACATAAAAATACCCAGTACCGAGTTCCCGGTGCTGGGCTGAATGCAAAGTGCTCTGACTTACTTAATCGGATAGACCTGCGTGCCTTCAGAGTTCTTCAAAAGCAAACCTGTCTGCGCAGAAAGAGCAACAGGAAGATCCTCGTCATTAAGCTCGTACGCGAACTGAGCAGTCACCTTACCGCCTGGCTTCACCGTGATCTGGTCTGCAAGATCATCGGTGTAGAACAGTGCCGTCCGCAAATCATGGCGGACATTTTCGTCTTCCTGTTTTGCACTGAACGTCGTAAGCCATGCCGTAATGGTGTCAATCTCACGCGCACGTTTGTTGGTGAACTCGTAGGTGAACACAATCACTGGCTTCGAACCGAACAGATTCTTACGGCCACCCGCTGGAACAACGTTTACCTTTGTAATCTCAAAACGGTACTCATGCGAATCGAAAATGTTGTTCTCAAATTTTCCGGATGGCTTCTCCGACGTTGACGGTGCGGGTTTTGCCGCGGTGGTCTTTGTTGCCGTAGTGGTTGGCTTAGCCGTGGTAGACGGAGTCGGGCTGGCGCCATCTTCACTGGAGCCGGCACCAACGCCAATCAGGGCAAGCAACAGAACTACCACACCGATGATGGGACCTGCCAGCTTGAGGAGCTCTTCAGGCTTGTTTGGGAGCTTGAAGTCCATCAGACTTCCTTTCAAGAACCATTGAGGAGCCCCTGTGGCACCTCGCCGAATTATGACTTTAGCCTGACAGTCCATCCATTGACCAGCTTTCATCAGCGACGGTCAACCAGTCGAGTTGCTGCGTACTACCTGGGAAACTCCAACTGGCAAATAGCCCAACCACTTGAGGAACACCCCCACTAGAGGATCTGCCAGAACTCCAAGGACGGGCAGTCTTGCTTCGCACTAGTGGCGCTTCGGGGCGATGCAAGATGTTGCAGGGCCGGGGGATCCGACCTGCACGGAGTGTAAAAACCGGCAGGTGAAAGTGTGGGGTTTTACACAAACGAAATAAGTAAAGCGGGGCGTTGGGGCCTAACGCCCACGGAAGGCGCGGTCGTTGAGGTCCCTGCGGGCCTGCTCCAACGCAACCAGGTCAGAGAAGAGGGCGTTGTAGGCCTCTTCGTCGTCAGAGGGGCGCATGCGCTGCAGCTGCGCCTTGAGCTGGGCGATCTGCTCGCCGACGCGGGTCTCCTGCAGGCGGGAGAGGACGGAGTCGGCGTATTCGTCGAGGTCGTCGGCGTGAATGGGTTCGACGGCGAGTTCGGAAACAAAGTTGCGGCCGGAAAGATCGCGCATCTCACCGGCGACGGCAGCGATCCAGGAGGCGCCACCGTCGGGGGCAGAGTCGGTGGAGCTAGATCCCGCGGGCCCTGCGACAGCAGCGGCACCAGCGGAGCTAGCGGCACCAGCGCCCACACCGTCACCCGCGCGGGCGCAGCCGCCAGCGGCGGTGATGGCCTCGCGGACCTGTTGGTAGGCGTCGTTGGTGAAGGCGTCCGGGTTGATGCCGTCGAAGTAATTGCCGGCCTTCGACGGGTGCTGCAGGGCGATCTTCAAGGCTTCGCGCTGGGGCCACAGCATTGGGTCGTCGGGGCGCGGCGGGATCAGCAACTCCGCCTGGCGTCCGGAGGAGTCCGGGCCGGCGGCGGCCTGACGGGCGGCAAGGGAGACGCGCTGGCGCTTCTCCTTCTTCGGTTTCTTCGCCTCGGCGCGGACCTGTTCCAACACTTCGTCGGGGTTGGGCCAACCGACCCAGCCAGCGAGGCGGCGGGCGTATTCCTGTTGGAGCACTTTGTCATCGATGGAGGCGACGACGGGGACGGTGCGTCGTAAAGCTTGGACGCGCCCTTCGGCGGAGTCGAGGGAGAAGTTCTTCAGCAGGGACTCGATGACGAACTCGTAGACGGGGATGCGGGAGGCGACGAGGTCTCGAAGCGCGCTGTCGCCCTTCTCCAGGCGCAGGTCACAGGGGTCCATGCCGTCCGGGGCGACGGCCACAAACGACTGGCCGCCGAACTCCGTATCGGTGTTGTAGGCGCGCATCGCAGCCTTCTGGCCAGCCTCGTCGCCGTCGAAGGTGTAGATCAGTTCGCCGCGGAAGAAATTATCGTCAAGCATCAGGCGGCGGATCAGGCTCATGTGCTCGGAGCCGAACGCGGTACCGCAGGTGGCCACGGCGGTGGTCACGCCGGCGGCATGCATGGCCATCACATCGGTGTAGCCCTCCACCACCACTGTCTGGTGCTGGGTGGCAATGTTGCGCTTCGCCTTATCGATGCCAAAGAGCACCTTCGACTTGTGATACAGCATCGTGTCGGAGGTGTTCATGTACTTGCCCATGGGGTCGTCGTCGAAAAGTTTGCGCGCGCCGAAACCGATCGTGTTCGACGCGGCATCCTTAATCGGCCAAATCAGGCGACGGCGAAACTTATCAATCGGCCCGCGTTTGCCCTGGGAGGAAATACCGGCGTCGATGAGTTCCTGGACCTCAAACCCCTTGCGCAGCAGGTGCTTCGTCAGCGTGTCCCAACCGTCGGGGGCGTAACCGCACTCGAAATCCATGATCAACTCGCGCGAAAACCCACGGTTGAGCAGGAAATCGCGCGCGACCTTCGCCTCAGGCGTTTCCAACTGCTCGCGGTAAAACTCGTGCGCCGCCTTATTCGCTGCCAGCAGCCGCTGGCGCGTGCCCGGCTTCACATCACGCGCACCCGTAGAACCGCCCTGGTAATTAATGCGGTACCCAATCTGGTCCGCGACCGCCTCCACGGCCTCAGGGAAGGTCAACTGCTCCATCTCCATCAGGAACGAGAACACATCCCCGCCCTTGCCCGTAGAGAAGCAGTGGTAATACCCGTGAGCAGGGCGAACGTGGAAACTCGGGGTCTTCTCGTCCTTGAACGGGCTCAGGCCCTTCAGCGAATCGTGCCCGGCAGGCTTCAACTGCACATACTCGCCCACAATCTCGTCGAGCGGTGCGCGCTGACGGATAGCCTCAATGTCGCTATCCGGAATTCTGCCCCTTGCCATGGCGCTCATCGTAGCGTGTGCAACGATATGGGCCTATGAAGCGCCCGATTGTCCTGCTGACCTGCCTCGCCCTGAGCAGTTGCGTATCGACGACCCCCTCACCCACCCCGGCACCAACCAGCGCCGTGTCGTCCAGCGCGACCGCCTCGGGGCTGCCGGCGTGCGGCTCGCTTCCCGACGAAGCCTGGGACACCGTCGACCTCATCGAAGCCGGTGGGCCTTTCCCCTACCCCGCCAACGACGACAAACGCTTCGGCAATTACGAACGCGTCCTCCCCCAGGAGTCCCGCAACTATTACCGCGAGTACACCGTGGACACGCCGGGGCTACGCCACCGCGGGGCGAGGCGCATCGTCACCGGCGGCGCTGGCGGCAATGCGAGGGACATCGAGGCCTGGTACTACACCGACGACCACTACGAATCCTTCTGCGAAATGGAGGTCAACTGATGAATCCGATCTTTCTCGCCAACCCGGTCCACACGCTTGAGGACCTCGCCCGCGGCATCCTCACCGCCGCCTACGGCCCCAAAGACGCCGCCGACCGTCCCGTGCCCACAAACCTCGACGCGCTCGCCGACCTCCTGCGGGAAACCCAAGTGAAACGGGTGGTGGTGGCTTCCTGGAGGGTGGAGGGGTCGTCGACAAGCAAAATGCGCGCAGTGTTTGAGGATGAAGGGGTCGAATTGGCAGCTTAGGGGCAAACCCGAACTCGGAAATGTCCACTATATTGTGCACGCGAGGGGTTCCCAACGCAGCCGCCAGGCGCGATACTGGCTTGCATGGGGTATGCAGAAATGGCTCACCTTCGGGGGTTGAGAGCAGATTTTGACGAGCAAGCCAACGCGCCCAGCGCGAACCCGCGCTATGTGACGCGGACAACCACCGTCGAGAAAGAATGGTGGCAATCGCTCCCACTGCGCGACCAAATGCTGGTCCGCGGTGCGGGAGTCTCGCGCGACAGTCGCAAAGCGATCCTCCTCGGTCGCTGGGCCGCAGTGCAACACGGCATGTGGATTGGGCCATTCACCGACTGGACCGTCGATGTCGCACTACCGTCCGGAAAACCGCCCGCCAAAAGCAAATGGCCCTATCTGACACGATTCCGCTCAGTGCCCGTGCGTGACGACGAAACCATCACCGCGCACAACATCCGCTACACCGACCGACTCCGCACCTACATCGACCTGTTCCGCTTCGGCACCATCACCGACCAACTCACGGCAACCGATTGGATTCTGACGCACTACTCACGCCGCAAAGTGCACGATTACATCGACGGGTTCGAAGGTTGCCGGCCCGAGATTCTCAAACGGGCGCACAGAATGGTCGCTGGTGTGACACCGCTGCCCGAGTACCGGTACAGCCTCGCCCGCGCCGTCCTCTCCTCACACCGGATTGACTGTTACCCGGTGTTCCTAAAACCATGGGTCACATCCGGGCCTCTAATTGTCGACTGCGGCGGGATGCGCAACATCGCCATCATCATCGACGACGCCACCGGTTCCGACTTCGACTTCGGTTTCCCCGAAGACACGCGCGCCTCCTGGACTTCGCACCACAACTTCCCGACAGTGCGCTGGGACTTCTCAGATCTGTTCTTCAGACCGGACCTTTTCATGAATGAAGTAGGCCGGGCGCGTAATGCCGTCATATATAAGCACTCGCTGCCAAAGTGGGAGTGGTGAGGCGGTCGCCGGCTGTGTGAGCGCGTTGTGTGGGCGGTGTGTGAGCGCTGTTTGAGCGCGGTGAGGCGACCGCCCTGAGGGGTGGAAGGTGTCCGATTGGCAGCTTAGGGGCAAACCCGAACTCGGATGCGCGGCACGACCACAGTAGACCGCAGTGGAACGCAGTGAAGGCCGGTAGGAATCGCCGTCGGTGCGAGTTCGGGTTTGCCCCTAAGCTCACTTTTCGCACATGTGCACCCCGGCGTGGGATGTGGCCGGGCGTGGGCGCTCCGGGGTGGAGGGGTCGTCGACAAGCAAAATGCGCGC
>NZ_KV825969.1:127446-148589 GCF_001835805.1 Corynebacterium sp. HMSC034B08 | reverse complement strand
CAAAATGCGCGCAGTGTTTGAGGATGAAGGGGTCACGCTGGTCGCGTAACCACGCACGCGTCATCTGACGGGTCGAGCCACTCCAACTCTTTGCAATCAACCCCCTCGGCTATAGCAGTCGCAGTTTCCTTCCATGCTGTGAACTCGGCTGCCAGCAGGCTGGGGTCTTCCGAAGTAATCGCTTCTCGAAGGTCACGCGCGCACGCCTCTCGGTCGTCCGGGGAAAGCGAGAGCATCCAAGGAAACGCTCGAGTCATTCGTTCCACGCGATCAAACAAACGCCTTCGCCTTTCGATACAGCTAGAAAAGTTCTACTACGCAAACTTATGCGGTCATCGCGCGGAAGTCGAGGGGTATCAGACATCCTGCTCACGTAAAACAGCGCATAAAAACACCCCAAATGGAAACTTAAAAGTGTGCTGTGTGTCATAATTCGCAAACTGTGAACCACGACACGAATGGAGGACGCCCATGAGCTCGCTCATCCTAGTGCTCGTCGGCCTCGCGATGATGGCCGCCGGCTACCTGCTGTACTCGAAGTTCCTGGGCAAGAAAGTGTACCAACTCTCGGACGCCTACTCCACGCCCGCCCACACCATGGAAGACGGCGTGGACTACGTGCCCACCAACAAATACGTCCTGTGGGGCCACCACTTCACCTCCGTGGCGGGCGCGGCGCCGATCATCGGCCCGGCCGTCGCCGTGATTTGGGGGTGGGTGCCGGCGTTCCTCTGGGTGACGCTCGGCACGGTGTTCTTTGCGGGGATGCATGACATGGGGGCGCTGTGGGCGTCGCAACGCCACCGCGGGCACTCCATTGGCACACTGTCCGGCCGCTACGTCGGCGCGCGCGGACGTAACCTGTTCCTCATCGTGATCTTCCTGCTGCTGCTCATGGTCAACACGGCGTTCGCGGTCGTGATTTCTAACCTGCTGATCTCCACCCCAACCGCCGTCATCCCGACCTGGGGCGCGATCCTGGTCGCCCTGCTGATCGGCCAGGCGATCTACCGCTTCAACTGGAACTTGCCGCTGGTGTCCTTCGTCGGCGTCGCCGCACTCTACGGCCTGATGATCCTCGGCGACCGCATGCCGCTCGCCCTGCCCGAAGTCATGCTGGGCATCCCGGATCGCGGCTGGTGGATCATCTTCCTGTTCCTCTACGCCTTCATCGCATCCCTGCTGCCGGTGTGGGTGCTGCTGCAGCCGCGTGACTACATCAACGGCCTGCAACTGTTCGTCGGGCTGATCATTCTGTACGGCTCGTTCTTCGTCGTCCGCCCGGAAGTTGTCGCCCCGACACTTCGCGACACCGTCCCCGACGGCACCCCCGGCATCTTCCCACTCCTGTTTGTCACCATCGCCTGCGGTGCGATCTCGGGCTTCCATGGCATTGTGTCCTCGGGTACGTCGTCGAAGCAGATCGATAAGGAAACCGACGTGCGCTTCGTCGGCTACTTCGGCGCCGTCGGCGAAGGCCTGCTCGCACTGGGCACCATCGTTGCGACGACCGCCGGATTCAACACCATCACGGATTGGGAAAACGTTTACAACGAATGGAACGCCGGCGGCGTGGACGCCTTCATCCAAGGCGGCGGCGCGCTGATGAACGAAGGCCTGGGCATTCCGCAGTCCCTGTCCGGAACAATCTTGGCGACGATGGCCGTCCTCTTCGCCGCTACCACCATGGACTCCGGTATCCGCCTGCAGCGCTTCGTCGTCACGGAAATCGGCGACCTGATGGGCTTCAAACTTTCCGGCCTTATCGCCACCATCATCGCGGTCGGCTGCGCACTCGGCCTGACGTTCTCCATGGGCATCGACGGCTCCGGCGGCATGCTCATCTGGCCACTGTTCGGCACCACCAACCAACTCATGGCGGGCCTGACCCTGTCCATCGTGGCGATCATGCTGACCAAACTGCGCCGCCCCTCCTGGCCGGTGCTCGTCCCGCTGGTGTTCGTCACCGTCATGTCCCTGTGGGCCGCGGTGCTGCAGGTGCGCACGTTCTACAACTCCGGCAACTGGCTGCTACTCGTCCTCGACGTGATCATCATCTGCTGCGCGATCTGGGTCATCGTCGAAGCGTTCACGGCCATCGCGAAGGCACGCCGCGAGCCCGCAGTGGTCTGGCGTGACGACGAAACCATGCCCGGCGAACACGCTGCCGATGCTGCCGATGCTCGAGCGCTTTAAAGCCTTCGCGGCCGGCCTGGACGAGTTCTACAAGGCACCTTATCGTCGAGAATTTGCCCGCGCCGCCCGCGAAGAAGACGACCTGTTCACGCTGCTCGTCGCCTCCGAAACGCTCGGCATCCCCAACCCCGCCTCCTTTTACACCCTCGAGCTCATGCCATTGCTTTACGACGAATTCCACGCCTGGCACACCCGCATGGGCATGTCCCACTCCCCCTTGGACGGCGTGCGATGCTGCTAAAAACCGCACCCGTGATGTTCTTCGGCGGCAAAGGCGGGGTTGGCAAAACAACCGTCTCCGCCGCCACCGCGGTACGCCTCGCCGAAGCCGGCCGGCGCGTACTGCTGGTGTCCACCGACCCGGCGCACAACCTCGGCCACATCTGGAACGTGTCGCTCTCCGACAGACCGACCGAACTCGAACCCGGGCTTTCCGTCGTCGAACTCGACCCCACCACCACCACCGAACGCCACCTCGCCGACGTTGAACAGTCCATGCGGGCAATGATGCCGGAACGCATGCACCCCGAAATCCGCCGCCACCTGGACCTGTCGCGCAACTCCCCCGGCATGCACGAGGCGGCGATGCTGGAACGCGTGGCGGAACTCGTGGACACGCAAGGCGTCGACCACATCATCTTCGACACCGCCCCCTCCGGCCACACCTCCCGCCTCCTTGCCCTGCCGGAGTTGATGGCGGCCTACACCGGCGGGCTGATGCAGCGCCGCGAACAGTCCGACAAGTTCTCCCGCGCCCTGCGTGGCCTCGGCGGCGCGGACGAGGACCCGGTGCAGCGCCGCAACCAGCAGATCCGCACCACATTGTTGCGACGCCGCCGCAAGTTCGAGCGCCTGCGCGACATTCTCACCGACCCGGCCCGCTGCACGTTCACCATCGTGCTCACCGCCGAACGGCTTCCGGTCCTCGAGAGCACCGAACTTTACGACGACCTCACCCAGCACCACATCCGCGTCTCCGGCCTCGTCGTCAATCGCCGCAGCCCCGCCGGCACTGCTGGGGCTGGCACTCGCACTGGCGCTGGGACTGGCGCTGGCTCGAGCGCCAGCGAGTTCTTGGCTGCCCGGCGCGCCGTGGAAGACGAAGCGCTTGCCCTTCTGGACGCGAAACTGCCCAACGTGCCACGCGTGGAACTGCCGTGGCTGCCCGGGGAGATCGGCACCCGCGCCGCGCTCGCCGACATCGCCGCCCGCCTCTAGCAGCCCCACGACCACCCCGACCCCTACGGTTCAAGGGTGGAAGGTGTCCGATTGGCAGCTTAGGGGCAAACCCGAACTCGGATGTGCGGCACGACCACAGTGGAACACAGTGAAGGGCAATAGGAATCGCCGTCGGGACGAGTTCGGGTTTGCCCCTAAGCTCAGTTTTCGCCGTATTCATCCTCGGCGCGGTATAGGCTCACTCGCAATATCTGTAAGCGAGAGGAGCACCCATGTGCCGTCCCGTCCCCTGCACAACCTGCGGCAAGACGCAACGGCCGCGGGCCTAGTAGAAGCCCTCGAAGGCGCTGGCTTTCTTCGCGGTGCGCTCGAGGCGAGACTCGGTCATGGAGGCGATTTGGTCGATGATCACGCGCTCGCGCTCGGCGTCGGTGTCGGCCGCTTCGAACCAGGCACGGAACATCGTGTCCAGGGTGCCCGGGGCGCCGGCGCGCAGGTACTCGTGGACGCGGTAGATGCGGTCGCGCTGGCGGTCCTGACGCGCGAGATGGGCGGGCACGTCCATGACGTAGAGCACCGCCACGGTTTTGAGCAGTCGGACTTCGGCCTCGACGTCGGGCGGGACGATGAGGCGGCCGTGCTGGCGGCCCATCACGCCCGAGGCACCCGCAGCGCTCGCAACGCCCGGGGCTGCAGCAGCGCCCGAGGCACCCGCAGCGCCAGCGCCCGCAGCGTTGCCGTCGAGGGTCGCCTTGGTCACGCCGCCGATGTAGCGCCCCACCAACTGCGACGTCAGCCCCTTCAGGCGAACCCAAGAGGACAAGGTGTAGTCGAAGTCGGCGGCGGCTGCGATGGCCGGCAGGGCGCGGAGGCGGTCGGCGGCGTCGACGAGTGAGTCGGCGTCGCCACCAAAAGCGGCGGCGCCCTTCTCGGCAAGGGCGGCGAGTTCGACGAAGTCCCACAGCACCTGCAGGGAGACGCGCCCGGAGACAATGCCGTCTTCGACGTCGTGGACGGAGTAGGCGATGTCGTCGGAAAAGTCCATCACCTGCGCCTCCATCGGCGGCATGTCGTCGGTGTGGCCTTCGCGCGCCCACGCAAGCACCACCGCATCCTCGTCGTAGGCGGAGTACTTGCGGTTCAGGGTGCCGTCGGGGTTGGTGCGGGTCACGGGGTATTTCACGGCGGCATCTAAGGAGGCGCGGGTGAGGTTGAGGCCGTATGAGTGGTCGTCGATAAGCACTTTGGGCTCAAGGCGCGACAGGATGCGCAACGTCTGCGCATTGCCCTCGAAGCCGTGGGGCGCGACCTCGTTGAGCGCGACTTCGCCGTTGTGGCCGTACGGCGGGTGGCCGATGTCGTGGGTGAGGCCGGCCATCTCGCAAAGATCGGGGTTTAAGCCGAGGCCTTCGCCGATGCCGCGCGAAATCTGGGCGACCTCCAGCGAGTGCGTCAGACGCGTGCGCGGGGTGTCACCGTCGCGCGGGCCAACAACCTGGGTCTTGTCTGCTAATCGACGAAGCGCCGCCGAATGCAGCACGCGGGCCCGGTCACGCGCAAACGCACCGCGCGAATCCGGCGCGAGCTGCGCCCCCTTCGGCCCCTCAGCGGTGCGGCGTTTCGTATCGTCGGCGTTATAGGCGTACACGAAGCGCTACCCTAGTCGCATGACTAGCCGTTACCTTCGCGTCCTCGCCGTCGGCGGAATGCTATTTCTCGCAGCGCCCGCCTCCGGCTTCGCCGAAACGCCCGCGCTTGCGCAAGGCGTGGCCACGGAAACCACCGTCCAGCCAGGGCTTTTAACCAAGCCTGTGACCGACGACGCCGGCGTGCTCACCGACGGCGAGCGCGCCGAGATTGAACAGGCGATCCAGCAGGTCAGCCAGTCGCAAGGCAAGTCGGTGCGTGTGGTGTTCCTGCGTACCTTTGGCGACATCAGCCCGTCCGACTGGGTCGACCAGGCCGTCGCCGCGAACGGTTCCAACACCGCCGTGCTGGTGATTTCCCCCGACGAGCGCGCCTACAACGTCGGCGGCGGCGAAGAGTGGACCCAGGCCGAGATCGACCAGATGAACGACGCCGCCTACGCGCAGCTAACCCAACTCAATTGGTCGCAGGCGGCGCTGAATGCGGTTGAGTCGGTGGGTGGGTCGTCGTCAAGCAACGGTGACGGCGTGGGCTGGGTCGCAGGCGGCCTCGGTGTCGCGGCGCTCGCCGGCGGCGGCATGTACGCGGCAACACGCAAGGGCTCGCGCAAGCAGCAAGCGAAGCAGATCGCGTCTGCGAAGGCGCTCGACCCGGCGGATACTGACTCGCTCGGCCGCCTGCCCACCGCGACCCTGGAGGAGGTCGCACGCGACGCGCTCGTGTCCGCCGACGAATCCATCACGCAAGGCAAGGAGGAGCTGAAACTGGCCACCTCCGAATTCGGCGCCGAGCGCGTCCGCCCGTTCACCTCCGCCATGAACGACGCCACCCGCACCCTGCAGCGCGCGTTTTCCACGCACCAGAAACTTTACGACGCCATCCCCGAAACCGAACCCGAAAAACGCGCCATGCTCCTCGACATCATCTCCTCGTCAGGAAAGGCTGAACAAGCACTTCGCGACAAAACCGCCGAGTTCAACGACATGCGCGGCGTCCTCATGCGCGCCCCCGACGAGGTGGACAAGATCCTCGCCCGCACCGTGGACATCCGCGCGCGCCTCGAGCCCGCCCGCGCCACCCTTGCGCAACTGCGGGAGACGCACGCGCCGGAGATGTTGTCGTCGATAGTAGACAACGTCGATGTTGCGCAGGCCTCCCTCGACGAAGCCGAAAAGGCACTTAACGACGCCCGCAGCCTCGCCGCCCAACCCGCCGGCCGCCAAGGCGCACTCCTGGACACGCTCGCGGCTGCCTCGCACGCCGTGGAGGTCTCTGACACCAACCTCAACGCGATCGAGCACGCGGAAGAGAACATCCGGGCGGCGAAAACCAATTTGCCAGCGCTTATCGACGAAATCCGCGCCGAACTCCGCGACATCGAAACCGTCAAGGGCGCCCGCGAGCAGGGCGCGCGTATCGACGTCGCCGCCCTGGACGCGGTTTCCGCCAAGGCCCAGCGCATGCTCGACGCAATGGGCACCCGCGCCGACACCGACCCGCTTGCCCTGTACGAGGAACTGGCCAACATGGACGCCGAAATCGACGACGCCCTCGACCGTGCCCGCGGCGTCGCCGGCGACCAAGCCCGCGCGCTGCAACTGTTGGACCAACAAATGCAGGTCTGTGCCGCGCAGATCCAGCGCGCCGAAGACCTGATCCGCTCCCGTGGCCGCATCATCGGCTCGCACGCGCGCACCTTGCTCGCCGAGGCGAAGCGCCAGCACGCCCAAGCGATCCAGCTGCGTGTGCGCGATACGCGTAAAGCTATCGACGCCGCCCGCACCGCCACCGACACCGCACACCGCGCCGAACAGGCCGCTAACGACGACATCCGCCGCTACCAAGCGGCCCGCAACCGCGAAACCGCCGACTCCCTGGCCAGGGCGGTGCTGTGGGGCACGCTGCTCTCCGGCGGCGGAGGCGGCGGAGGTGGCTTCGGGGGAGGCGGCGGCTTCGGAGGAGGCGGCGGAGGTGGCTTCTCCGGCGGGCGCCCCTCCAACCGCGGCGGCACCTTCTAGGCCGCGCGGGGCCGCACAGCCAGGCTGACGCAGCGGTGGTGCTGGCCCGCGCTGGGCAGCCGCGCTGCCGGGCCGCCGCGGCGCTAAATGCGGGTGCGGCGCGCGGGCGTGTCCACGAAAGTGAGCGCCCACGTCATGAACACAAGATCCTCCATGGGCAGGTCGGCCTCGGCTGCAGCGTCAACATCCGCTTTAATGTCGACGTGGAGGTCACCCGAAGCCTTGCCGCGGGTGATGGCGACGAGGGTGCCTGCGGCGTCGCGGATCTCGCGGTGCAGGCCAGAACGGTTCAGGGTGTAGCGGCGCCCGTCGCAATCCGCGGTGTAGCGCGCCACCGTAAACCCAGCCTTGCGCAGCACGAACTCCCCGCCCGTATCCGCATCGACGGCCTTAAACCGGCGCGCGCTCCCGGCGGTGATGCGCAGCACCGCGCTCGGGTGTGCCCCACCGACGGTGATGGAGTCGGCGGTGGCGGTGGCGCGGGTGCGGGAGTCGTCGAGAAGCGTGGCGCCCTGCCAAATCACAGCAACGCCACCACAACGATGAACAGCGACAAGAACACCAAAGTGCTGATCAGCGCGGTCGAATTGACCATCTTGCGGGCCTCAAGCACCTCGCGGGTCAACCACGCAAGGCCGGCAACCTGGGTGGGCGGCAGGTCGGTCTCGCCCTCGAACTCGAGGATCGCCTTGCGCACACCGTTGTGGTCCTGGGTGAACTGGGCAACCTTCTCGCCGCTCGCATCCTCGACCACCCAGTTCTTGGAGGTCTCCGGGACGAACGCGTAGGCGTGGCCCTCGATGACCAGGTCGATGCGCTTCGCGCGCTTCAAACTGTTCGACGTGCGCACGATCTCCTCGCCGCGGCGCGTCGCCACCGCACCCGATTCGGGGTGCGACACCAACTGCCACTCCTCGCCGCCCACAATGGCGCGGTCGTGCGAGAACACACCCAACACCTCGGGTCCGGCCTCCGCGAGCAACTTCGGCGCGTCGCGGTCCGTGCGATCCCAGCTGACGTAGTGCATTAGCAGCCGATCAGGCGGGCGGCCAGGTAGGCCTCCAGCTCGTCGAGAGGCACGCGCTCCTGCTCCATCGTGTCGCGCTCGCGAACGGTCACAGCGTTGTCCTCGAGGGTGTCAAAGTCGTAGGTCACGCAGAACGGGGTGCCGGTCTCATCCTGGCGACGGTAACGACGACCAATCGCACCCGAGGTGTCAAAGTCCACGTTCCAGTACTGACGCAGCTTGGTAGCCAACTCCTCGGCGGGGCCGGACAGTTCCGGCTTCTTCGACAGTGGCAGCACGGCAACCTTCACCGGCGCGAGGCGACGGTCCAGGCGCAGCACGACGCGGGTGTCGGTGCCGCCCTTGGCGTTGGGTGCTTCTTCTTCATCGTAGGCGTCGATAAGAAATGCCATCATGGCGCGGCCCAGGCCAGCGGCCGGCTCGATGCAGTACGGGATCCAACGCTCCTCGTTCTGCTGGTCGTAGTACGACAGGTCCTCGCCGGACGCCTCGGAGTGGGTCTTCAGGTCGTAGTCCGTGCGGTTGGCCACACCCTCGAGCTCGCCCCATTTGGAGCCGGTGAAGCCGAATGCGTACTCGATGTCCACGGTGCGCTTGGAGTAGTGCGACAGCTTCTCCTGCGGGTGCTCGTACAGGCGCAGGTTCTCCGGGTTGATGCCCAGGTCGACGTACCAGTTGAAGCGGTTTTCAATCCAGTACTCGTGCCAGGTCTCGTCCTCGCCTGGCTTGACGAAGAATTCCATCTCCATTTGCTCGAACTCGCGGGTGCGGAAGATGAAGTTACCCGGGGTGATTTCGTTGCGGAACGACTTACCAATGTTGGCGATGCCGAACGGCGGCTTGAGGCGCGCGGACGTCATCACGTTTTTGAAGTTAACGAAGATGCCCTGCGCAGTCTCCGGGCGCAGGTAGTGCAGGCCTTCCTTGTCGTCGACGGGGCCGAGGTAGGTCTTCATCAAACCGGAGAATTCCTTCGGCTCAGTCCAGTTGCCCGGCTGGCCGGTTTCCGGGTCGTTGATGTCGGCGAGCCCGTTTGCTGGCGGGTGGCCGTGCTTCTCCTCGTACGCTTCGATCAGGTGGTCGGCGCGGTAGCGCTTGTTGGTGTAGAGGGACTCAACGAGCGGGTCGGTGAACACCTCGACGTGGCCGGAGGCCTCCCACACGCGGGTGGGCAGGATGATGGAGGTGTCGACGCCGACGGTGTCGGGGCGGGAGGTCACCATGTGCTTCCACCACTGGCGCTTGAGATTTTCTTTCAGCTCGACGCCGAGTGGGCCGTAGTCCCACGCGGAGCGTGTTCCGCCGTAAATCTCACCTGCGGGGTACACCAAACCACGGCGTTTGCAGAGGTTGACGACGGTTTCGATCTTGGATGCGGGCATCACAATCTCCTGCGTGTAATACGGTTGCCAAAATACGTCGATCAGTCTAGCCGTTTCACTTTGCGACGACGCAGACGACCCTTTGGACATAAGTCCCACCTTTACGCCTGCTTCGAGTAAACTGTGTGACAACTGTGTAGGACTGTCGTCGAAAGGGGCCGCCCATGCGTGACGACCTTCGCTTTTCGCCGGAGGAGTTAGACCACACTGCCGCACTGATCCGAGTGCTGGATTCGGAGATGCGTCTTCGGATTTTGCTGCTGCTGCACGATTCACAGCGCGCGGTCCATGAGTTGGTGGGAATTTTGGGGAAGTCGCAGCCGCTGGTGTCGCAGCATTTGCGGGTGCTTCGCGACGAAGGCCTAGTCGCCGCCAAACGCTGCGGCCGCGAAGTCGCCTACGAACTTGCCAACCCCACCGTGATCCGGATTATCCACGCGCTCGTAGACCATGCCTGCGAGTTCTACGCGCCGGCCGCTGACACAACCCGGCGCACGTCGGTGCCGGGCCAGGACTAGCCCGAATCAGCACTAGGCAAGATCCGGCTAGGCCTCGTCCCAGTCGAGCGCCATCCCGGCTAAGCTGGCCCGGTATGAAACACCGCCCACACAGCACGCGTCCGGTCCCGAAGCTTGGCCCGAGGATGACTAAGCAGCGCGCGGCGGTCGTCGATACGCTGCGTGGCTTAGACAAATTCGCCTCCGCACAAGCCATCCACGAGATCCTCACCGAACAAGGCGAGTCCGTAGGACTGACCACCGTCTACCGCACGCTGCAATCACTCGCGGACGTCGACGCGGTGGACGTGCTTTACTCCCCCGAAGGCGAAACGCTCTACCGCGACTGTCTCGCCGACCACCACCACCATCACCTCCTGTGCTCCAAATGCGGGCGCAGCGAGGAAATCGAAGGCGGCCCGGTAGAAAGATGGGCCGAGGTGATGGCGAAGCACTACGGCTACGAACTCGTCGGCCACGACGCCGAAATCTACGGCGTGTGCCGCGACTGCCAGGCCAAACGCTAGCTATCGAACTTATCTACCGCGCCGCCAAAGCGCCGGTCGCGCTTCGCGTACTCCAGCACCGCATCCCACAAGTCCTGCTTCGTAAAATCCGGGAACAACACGTCCTGGTACACCATCTCCGCGTAGGCCGACTGCCACAGCAGGAAGTTTGAGGTGCGCTGCTCCCCCGACGGGCGCAAGAACAGGTCCACGTCCGGCATGTCGGCGCGATACAGGTAGCGCTGGATGGTTTTTTCGTCGACGTGGCGCACGTTGTCGTCGATAAGCGCCTGCACTGCGTCGGTGAGCTCGGCGCGACCGCCGTAATTGACGCACATCGCAAGGGTGAGCCCCGTGTTGTGCTTCGTGAGCTCCTCGGCGACCTCAAGCTCCTCGATCACGCTGCCCCACAGCTTCGGGCGGCGCCCACACCACACCACGCGCACGTTCTTCTCATGCAACTCGTCACGCTGGCGGCGCAACACGTCGCGGGTGAAGTTCATCAAAAAATGCACCTCGGAAGGGCTGCGCTTCCAATTCTCCGTAGAAAACGCGTAGGCGGACAGCCACTCCACCCCACCAAGTTCGATGCAGGCATCGACGGCGTCCATGAGCTTTTCCTCGCCCACCTTGTGCCCCTCGGTGCGCTTCAAGCCCCGTTGCTGCGCCCAACGGCCGTTGCCGTCCATCACCAGTGCGATGTGTTTCGGGATGAACTTCTTGTCAATCTTCGGTGCGCCCATGGGCGTCAATTATGCCTGCTCCATGATCTTCAGACTCTTCAGCCCGGCCTCAAGGTTGTGCTGCACGTGCGCCACGGTCGCGCGGTGAATCTGCGCAACGCGTATCGACGACACCCCGTAGCCTCCCCGCAACAACCACATATCGTGCAGCGTCTCCGGATCCACGTCCATGGATCCGGTGGGCCGGCAGTTGTTGCACACCGCCCCGCCGACGGTGGCGTTGAACGCCTTGTGCGGCCCAGGTGCCTGGCAGTTCGCGCAGTTAAACAGGCTTAAACCCCAGCCGGCGTGCTCGGTGGCCTTGAGCACGAACGCGTCGAGCACCAGCGTCGGGTGCTGGTCGGTCTGCAGGTTGGTCAGCGCCTCCTGCACGAGCGCGAACAGTTCCGGATCACCCTGGTCGTAGGAAAGCTTCTCGGCAACCTCCATGACGGCGCAGGCGGCGGCGTAGCGGTCGAAGTCGTCAATGATGCGGGCGCCGTAGTAGGTGACGGTGTCGGCGCCGGTGATCGTCGATAAGCCTTTGCCCGGATACACCTGCACATCCACATCCACGAACGGCTGCAGGCGCGAGCCGAAGCGGCTTTTCACCTTGCGCACGCCCTTCGCCACCCCGCGCACCAGGCCGTGGTTGCGGGTCAGCAGGACGATCACGCGATCCGCCTCACCGAAATCGTAGGTGCGAACCACAAAGGCGCGATCGCGCCAGGACGGCCTAGAAGCCAAGTCGGCCCAACGCCTTCGGATCCTGCTGCCAGTTCTTCAGGATTTTCACGCGCACGTCCAGGTAAATGTTCTGATCGACCAGGTCAATGATCTGCTTGCGCGCGCGGTGCACAATGCCGCTGAGGCGCCGCCCGTCCGGCCCCTCAATGATGCGTTTTTGGCCCGGGCGCTCCAGGTACAGCACCGCGTAGATCATGGTGCGCTCCGGGTTGTTCGGGTCCGGGTGCATTTCGTCGATTTGGACGGCGACGGAGTGCGGGAGTTCGTCGCGAAGACCGCGCAGCGCCTCCTCGCGGATCAACTCGGCGATACGCGTCTCCACATCCTCGTCGGTGGTGTGGTCCTCCGGGTAGAAACGCGGGCCTTCCGGCAGGTGGTCGATGAGAATGTCCAGCAGCGTGTCCGTCTGCACACCTGCGGTTGCGGAGACCGGCACGACCTCGCAGTCGGGGCCGAGCATGTCGTGCAGTTCGAGCAGGCGCTCGCCGACGGTGTCCTTGCCGGTCTTGTCCAGTTTGGTCACGATGCCCACGATCGGCGTGTTCGGCTTCGTTTTGCGGATCTCGTCGAGGATGAAGCGATCACCGGGTCCGATCTTCTCGTCCGCCGGCACGGTAAAGCCGATCACGTCGACGTCCGCGAAGGTGTCCTTCACCACGTCGTTGAGCCGCTCGCCCAGCAGCGTGCGCGGGCGGTGAATCCCCGGCGTGTCCACCACAATGACCTGCGCGCCGTCACGGTTGATCACGCCGCGAATCGGGTGGCGAGTCGTCTCCGGCTGATCGGCCATGATGGCGATCTTCTCCCCCACCAGCGCGTTGGTCAGCGTGGACTTGCCGGTGTTCGGCCGCCCGACGAAGCTGACAAAGCCCGACTTGAACCCTTCCGGCGTGTTTGTGAAACCGCCGTTCGCGATCGCGTCTTCTGGCAGGTTGTCCGGGAAATCAATCATGGTGCGCATCCTACCGTTGTGGATAACTTTTTCGGTGGTGTGGGAGTTATCCACAGATTTTTTGTGGGGTCTTGTGGGGGTTGCGGTGGGTTTCTAGCGTCGGGTGCATGGATTTTTTGGAGTTTTGTCAAGCGGGCGTGGGGATGCTCGCCGGGTTCTCGCGGGAGGCCGCAGTTGCAGCTGGCTTATCGACGACACGAGCGCGCGACCTCGCCCGCGTCTTCGATACGTACTATGGCCCGACCAAGTTCACCCGCAAGCAGGCTGATGCGCTGGCGTTGGCGGAAGGGTTGCCGATCGACCAGTTGGTGCTCATCGAGAAGAAGTTGGTTGCGGTGGCGTCGGCGGCTGAGCGGTGGCGCATCCGGTTGGATTTGGTGCGGCATCGTGGTTCGTTTCGCTCGCTGTCGAAGCGCATCAGCAGGCTTATCGACGTCCCCGTGACCGCCCCCAAACCCTCCTGCCGGTTCACGCGCTCGCGTGAGGGCATGCGCACCATGACGCTGACGTACAACGAGCGCGACCTGGCCGACTTGGAGCACACGCTGCGTTCCATGATCGATGAGGATCGGCCGGCTGCGGAGCAGATGGCCGGCTCACTGTTCCGCCTGTTGCGCGAGGGCGGCGGGGTGCCGCGCGCGGCGCTGCGGCCGATGATTTTGGTGCCGATCCAGGCCTACACCCGCATCATGGACGGCTGCGGCGACGACGTCGAACTTGTACTTACCGACGGCACCACGATGACCGGCGCCGAGTTTCTCACCCGTGAGTTCGGCGACGTGCTCGAGGTGGCCGCCTTCCACCCGCAGAAAGGTGCGGTGAACCTGTACCGGACGCAGCGGCTGGCGAATGGGAAGCAGCGGACGATGTCGAAGTTGATGTCGCCACGTTGCGCCTTCCCCGACTGCCGGCATTCCGCCGAAACCACCCAAACCCACCACATGCACGCCTGGAAGCACGGCGGGATGACCAACATGGACAACCTGGCGCAACTGTGCGCCTACCACAACGGAGTCAACGACGACGACCGGTGGCGGGCGATCCGCGGGCACATCGACAACCCGAACGGGCGCATCTGCTGGATCGCACCCAACGGGACCGAAGTACCCACCGTGACCGGCGCGATGGAGCTGCTGTTCGACTAATCGATTCACCCGGCCCCGAATACGCAGCAAATACAAAACCCGCCCGGGTGGGCGGGCCAGTCGGCGTGCCTGAAACGAGTTAGAGGGCTTCGACCTCGAACTGGAGTTGCGGGTTGGCGTAAAACTCCTGGGCCTCGACGAGCTGGAGTTCGTTGGTCTCGGCCTCGAAGGTGAGGCGCAGCATGTCGTAGACCGAGGAGGCGGTCTTTGCCAACGCGTCCTTTGCGTCGTGGCTGCGCACGTAGTGACCGGTGAACAGCGCTGCGGTGACGTCACCGGAGCCGTTGCGCTTAAACGGCAGGCGCGGGGTGCGCACGATCCACTTGCCGTTGTCGTCCACGGCGATCATCTCGATCGCATCCTCGGGGGTTTCGGGACGCTCCACCGAAGTCACCAGCACGGTCGACGGGCCCATCTCACGGGCCGCATCCACCGCGGCGAGGGTCGAATCCAGGTCGGTGACGTCGCGCTCGGTGAGGTAGCCCAACTCGAACTGGTTCGGCGTAATGATGTCCGCCACCGGCACAATCGTCGAACGGAACAGCGGCGGGATCGTATCCGCCACGAAGCAGCCCGACTTCGCCGACCCCATCACCGGATCGCACGCATAGAGCGCATCCGGGTTTTCAGCCTTGATGTCGCGCACGGTGCTGACGATCACGTCGGCGATTTCCGGGGAGGCCTGGTAGCCGGTGAGGATGGCGTCGATAAGCGGGAACGCATTGCGGTCGCGGATGCCCTTGAGCACCGCCGCAACGTCGGCGGCCGGAATGATCGGCCCCTCCCACGCACCATAACCCGTGTGATTGGAGTAGTTCACCGTATACACCGGCCACACCTCGTGGCCGATGCGCTGCAAAGGAAAGACCGCCGCCGAGTTGCCAACATGGCCAAACGCGACGGCGGACTGGATCGAGAGAATATTGCTCATAGGAGCATTTTAGAGCTCCGGCGACACCAGAATCTTCACTGCGGTCTCGTTGCGGTTAATCAGGGTGTCAAAGCCCTCGTCGACGACACCGTCGAAGCCGATCTTGCCGGTGATGAACGGCTTCAGATCAATCTTGCCGGACTCCACCAACTTGATGGTCTGCGGGTGATCGTGGGCGTAGCCGATGATGCCGCGGATGGTCAGTTCCTTCATCACGAGCGCGTGGATGTCCAGCTCGGCCTTCTTCGACCAGATGGACTCGACGACCAGGGTGCCCTTGAGCTTGAGGCAGTCGATCAGCTGGTCGAGCACGACGTTGACGGAGGTGCACTCGAATGCGACGTCGACGCCCTTGCCGTCGGTGATCTTGTCAACCTCTGCCTTGAGGTCGGTTGCGCTCGGGTCGATCGCGTAGTCGGCGACACCTGCGTCGAGCGCCTTCTGGCGACGCAGCTCGGAGAGCTCGGAGACGATGACGGTCAGGCCGTATGCCTTCGCCACAGCTGCGGTGAGCACACCGATCGGGCCGGCGCCACCAATGAGGGCGACGTCGCCTTCCTTCGCCTCAGACGCAACGAATGCGTGGTGGGCGACGGACAGCGGCTCGATGAGCGCAGCCTCGTCGAGCGGAACATCGTTGGAAATCGGGTGAACCCAGCGACGCTGCACAGCGATCTTCTCGGAGAGGCCGCCGCCACCACCTGCGAGGCCGATGAAGTTCACGTCCGGGTGGAGGTTGTACGGGCCCGGCTCCTTCGGGTCGACGTCGTCCGGCAGGACGTACGGCTCGACGACAACGTGCTGGCCGACCTCGAGGTCGTCGACACCCTCGCCGAGCGCCGAAACAACGCCGGAGAACTCGTGGCCGAGGGTGATCGGCGGCTCCTCACCGGTGATGGGGTGCGGATGGCCAGGCTTCGGGCAGAAGATCGGGCCTTCGAGGTACTCGTGCAGGTCAGTGCCGCAGATGCCGCACCAGGCGACGTCGATGAGCACCTCTCCCTTACCTGCAACCGGGGCGTCGATCTCCTCGACGCGGATGTCCTTCTGGCCGTAGTAGCGAACTGCTCGCATGGTGGAACTCCTTTCGGTTGGTTACAGGTGCTACGATACCCCGTTTTCGGGTTCCTCGCCGACCGCAACCAGCACGGTCCGGGTCTTGATGCGCCCGCGGCGGTCGCGGCCGCCTTCTGCGGTGTAGCGGATGCCGTCGCGCAGGATGGAGGCGCCGGGAAGGGGCACGCGGCCGAGTTCGTACGACAGCAGGCCGGCGACGGTGTCCACATTGTCGACGACCTCCTCCGAGTACTCCAGCGTGTAGTCGAGGTGGTCGGCGAGGTAGTGCACGAGGTCGTCGAGAGGCAGGCGCGCTTGGACGCGGAAGACGCGCTCGTCGATTTCTTCGATGGGGGCTTCCTCATCTTCGTCGTATTCGTCGGTGATTTCGCCGACGATTTCCTCAAGCAGGTCTTCCATGGTGAGCAGGCCTGCGACGTTGCCGAACTCGTCGATAACCACCGCGATGTGGGTGTTCTGCTGCTGCATCGCGCGCAACAGCAGGTCGAGCGGCTTGGAGTCCGGGATGAACATCGGTTGGCGCATCAACTCGGTCAGTGGCGTGTTCGGGTCGACGGGCGCGCCGCGGTCGGTGAACATGTCTTTGAGGTAGGCGACGCCGATGATTTCGTCGACGTTTTCGCCGATGACGGGCACGCGGGAGTGGCCGGAGCGCACCATGAGTGCGGTGGCTTGGCGGGCGAGTTTTTCGCCTTCGATCCACACCATTTCGGGTCGCGGAACCATGACTTGGCGTGCGGTGGTGGAGGCGAGGTCGAAGATGTTTTGGATCATGCGGCCTTCGGTGGTTTCCACCACGCCTTTTTCTTGGGCAACTTCGACCATTTCGCGCAGTTCGATTTCGGTGGCGTATGGCCCGTTGCGGAAGTCTTCGCCTGGGTGGAACAGGTTGCCGATCCAGATGAGCAGTTTCGCCACCGGTCCGAGCACGGTGTGGAAGATGTGCAGGCCTTGGGCGGCTTTGAGCGAGATGGTGTACGGGTTGCGTTTGCCGGCGGTGCGTGCGAACACGCCGATGATGGAAAATTGCAGCAGCGTGACGACGATTACCGCCACCGCAATCGCCCACGCATCCGACGCGATGACGTCCATGGCCAGCATCGCCGCCGAGACTGCCGCCATGACATCTAAGACGGTGCGCAGCAGCACGAGGGTGTTGATGTGATTCGCGCGATTCTCGACGACGCGCAGCAACGCATCAGCACCCGGCGTCTCATCCTTGACCATGCCTTCCACGCGGGCACGCGAGATGGGGGCCAGGGCGGATTCGACGGAGCCGAGCAGGCCGGAGAGCAGTAGCGCAACGACGGTGATCGTTGCGAAGGTGATGGTCAGTGTCACTCGGCGCCCTTCATCAGCTTGTCGAGCTCGTCGCGGTCAGCGGCGGACGGGAAGGCGTGTGGGCCGGTCGGCTTCGGCTGGTATGCCACCCCGCGACGGGCCAGGTCGTCGTACCAGTCGGCGAGGATCTCGTTTTGCAGCGCGAACATTTCACGCTCATCCTTCGGCTCGATGTGGTCGTAGCCGAGCAGGTGCAAAACGCCGTGGACGGTCAGCAGCGCCATTTCGTGGGCGAGGTCGTGGCCGGCCATCTCTGCCTGTTTGCGGTCGTAGGCCGGGCACAGGATGATGTCGCCGAGCATCGCAGGTCCCGGCATGTCGGCGTCGGGCCGTCCCCCACCCGGGGTGAGTTCGTCCATGGGGAAGCTCATCACGTCGGTGGGGCCTTCGAGGTCCATCCAGCGGACGTGGAGGTCGGCCATGGTGGCTTCGTCGACAAGCGTGATGGTTGCTTCGGTGTCGGGGTGGACGTCCATGGTGCGTAGGGCGTAGGAGGCGACGTCGATAAGCATTTGCTCGTTGACTTCCGCCTCGCCGGACTCGTTTAAGACTTCAATGCTCACTGCGCTGCCTCCGCTTCGCGCTCTGCTTCAATCTTCTGCTGCCGCTTTTCGTAGCGCAGCGCGTTCTGGGCATCGTGGTGGTCGTAGGCGGCCACGATGCGGGAAATCAGGTGGTGGCGCACAACGTCGTCGGCGCGCATCTCCTGGAACGAAATGTCCGGAATGTCGCTCAAGATACGACGCGCCACACGCAGGCCCGAGACGGTGCCGCGCGGCAGATCCACCTGAGAGGTGTCACCCGTAACCACCATCTTTGAGCCAAACCCGAGGCGGGTGAGGAACATCTTCATCTGCGCCCCGGTGGTGTTCTGGGCCTCGTCGAGGATGACAAACGCGTCCGACAGGGTGCGCCCGCGCATGTAGGCCAGGGGCGCGACCTCGATGATGCCGGCTTCGATGAGTTTCGGGATGGCCTCTGGGTCCATCATGTCGCGCAGCGAGTCGTACAGCGGGCGCAGGTACGGGTCGATCTTGTCGGAAAGCGTGCCGGGGAGGAAGCCGAGTTTCTCGCCGGCTTCCACGGCGGGGCGCGTCAGGATGATGCGTTTGACCTGCTTGTTCTGCAGCGCCTGCACCGCCTTCGCCACCGCAAGGTACGTCTTGCCGGAGCCGGCAGGCCCGATACCGAAGGTGATCGTGTTCTCGTCGATCGCATCCACATAGCGGCGCTGACCGGCAGTCTTCGGGCGGATAACCTTGCCGCGCCGCGCAATGATCTCCTCGCCGAGGATGTCCGCGACCGAGCCGGGGGCTTCCATCTCCATGAGTTTCACCGCCTCCACGACGGTGTCAGGGCGAAGTGGCACCCCGCGTCGCGCCATGGACTCCAGCTCCTCCACCACGCGCAGCGCGTGCGCCACGTGGGCGGCCGTGCCGCGCACCGACAAGGTGGTGCCGCGGGCGTGGAAACTCACGTCCAGATAGCGGTCCAGTAGTTGGAGGTTGTTGTCGTTGATGCCGAGGACGGATTGTGCGTACGCCGAGTCGAGTTCGACCTTGCGCGTCACCATTTCTTCCATGTGCGTTTACCCTACCAGCGGTTTGTCAGCGCGCCGATCGCGCTGAGCGCCGCGAACGCTGCTGTTGCGGTGCGCAGGACTTCGGGGCCGAGTTTCACGGCGTCCGCGCCGAGCAGTTCGAGTTCGTCTTGCCCGATGCCGCCTTCGGGGCCGACGATGAGCCAGACGTCCTCGCCGAAGGTGACCTCACGCAGCGGCACGGTGGCGTCCTCATGGAGTACAAGCGCGTGACCCTCGTTCCTCGGGTCACGGAGGAGATCGGACAACTGGTTTGTGGTCACCGGCTCGTGGATCTGCGGCACCCACGCGCGTCGCGCCTGCTTCGCGCTCGCCAGCGCTTGCGAGCGCCACTTCTCCACCTGCTTCGCCTGCTTGTTCGCCGGCCAGCGCGCAATCGTGCGGTGCGAAATCCACGGCACGATTCGATCCGCCCCGCCCTGCACGGCGAGGTCGACGGCGAGTTCGGCGCGCTCGCTTTTCGGGATCGCCTGCACGACCGTCACGCGCGGCGTGGGGCGCTCCACGAACTCATGCTTATCGACGACCCCCTCAACCCTTGAGGCATCCACCCGCGTGACGGTGACTTCGGCGCGGTTGCCGGCGCCGTCGAAAAGCATGATGCGCTCCCCCGGCTGGATGCGCTTAACGTGGGCGTGTTTGGCCTCGGGGCCTTCGATGATGCCGGAGGTGGGGTCGTCACTAAGAAAATAGGGCAGGCTCATCGGCGGAAACGATCACGCATCCGGGAGAAGAAACCATCGCCGTGCTCGCCGCCCTCGGAGTGGACTTTAGGGTCCTCCGGGTGGCCGGCGCGCAAGTCCTCGAGTGCAGCGCGTTCCTCGTTGGACAGCGCGGTGGGCACAGTGACCTCGATATGGGCGATCATGTCGCCGGCACCTTCGGCGCGCAGGCGCGGCATGCCCTCGCCGGAAAGCACGACGCGGTCGTCCGGCTGGGTGCCGGCGGGGACCTCAATGCGGGTCTCATCGCCCGTGAGATTCTCCACGGTGAGCTCGGTGCCCAGCGCCGCGTCATACATGGGCACAGTCAGGCGCAGGTGCAGGTCATTGTTGTCGCGCACGAACACCGGGTGCGGCTCGACGTGCACCTCGACGTACAGGTCGCCGGCGGGACCGCCGCCGTGGCCGACCTCGCCCTGGTCCGCCATGCGGATGCGCATGCCGTTATTAATGCCGGCCGGGATGTTCACCACCAGGTCGCGGGTGGCGCGCACGCGGCCGTCGCCGGCGCACTGGGCGCACGGGTCGGTGATCACTTCGCCGAAGCCATGGCACTTGTGGCACTCGCGGGTGGTCATCACATTGCCCAGGAAAGACTGCTGCATCTCCTGGACCGCGCCGTGGCCCTGGCATACGTCACAGGTAACCGGCTTAGCCCCTGACTTGGAGCCCGAGCCGTGGCATTTGTCGCACAGCACCGCCGTATCGACGGTGACGTCCTGCTTCACGCCCGTGAACGCCTCTGCGAGCGTGATCGAGGTGCGCAGCAGCGCGTCGTTGCCCGGCTGCACGCGCGAGCGCGGCTGGCGAGCACCACCGCCACCGCCGAAGAATGCCTCGAAGATGTCGCCGAGGCCACCTCCGCCAAAACCGGCGCCGCCCATGCCGCCGCCGGCCTCCATCGGGTCGCCGCCGCGGTCCACGATGGAACGCTTCTGCGGATCCAGCAGCACCTCTTGCGCTGCCGCGATCTCCGCGAACTTCTCGGCAGCTTCCTCGGACGGGTTCACGTCCGGGTGGTATTTGCGTGCGAGCTTGCGGTACGCCCGTTTAATTTCCTGCTCGGTGGCGTCCTTGTCCACGCCGAGGATGCCGTAGTAATCGCGAGCCATATCTTCCCTTCTATTCACCCCGCAGTGTGCGGCTGATGTAACGAGCCACGGTGGCAACCTTCTGCATGGTACCGGGGTAGTCCATGTGGGTTGGACCGACTACCCCGAGGCCGCCGAGTGCTGCATCGCCTGCCCCGTACGCTGTTGTAACAATTGAGGCGCTGGATAATTCCTCGTCTTCGTTTTCGCGGCCGATGCGCACGGAGACACGTTCGAGTTCTTGGGCGCCGGCGAGCAGTTTCAGTACGACAACTTGCTGCTCGAGGGCGTCGATGACGTCCTGGAGGCCGCCGGAGGGCACGAGCAGGTTTGAGGAGCCTGCGATGATGAGGCGGTCGGGGG
>NZ_KV825969.1:124258-127346 GCF_001835805.1 Corynebacterium sp. HMSC034B08 | reverse complement strand
GGCGGCGTCGACAAGTGTGGTGATGAGCACTTCGGCGGCGCGCGTGGTGGGTTCGGTCAGGTGCGGCGGGGCGCTGACCGCCACGCCGGCGAGTGAGGCGGAGGCGTCGCGCATGTTCTTGCCCACAAGTGCGTCGTTGAGGATGTCGCGCAGGATGCGCACGCCGTCGTCGCCAATTGGCGCGGCGAGATCGACGTTGCGTTGGTCGACGCGGCCGGCGTCGGTGATGAGCACGAGCAGCAGGCGCGTTGGTGTGAGTTCGACAACCTCACAGTGTTTCACGCGCGAGGCGGACAGGTTCGGCAGTTGCACCACGGCGGCTTGGTGGGTCAGTTGAGAGAGCAGTTGCACGGAGCGGCGTAGCACGTCTTCGAGGTCCACCCCGTCTTCGAGGAAGTCCAAAATCGCGTGGCGCTCGGCGGCGGACAGTGGTTTGACGTCGTGGAGCGCATCCACGAACTTGCGGTAGCCGGCCTCGGTGGGGATGCGCCCGGACGAGGCGTGCGTCTGCGAGATGTAGCCCTGCTGCTCAAGCACCGCCATGTCGTTGCGGATCGTGGCCGACGACACCCCCATGTTGTGCCGTTCCACCAGCGCTTTGGAGCCGACGGGTTCTTGGCTGGCGATGTAGTCCGCCACGATCGCCCGCAGCACCTTTTGGCGCCGCTCGTCTGCTGCGCTCATGATCGCCTCCTTACTCGGCTGCCAGGATATCGGTGATGATGCCGTCTGCAAGCAGTCTGCCGGTATCAGTCACGCGCAAGCGCTCTCCCCGCTCTAGGAGCCCCGCGCGCACATGCTTATCGACGACCCCACGCGCCCGATCCCCAACCCACCCGGCCGGAATCCCCTCACGCAGGCGAAGCCCGAGCATGATCGCCTCCATGTGGGCTTCGTCTGCGGTGATGGTTTCGGTGTCCTGGATGGGCAGGGTGTCGTCGCCAAGCAATTGTGCGTAGCGCTCGGGGCGCTTGACGTTAAAGAAGCGCATCCCGTCAATGAAGCTGTGCGCGCCGGGGCCTGCGCCCCACCAATTCTGGTTGTGCCAGTAGATGAGGTTGTGGCGGCACTCGCCGCCGGGTTTGGCCCAGTTGGAGACCTCGTACCAGTCGTATCCGTTGCCCTCCAGCGTTGCGGCGATGATCTCGTAGCGGTCCGCGTAGACGTCCTCCTGCGGTGCGGGTAGTTCGCCGCGGCGGATCTTGCGCGCCATGGCGGTGCCGTCTTCCACGATGAGCGAATAGGCGCTGACGTGGTCGACGCCGGTTGCAAGGATGGCATCCAGGGTGTGGCGCACATCGTCGTCGGTTTCGGTGGGCGTGCCGTAGATCATGTCCAGGTTCACGTGCTCGAAGCCTGCGGAAAGGGCCTCGCGTGCGGCGGCGACGGCGCGGCCCGGGGTGTGCTGGCGGTCTAGGACTTTCAACACCGGCGTGGAGGCGGACTGCATGCCGAGCGAGACGCGGGTAAAGCCGGCATCGCGCAGGCCCGCGAAGTAGTCGGGGCTGGTGGATTCCGGGTTGGACTCGGTGGTGATCTCCGCGCCCGCCGCGATACCGAAGGTGTTGCGGATGGCGCCCAGGATGCGGCCGAGGCCTTGCGCGCCGAGCAGGCTCGGGGTGCCACCGCCGATGAACACCGTCTCGGCTTTTGGCAGGTCGCGGGCGGCGGCGAGCTCGAGTTCGCGCTCCAGCGCGTCGAGGTACTGCGCGTGCGAGGAATCCACCTCGGTGGGCGTATACGTGTTGAAGTCGCAGTAGCCACAGCGCGTCGCACAAAACGGCACGTGGATATACACGCCGAAGGAATCCATCACGGAACCCCCACCTAAGCCCCGCGCAGGGAACGCTTCGCCGCCACCTTCGCCACAATGCGGTCGATGCGGGCACGCTCCTCCAAAAACTCCGGCGGGTTGGATCCGCGCATCGTGCGCACGAACGCCGGGTGGTCCAAGCAGACGGTTTCCACCCAGCCGATCACGGCTTCCTCGACGATCTCGCCGACCCGCGCGTACAGGTGCGGAAGCGAGACCACGCCGAGTTCGCGGGCGACCATGTCGGTCTGCTCGAGCGTAAACGAGACGATCTCCTCCAAGTGCTGCACCACCAGTTCGGTGCGGCCGACGAGCGCGTCGTGCATCGTCTGCACCGAAAATGGTGCTTGCAGCGGGAAGAGGTCTTTGAGGCCGGCGGCGTCGAGAAGTTCAGGCTGCGGGATGCGCTCCTCTGGGCGCACACCCACCGACAGGTAGCCTGCGGCGCGGCCCGAGGTCAGCGCTTGGCGCAGGCCGATTAACTCGGCGACGATGCGGCGTGCGTCCTGGCGGGCGTCGTCGACAATCTCCTCGAACTCTGCCAGGCAATCTTCAGTGAGCTCACCGTCATAGTCCGCAATCAACTCGGCGACGTGCTCGATGTACTCCGCAACCTCGTCGCCGATGTTGTAAATCTCCTGGGTAAGTTCACGGTGACGCAGCACGGCTGCAGTTTTGTGCACGGCGTGAACCCCCTTAAAACGGACTGTGGAAGTGACAAATTGGGATGCTATGTCACAGCGTGAGCCGATGAGGGTAGGCGCGCCGTTAACGCTGATACAGCTTGTCGATGTCCTCCTGGAAGCGCTGGAACACCACATTGCGCTTCACCTTCATCGTCGGCGTCATCTCGTCGTGCTGCTCCGACAGGTCGCGATCCAGGATGCGGAACTTCTTAATCGCCTCCGCGCGCGAGACGGTCGCGTTTGCCATGTTCACCGCGTCTTGCACCTCGGCGCGCAACGCCGGGTCCTGCGCCAGATCCGACACCTTCTTGTTCGCCGGGATGTTGTGGTTCGCCTTCCAGCGCTTCAGTTCCTCCTCGTCGAGGGTGACCAGCACGCCGACGAACGGTTTACCGTCGCCGACCACCAACGCGTTAGAGATCAGCGGGTGCTGGCGGATGATCTCCTCCATCGGTCCCGGGGAGATGTTCTTGCCGCCGGCGGTGACGATGAGGTCCTTCTTGCGGCCGGTGATGGACACGAAGCCGTCTTCGTCGACCTCGCCAAGATCGCCGGTGTTGAACCAGCCGTCCGTGAGCGCTTCCTCGGT
>NZ_KV825969.1:118168-124158 GCF_001835805.1 Corynebacterium sp. HMSC034B08 | reverse complement strand
GCCGTCCGTGAGCGCTTCCTCGGTCGCGGCCGGGTTGCGCCAGTACTTGGAGAACACGCCGGGGCCTTTAAATTCGATCTCGCCGTCGTCGTTGATCCGTACCGAATAGCCGTTGACAGGGCGCCCGACGGTGCCGATCTTGTTGCTGTGCGCGTTGTTCACACACGCCGCAGCGCACGTTTCGGTCAGCCCGTAGCCTTCGTAGATCGGCACGCCCATGCCGCGGAAGAAGTGCGACAGGTCCGAGCTCATCGCCGACCCGCCGGTGATGCCGTACCAGACGGAACCACCCATGGCCTCCTTGATCTTGGCGTAGACCAGTTTGTCGTAGAGCTTCACCTTCGCCTTTTGCACGCGCGACGGGCCGTCCGGCGTATCCAGCGCCTTGGAATACTCAATCGCGGCCTTTTCGGCCTCCAAGAAGACACGTTTGCCAATCGCGGAGCCATCCGCGGCCTTGTTGTAGGAACCCTCACGCACCTTTTCAAACACGCGCGGCACGCCAATGACCAGGTTGGGACGTGCGCGCTGCAGCTCCACGGTCAACGTCGAAGTATCCGACCAGTGCGACTGGGTCGCGCCCGAAATCGTCCACGCCAGCGCCACCGCGCGCGCAAGCACGTGCGCCAGCGGCAAAAACGTCACCATGCGCTGGCCAGGGAAGGACACGGAGCCGATCTCGTTTTCCAGCAGCGCCCACGCCTGGTACGCCCAGTTGCCGTGGGTGATCTCCACACCTTTGGGGCGGCCGGTGGTGCCGGAGGTGTACACGATGGAGCCCAGATCGGGGTGGCGGGTGGCGGCAACGCGGTCGTCGATAAGCGATTGCTCCACCTCGCGGCCCTCAAACTTGATCTGCTCCACGGCGGCCGAGTTGAACTCGTAGATGCGCTGCAACTGCGAGGTCGAGTCGGCCATGCGCGGGGTGCCGTCCTCGCCGAGGAGGAACGGGCTCATGAGCATCGTGTGGTCGCGCGTTTCCGTGAACGCGATTTTCGCGCCGGAGTCCTCGAGGATCCACTGGATTTGGTGCATCGAGGACGACGGGTAGATTGGCACGGATGCGGCGCCGGCGGCCCAGATGGCGAAGTCGAGCAGCGCCCACTCGTAGCGCGTGCTGGACAGGATGGCCACGCGGTCGCCGGGCTCGATACCTGCGGCAATCAGCCCCTTGGCCACGTCGTAGACCTCTTGCAGGAACTCCCCTGCCGTCACGGAGACCCATTCGTAGTTGCGGGGCCGCGAGAACAGCACGAGGTGCGGGTGCTTCTCGCACATTTCGATGAGTCGGCTCAGGCACGTCTCCGTGTCGTTGAGGGTGAATCCAAGTTCCGTCGTGTGAGAAGTCGATGGCATGGTGCCCAACATTACCGACGTTTTGGCAGAATGCGGAAGCGTGACCAACGTGGAACTGCTGCACGCCCTCGCCGAGTCCTATGGCTTTGGCACCTCCTATCGCGCGACTGACGGGAAGATGGTGTCGCCGCCGCCGGCGTCGTTTGTCGCGTTGTTGCGGGCGTTGGGGCTTTCGCTTGACGACGACCCCACCGACGAGGAACTCCACTTCCACCTCGATGCCCGGCGCGAACACTGGGCCACGCGCCCCTTGCCGCCGACGGTGGTGGCGACGGAGGGACACGAGCAGCACTTCAACGTGCACGTGCACGACGGGCACCCGGCGCATTGTTGGATCCGGCTGGAGGATGGTTCCTCGCGGGAGTGCTACCAGGATGAGAATTGGGCGCCGCCGTTTACGGCTTCAGATGGTGTGGTGTGGGGCGAGGCGACGTTTCATACGCCCGGGGATCTGCCGGCGGGCTGGCACGAGTTGCATCTGGAGTCGGACAATGTTGATGCGGTGTGCACGTTGCTCGTGGTGCCCGATTGCTTGTCGACGAACTCCCGTGTCGTCCAGCACCCCGTCTGGGGCGTGATGGCGCAGTTGTATTCGGTGCGCTCGGCTGCCTCGTGGGGGTTGGGCGATTTTGGGGATCTGGCGTTGCTCGCGGAGACGGTCGCCGCGCAGGGGGCCGATTATTTGCTGATCAATCCGGTGCACGCCGCCCAGCCGGTGCCGCCGGTGGAGGATTCGCCATATTTGCCCACCTCGCGCCGGTTTATCAACCCGCTCTACATCGCGGTGGAGCAGGTGCCGGAGTTCGAGCTGGTGGACGACAATCTTCGTGCGGCGATCGCCGAGTTGGCCGCGCCGCTGAAGGACCTGAACACTTCGCCAGCGCCGCTGGATCGCAACCGTGTGTTCGCCGCGAAGTTGGCGGCGCTGCGCGAGCTGTTCTGGGCCTCGCAGGCCGATGCCGCGCGCACCCACGACTTTGAGCTGTTCTGCCTGGACGAGGGCGAAGGCCTGCGCGAGTTTGCCACCTGGTGTGCTGCGCAAGCCGCCGAGTCGGAGCATCACCCGGAGCATCGCTCGCGGCACGCCGGCGACGACATCGAGGACCTCGTGCAGTTCTACATGTGGCTGCAGTTCATCGCCGACGAGCAGCTGCGCCTCGCCCAGGAGCGTGCGAAGGCGGCCGGGATGTCGATCGGCATCATGACGGACCTTGCGGTGGGCATCCACCCTGGCGGCGCGGACGCGGCGACACTGCGCGAGGTGTTGGTGTCCGATGCGTCGGTGGGAGCTCCCCCGGACCAGTACTCGCAAAAAGGCCAGGACTGGTCGCAGCCGCCGTGGAACCCGCAGCAACTCGCCGAGTCCGGCTACGGGCCGTGGCGCGACCTGCTGCGCACAGCGCTGCGCCACAGTGGCGGCATCCGCGTCGACCACGTGCTCGGACTGTTCCGCCTGTTTTGGGTGCCACGCGCTGGCACACCCGCTGGCGGGGTGTACATGAACTACGACTTTGAGGCCATGGTGGGCACCCTTGTGTTGGAGGCGCAGCGCGCCGGGGCGGTCGTCGTCGGCGAGGACTTAGGCACGTTCGAGCCGTGGGTGCAGGACTTCCTTCGCGACAAGGGCATTTTGGGCACCTCGGTGCTGTGGTTCGAATCCATCCCGCCGGGCGTGCCGCGCCCCTCGCAGCAGTACCGCCACCTGGCGCTTACGGCTGTGGGCACGCACGACCTGCCGCCCACCGCTGGCTACCTCAAGGGTGCACACAACGAATTGCGCCATGAGCTTGGGCTTGTCGACGACCCCGTGGAGCGCCTCAACGCCACCGACCGCATCTGGATCGACCAGGTGCTTGGCCTCGCGCGGGAGGAAGGTGCGCTTACCGGCGACGACGAAAAGGCACTGATCACGGGACTGACGCGCTTCGTCGCCTCCACCCCATCGGCGATGACGTGTACGAACCTGGTGGACATGGTTGGCGACGAGCGCATTCAAAACCAGCCCGGCACCAACGGCGAGCAGTACACCAACTGGCGCATGCCGCTTTGCGACGCCACCGGCACCCCCGTGCTCATCGAACACCTACCGGAGATGGAGTTGTTTAAGGCGGTGGCGGAGGCGTCGATACGCAACTAAAGCGCGCCGATCACCGCAGCAACAATGACAAGAGCGATGAGCACCCACATTGCTTGGGTCACCCGCGACTGCGGGTACTTACGCTGCGGCTTGGGCAGCTGTTGATCCTGCTTGCGCAGCTCTTCAGGGTTGGCCATGGTGCCCAAGCCTAGACCGAGCCGGTCGACGACCCAAAGCAGCACATAGGACACCGCCGCGCACGCCGGCAGCGCCAGCACCACAATCAGCGGCACCTGCAACCACGGGCTCAACCCCATTAACCAGCTCATTTAGACCGCTTTCAACGCCATCATCACGATCGGGCTCACCGCGGCAACAACCACCAAAATGCCGATAATGATCCCGATAACTTGCGACGCCGACGGGCCCGACGGCGCCTGCTCCACCGCCTTCTGCCTTGGTGCCACCGTCGGCACACTCGTCGGCGTCGCGGCACCAGACTCAAACGTCGCCTGCGCAGGCGTCCTTCGCGGCACCAAGGTCGGCGTCAACGTGATCGTGCCACCCGGCGGGTTGGTGATCGTCGTGGAGTAGCGCAGCGAATACTGGTACTCCAAAAAGTCGTCGACCTGCTCCTCCCCGTACACCGGGCCACTGTCGAGCGAACTGGCGCGCTGGAACCCAATCAACTGATGGTTATCCTCGCCCGCGACATAGTTCGCGCCCGAGATCACCCCCACCAGGCCGCGGCCCGGGATGTACACCGGCCCACCGGAGTCACCTGGCACCGGCATCTTCGGCGCGTCGAAGTACGTGGTGTTTTCAACCGTGCCGACGAACTTGCCGCACGTCGAGGCATCCGAGCGCCCATGGGTGGAGTACCCGCGGAAGCAGATCGTGTCGGTGCTGCTGATCTTTTCCACCGGCACAACCGTCCCGCCATACGGGTTGCCGCCAACACGAACGTCTTCGAACCAGTAGATCACCGCCCAGTCGTTGGCGGACGTCTTCGGCGAATACGCCCGCGCGGGGAAGATCAACCCTGCGGGCTCGTCGATTTGTTTGCCGGCGCTATCTGCAAGGTAGACCAGCGCACCCTGGGGGAAGTACTGCTCGTTTTGTACCACGCAGTGGGCGGCGGTGTAACTGCGACGGTGCTCGACGTCGTTGAAGCCAAGCGTGCAAGCAGTGAGGCGGTCCGAGCCTAAATTATCGACGAAAATCCGCCCACCCTGCGCCGCATTCAACGCAGGCGAAGCAGGCGCGACTGCAGGAACCACCGACGCCGCAAGCGTCGTGGCAACCACCGCAGCCGCGCACCAATGCTTCACACTTCCGCGGGACATGCCGCCAGCGTAGCGCAGGCCGTTAACCGGCTATGCCGATACGTCGGAGCCCGCCAGGCCGCGACGCTCCAGCAGCGGACGCGTGTCCTTGTCGCGGCCACGGAACGCACGGTAGGCCTCGGCGTAGTCGCGCGAGGACCCCTTGGACAGGATGGTCTCGCGGAACTTCGCGCCGGTGTCGCGGTTGATGCCTTCCTGTTCGACCAACTGGTAGCCGTCGGCGTCGAGAGCTTCTGCCCACAGGTAGGAGTAGTAGCCCGCCGAGTAGCCGCCGGCGAAGATGTGGTTGAACCAGGTGGAGCGGTAGCGCGGCTCGAGCCCGTCGATGTCCAGGCCAACCTCGCGCAGGGCTTCTTCCTCGAAGGTTTGGATGTCGGACGGGGTGTCCTCGGTGATCGAGTGCCACGCCAGGTCGATCGCGCTGGCCGCGAGGTACTCGGCGGTGAGGAAGCCCTGGCCGAACTGACGCGAGGCCTTCAGTGCGGCGAGTTGCTCGTCGGAAATGACCTCGCCGGTGTCCACGTGGCGCGCGTAGTTGCGGGCGATCTCCGGGGCGAACGCGTAGTTCTCGTTGATTTGGGAGGGGAACTCCACCCAGTCGCGCGGCACGTTGGTGCCGGAGTTCGACGGGTAGCGCACGTCCGACAGCAGGCCGTGCAGAGCATGGCCGAACTCGTGGAACAGGGTGGTCACTTCGTCGATAGTGAGCAGGTTCGAGGTGATCGACATGACGTTGACCACCACCGGCTTCGTGCCCGCCAGGTGCGACTGGTCCACAAAGGAGCTCATCCAGGCGCCGCCGCGTTTCGACGAACGCGCGTTGTAGTCCGTCAGCAACAACCCAATGCCAGTGCCGTCTTCTTCCTTCACCTCCCAGACGTCCACGTCGTCGCGGTAACCGTTGAGGTCCTCGCGCTTTTGAACCGTGATGCCGTAGAGGAGGTTGGCGGCGTAGAACACGCCGTCGGTAAGCACCTGCTCGAGCGGGAAATACTTGCGGATCTCCGCCTCGTCGATGCCCAGTTCCTGCTCGCGACGCTTCGCCTGCCAGTAGGGCCAGTCCGCGCCGTCGAGGTCTTCACCGGCGAGTTCGGAGGCGAGCTTGCGCTCAGCCTCAGCGTTCGCGGCGGCGGCCGGTGCCAGGTCTGCGATCAACTGGCGTGCAGCAGACGCGGTGCCTGCGGTCTCCTCGGCGATGACGTAGTCGGCGT
>NZ_KV825969.1:109264-118068 GCF_001835805.1 Corynebacterium sp. HMSC034B08 | reverse complement strand
GCCGCTGCGATTCCTCATCCTCCGGCGCGGTGACCTGCTGGATGCGGGAGTAGAGCTCGCTGTTTTGGTAGATCGAGTCCACGTGCGCGGACAACTTGGGCACGATTCGGTCGGCGACGGCGTCGAACTCGTCGGTGGAATCGGTGCCCTGCAGGTTGAAGAACCACGCCATGACACGGTCCAGGTCCGCACCGGCGAGCTCGAAGGCCTCGACGGTGTTCTCCCAGGTTGGGGTGTCTTGGGTGGTGATGTCCGCGATTTCCTGCGCGTGGTTGACCAACGCCTGTTCAAAGGCGGGTTCCACGTGCTCAAGCCGGATTGCGGCGAAGTCCGGCAGGTTGTAGGGCAACGTCGATGGCGCAAGCAAAGGATTTGTCATGCGCGACAGTCTAATAGCTCAAATTGCCCTTGAATGTGACGTTGCCAACAGTGAACTCGGCGTCCCATAGGTTGCCCTGCGCGACCTCGAAGGGGAACTTCGCGTTCGTGGTGGCACCCGGGCCGAGCGGCATATCGATGCCGACGACATCCACCTGGGCCTTCTCCGCATTGGAGATGTAGGAGGCGTCGGTGTAGGAGGAGCCGTCGGTGCTGTAGCGCAGTTCCGGCTTCAGGGCGTCGACAGGCAGTGGCGCGTCGGACGTGTTGGTCACCGCGATAACGACCACGGTGCCCACGCCTGTCGACGACGTCCCCTGCCACTTGTACGACAACTCCATCGCCGGATCCTTGACGGACTTGCCGGTGAGCTCGTCGGTGACCTTCGGGTCGGTTTCCTCAACGTTGAAGGTGGGCTTGTCGTTGACCTTCGATTCGACGGATTCTTCGAGGTTCTGGCTGGTTTCGTCGCCAATCGGGTCTTCTTGTTGGTCCACGCAAGCTGCCAGCGGCATGGTCGTGGCCAGGATGACGGCGGCAAGCCGGGTGCTCGTGCGGATGGACATGTGCGCCTCGTTTTCTGTCGCGTAACTAGTGCTTCGCTGCACACAATACCGCGCAGGTACCCTGTGGAAATTATGCAGTCTTTGATGCGCGTCGTTCGCAGTGCTTCCGCGTTGTGGCCGTTTTATATCGCGGTTGTGGTGGTGTCGTCGATAGTCGCGGGGCTTGGGCTTATCTCCCCGTTCCTCATTCGGGAGGCAACCGACACGATCATTGCGGCGCTTGGCGACGAGCCCGTGCCCGACGCAACCCGCACCGTCGTCTGACTCGCCATCGCGCTGTTTGTCGCAGAGGCGTCCGCTTCCATGCTGCACAACGTGTCCGGATACCTGGGCGATGTGATGGTGGCGCGCATCCGCCAGATTCTGTCTACGCGCTACTTTGCCAAGTTGCTCGCACTACCGCAGCGTTACTACGACAACCAGGTCACCGGCACGATCATCGCGCGGCTGGACCGCTCGATTGCGAACGTGACGCAGTTCATCCAATCCTTTACCAATAATTTCCTGCCGATGCTGCTGCAGGTCGTGGCCATTTTGGGCATCACGGCCTACTACTACTGGCCGCTGACGGTGCTGCTGGCGCTGCTGTTTCCGTTGTATACGTGGCTGACGGCGTTGACGTCGAAACGCTGGCAAGTCTTCGAGCAGGAGAAGAACGCCAATATCGACGAGGGCAACGGGCGTTTCGCCGAGGTCGTCGGCCAGGTGAAGGTAACCAAGTCCTACGGCGCCGAGGTCCGGGAGCTGGAGAAGTTCGGCCGCCACTACACCAACACGGTGGACATCACACGGCCGCAGTCGCGCTGGTGGCACTCCATGGATACCGCGCGCGGCGTGGCCATGAACCTGATCTTTTTGGGGATTTACCTGATCCTGTTCACGCGCACGCTCGATGGGCATTTCACGGTTGGAGAGATGGTTATGCTCATCCAAATGGTGACCATGGCGCGCCAGCCGGTGACCATGATGAGCTGGATCGTCGATTCTGCGCAGCGCGCCATCGCCGGTTCGCGCGACTACTTCAAGGTGATGGACGAGCCGGTCGAGCCGACCGCGAACCGCCAGCTGGTGGCCGCGACGGAAGCCTCCGGCATGCCGGCGCTCGACGCAACGCAGCAGACACCGCTGAGGGTGCGCGAACCGGTCGTCGCATTCGACAACGTCACCTTTGAGTACATGCCGGGTGAGCCGGTGCTGCACGATGTGACGTTTACCGCCCGTGAGGGCGAGAAGATCGCGCTGGTTGGCGAGTCCGGCGGCGGCAAGTCCACGATTGTGAACCTGCTGCTTGGCCTCTACCCCATCACGCGTGGCCGCCTTGAGGTGTGCGGCGAGGAGATCTCGCACCTGGACGTGGAGAAACTGCGCGCCACCACGGGTGTGGTGTTCCAGGAGGCTGCGCTGTTTTCCGGTTCGGTGTTTGAAAACATTGCCTACGGCAAGCCGGACGCGACGATGGAAGAGGTCGTTGCCGTGGCCAAGCGTGCGAACGCGCACGACTTCATCATGAAGTTCACCGATGGTTATGACACGATCATCGGCGAGCGCGGCCTGCGCCTGTCCGGTGGCCAGCGCCAGCGTGTGGCGGTGGCGCGCGCGATGCTCAAGGACGCCCCGCTGTTGATTCTCGACGAGGCTACTTCCGCCCTGGACACCAAAGCCGAGCGCGCCGTCCAAGCCGGTTTGGATGAGCTCATGCGCAACCGCACCACGATCATGATCGCGCACCGCTTATCGACGATTGCCGGCGTGGACACCATCATCACCCTGCGCGACGGACGTATCGACGAGATCGGCTCGCCGGCAGATCTGGCTGTCTCTGGCGGTATTTATTCAGAGCTGTTGCGCCTGACGGCATCCTCTTCTGCTGCAGATAGGAAGCGGTTGAAGGCGTTCGGTTTCGCCGCCGACGGCGCCGAAGACGACGAGTACGACGAAGAAGACCACGGCACCAGCGCGGGTACAGCGGACTAAACCGAAATCACGTTTAAAAGTTCCTCAAGACCTCTAAAGTCCTGCGGATTCCTCGTATACAAATCAAGCCCTTCCGCCACAGCAGTGCTTGCGATCAAAAGATCAAACGCGCGGCCTCGTGGCTTTCGCCCGGCACGGATCACTGCCCCATATACAAGGGCATAGGCTTGTGCTGCACGATCGTCGAACGGAATACACTCAACTAGTTCAGCGATAGCACGGGCCTGATTTGATCGGCGGGCACGCTCCAAAGGATCCTGCGCTGCAACAGGGCCGACAGCCAGCTCAGCGAAAGCGATAGACGAGATTGTCCACTGCTCTGGCAGTAGATTTGGATCTATTTCATCGAGATCGAGGAGCACTGATGTATCCAACAAGCCTCTGCTAGTCACGCGGATCAATTCGTTGGTCTACATACTCGTCAATATCGGCCCGGAACTTTTCAAAATCGACTTTCGGAAGCCGCCTGACCGTTGCTAGCAAGTCTTCTTTTCGTGCGAATCGTGGCTTCCTTAATGGTCGCAATTCACCTACCGGATGCGAGTTGCTTGTAATCACAAATGTCTCCCCCTCGTCGAGCGCTCGCATGATGCGCCCGCTTTCATTTCGCAGCTCTCGCTGGCTGATTGTCTCCGTCATGCACCGACCGTAGCACCACGCGCTACGGCATAAAAGGGTCCGCGAAAGAAAAAATCCCACTACCGTAGGGCGCATGCAATTTCCCAGCCTTGAAACCCTGCAAGCCCGCGGCACGCGTAAGTGGACGCAGTTCGACGCTGACGTGCTGCCGTTATTCATCGCGGAAAGCGACTTCCCCACCGCCCCGGCGGTGAAGGAAGCGATTGCGGATGCGGTGGAGCGCGAGATGTTCGGCTACACCCCGGCACCGCACGCGCACCATTTGGGTGAAGCGGTGGCTGGGTTCTACGAGCACCGCTACGGCTGGCGCCCGGACGCGGATAAGATCTTCCCGGTTGCGGATGTGGTGCGCGGTGTGATGCTGGCGATCAAGTACTTCACCGAGGGTGATGTGATCGTGCCGGTGCCGGCGTACTTCCCGTTCCTGGAAGTTGCCCAGGTTGCGGGCCGCAAGCGCGTGGATGTCTCCAGCGCGGGCGGGCTCGACCTGGATGAGGTGGACGCAGCGTTTGCGGGCGGCGCGGGCAGCATCATCGTGACCAACCCGTTCAACCCGGGCGGCTACGTGTTCACGGCCGACGAGTTGGATGCCGTCTGCGAGGTCGCCCGCAAGCATGGCGCGCGCGTGATTGTCGACGAAATCCACGCGCCCTTGGTCTTCGACGGCGCCCACGTCTGCGCCGCAGCAAACAACCCGGACGTGTGCATCACGGTGACGGCAACGTCGAAGGCATGGAACGTGGCGGGCTTAAAGTGCGCGCAAATGATCTTTACCAACGACGAGGACGTTCGTACGTGGAACGCGATGTCGGGGGTAGCCAAAGACGGTGTGGGCACCCTCGGCATTGTGGCCGCGGAGGCCTGCTACACGCATGGTCGTGAGTTCCTCGACGAAGAGATAGAGCAGCTGCGGGCCAACCGCGACTGGCTGGTGGAGCACCTCCCCAAGGCCGTGCCGGGTATTGCAATTGAGGTGCCGCAGGCGACCTATTTGATGTTCCTGGACTTCTCAAAGACCAAGCTTGTGGATGAAAAACCGGCGGCGTGGCTTCGTCGTCACGCAAAAGTTGCGATGAATGAGGGCGTGGACTTTGGCCCTGGCGGAGAGCACCGTGCGAGGATGAACTTTGCCACCTCCCCGGAGATTCTCCAAGAGGCTGTCAAGCGGATCGGGGACGCAATCAACACCATCTAACGTCCCACCTATTGGAACTTAGTTCCCATCTAGCGGGCGTGTGGTCTATGCTAAGGCAACTGCACACTAGCTAGAGAGGTTCTCCCAATGGGTTCCACAGCGATTTCACGGGCAGACAGCCAGTCAACGAATGGACGCTCCACCAGCGCCATCATCGTGACTGCGCTCGCCCTGTTCTCAATGTTCTTCGGCGCGGGAAACCTCATCTTCCCGCCAATGCTGGCCGTCCAGGCCGGTGACAACTTCTGGCCGGCACTCATCGGCTTCCTCCTCACCGCATCGCTGCTGCCGGTGCTCGCCGTGATCGCGATTGCACTGTCCGGCTCGAACCTGCGCGACCTTGCACAGCGCGCCGGCACCGCCTTCGGCGTGGTCTTCCCGGTCCTGGCATACCTTTCCATCGGCGCGTTCTACGCACTGCCACGTACCGGTGCCGTGTCGTTTGAAACCGCGATCACTCCGCTGTTCGGCTTTGACTCGCTGGTTGCCTCGGGCATCTTCAACGTCGTGTTCTTCGGCATCGCCCTGGCGCTGTCTTGGAACCCGACCACCATCATGGAGAAACTGGGCAAGTTCCTCACCCCGGCGCTGCTCGTCCTGCTGATCGTCATGATCTCCGTGTCCGCATTCCGCTGGAGCGCCGAGCCGGCCACCCCGCAGGAGCCGTACGACAACGGCCCGCTGACCTCCGGCCTGCTCGAGGGCTACCTGACCATGGACTCCATTGCCGCACTGGCGTTTTCCATCGTGGTGATTTCCACCCTGCGTGGCCGCGGCTTCAAGGAAGGCGCCCCGCTGGTCAGCGGCACCATCTATGCAGGTGTTGGCGCCGGTGCCATGCTTGCGCTGGTGTACGTCGGTCTTGGCGTCATTGGCCGTGTCATGCCGGGCGCATCCAACTTTGACAACGGCGCAGGCTTGCTCGCCGAAGCCTCCAACCTGACCATGGGTGGTGCCGGCCAGGCGGTCTTCTCCGCCATCGTGCTGCTTGCCTGCCTGACCACTGCTGTCGGCCTGATCACCGCAACCGCCGAGTACTTCTCGGAGCAGTTCCCGGGTTCCTACCACGTGTGGGCCGTCATCTTCGCTGTGGCTTCCATGATCATGGCAACGCAGGGCTTGGACTTCGTGATGGCGATTGCCGCTCCGGTGATCGGCTTCCTGTACCCGCCAGCCATCACCTTGATCGCACTGACGCTCATCGAGCCGGCCTTCCGTGCACGTACCCGCTTCAGCTGGGCGTTCTTCGTCCCGCTGTGGGTCGCCGTGGTGTGGTCCGCGATCGAGACCTTCATCTCCTTGGACTGGGCAGCCGATGCACTGCGCCCGATTGTGCAGTGGGCCCCGTTGGCCGCTGAGGGCCTCGGCTGGGTTGTTCCGGTTGTTGTGGCCTTCATCATCGGTTTGATCGTGGACCTGGCCAAGCCGAAGCCTGCGATGATCCCGGGCACCATGGAGTCCATCGAAGGCGAAGACCTCTCCGCCGAAGGTGACGCTGCACCGGTACTGCAGTCGTAGTCGCACCTGACTCTCCTGCGAGGCCCCACTGTTCGCAAAACGCGTACGGTGGGGCCTTATGCGTACGCCACTTTCTCTGATCGATTTTTGCACCCGCTACCCCGACGAGTCCGTCGGCGAGGCGATGAAGCGCTCCGTTACTTTCGCGCAAAAGGCGGAAGGGTTGGGCTACGACCGGATTTGGTACGCGGAGCACCACAACATGTCGAGCATTGTGTCGTCGTCACCCGCAGTGCTCATTAGCCACATCGGCGCGAAGACCGAGCGCATCCGCCTCGGTTCGGGCGGTGTGATGCTGCCAAACCACTCCCCGTACGTGATTGCGGAGCAGTTCGGCATGCTCGAGGAGCTCTATCCCGGCCGCATCGACCTTGGCTTGGGCCGCGCGCCCGGTACTGATCAGCAGACGCTGGGCCGTGCTTTGCGACGAGACCCTGCCGCCGCCGAACGCTTCCCCGACGATGTTCTCGAGCTACAGGCCTGGCTGTCCAACGAGTCCCCACTGCCGGGCGTGACGGCGATGCCCGGGTTTAACACGAACGTTCCGCTGATCATCCTGGGTTCGTCCATGTTCGGCGCATCCCTGGCTGCAAAGCTGGGCCTGCCGTACGCGTTCGCCTCCCACTTCGCGCCGCAGCACTTGGAGCAGGCCACCACCTACTACAAGGAGAATTACCAGCCGTCGGAGCGCTACCCGGAGCCGTACTGCATCGCCGCAGTCAACGTCACAGCTGCCGATTCCGAGCAGGAAGCCGAGGAACAAACCCGTATCGTGCACCGCAACCGCGTGCGTGCGTTTATGGGTCGTCGTGGCACTGCACTTTCGGACGATCAGCTCGACGCCGTGGTCAATTCCTTCCAGGGCCGTCAGATCACGGATATGCTGCGCTACACCGCGAAGGGCACCGGTGAGCAGGTTGTGGAGTACCTCGAGGCGTTCCAAAAACTGGCCAAGGCAGACGAGTTGATGATCTCGTTGCAGTCCGGAAGCCACGATGCAACCCTGCGCAACATGGAAATTTTGGCCGATTCCTGGGGAAAGTAAAAAACTGGTGAACAGTGGTCTAGGATTTGGCTATACAAATCCGCGCCGATACCGAAGGATCTGACCCCTCATGGCTCAATTGCCCACCGGTCCACTACGCCGACCGCAGCAGCACGAAGAGATCGCCGATTATCTTCGCGACGAGATTTTCGCAGGTCACATTCCTGCGGGTGAGTCGCTGCCGAGTGAGGTCGAACTGTGCGAGCAGTTCAACACCTCCCGCGGACCGGTGCGTCAAGCGGTAGCGACGTTGCGCGCGGAGGGCCTGCTCTCCTCGGGCCGCGGGCGTCGCTCCCTGGTGCTGTCCAATACCCGCACCGAGACGTTCGAGGAGATCCTGTCCACCACCTCGTGGCTGTACCGGATGGGCAAGAACCCGGGCGAGGTGGTCAACCGCCGCGGCATCATCGAGGCGGACGAGACTGTCGCCGAGAAGATGCACATCGCCCCTGGTACGGACGTCTACGTCCTCGACCGTGTACGCAGCGCCGATGACGAGCCGCTGGTGGCCGAAGTGATGTACTTCGACGCTTCGCTGACTGACGTGATTGAGACGGTGGACACCTCCGAGGATTCCATCCACCGCGAACTCATTCGCGCGGGTGCGGACTTTAACAACCTGTCGCGTTCCTTCACGGTGGAGCGCGCCGATGCGCAGCTGGCAACACAGCTCGGCATTGAGGAAAACGACCCGGTAGTTGCGGTGGCGCTGAAGGCGCTGACACACAACGGTGACGTGCTCGAATACGCCGTGCACATCTTCCGCGCGGACAAGGTGTCCTTCGGATTGAACAATGTTCGGGGGCACTCGTCCCCCCTGTGGTTCCAGGTGGACTCCGACATCCACTAATCTCACAGCATGCTTTCAAGGACGCTGGTCGCAGCCACCGTTTCCCTTTCACTTGCGTTGGCTGCTTGCACCAATTCCGAGGCCCGCGATGAGGTGGTGGTTGCGGCTTCCGCAGCACCTGCTGGCTTGGACTTCACCACCGTTGGCGGCGCTGCTGCACCCCAGGCTCTCGTGGGCAATGTGTACGAGACGCTGGTGCGTATCGACGACAACGGCCAGCCCATCCCCCACCTCGCCTCCTCGTGGGACCGCGACGGCGACACATTCACGTTCCACCTGCGCGACGACGTGACATTCTCCGACGGCAAAGCGTTTACCGCCGAGGATGCCGCGTTCTCCATCGATTACGTGCAGAACGAGTGGAAGAATGGGTTGAAGGCCCAGATGGCTCCGGTCGTCGATACGCACGTGCTCGACGAGCACACCTTGACCGTCACCGTCGAGGGTGACGCGGATGCGTGGCTGTGGTCCATGGCAACGCTGACCGGCGCGATGATGACCCCGGCGAGCATCGAGCGTCTGGCCACCGACCCGCTGGGAACCGGCCCTTACACAGTGCAGCGCTTCGATATCGGCGAGAAGATCGTCTTCGACGCCCGCGAGGACTACTGGGATGGCCCCGTCGAGCGCGACGCCGTG
>NZ_KV825969.1:108788-109164 GCF_001835805.1 Corynebacterium sp. HMSC034B08 | reverse complement strand
GTGGGCACCACCAACGGCGAAGTGCTGCTGAGTATGAACAACCAGCGCGCCCCATTCGACGATCCGGACATCCGCCGTGCCGTGGCGTACGCAATCGACCGCGACGCGATCAACGAGGTGGTCTACAACGGTCTGGCCACCGACACCGGCGGCGCCCCCGTCCCGCCGACCGACCCGTGGTTTACAGGACACAACTACTACCCGTTCGATCCCGACAAGGCCCGCGAACTGCTCGCCGGGCGCACCCCGGAGGTCACCATCACAGTGCCCAACCTCCCGTACGCGCAGACCGCATCCGAGCTGATCTTCTCGCAACTGCGCGACGTCGGCTTCAACATCAAACTGGAAACCGTCGAGTTCCCCGCCGTGTGGCTCA
>NZ_KV825969.1:69300-108688 GCF_001835805.1 Corynebacterium sp. HMSC034B08 | reverse complement strand
AGTGCACAAGGGCCACGACTACCAGTCCTCACTCATCGCCCACGTGGAGCCGCGCGACGCCGCCCAACTGTTCGGCAACCCGGACTACTACCTGGGCTACGACTCGCCCGAGGCCCAGCAGCACTTCGCGGACGGCGACATCAAAGCCGCCATCGACCAAGTCATGGCCGACGCGGCGTCGCTGACCCTGGTCAACGCGCCCAATGTCGTGCTCTACGCCCCAGGCGTGAGTGGACTCAACCCAAACGTGGTCACCGACTCGCTACGGCTGAACGAGGTGAAGAAATGATCCGCACCATCAGCAAACACCTGCTGCGCTTTGTGCTGCTGCTCGTCGCCGCCAGCCTGATCATCTTTACGCTGCTGCGCGCAGTGCCGGGCGACCCGGCGCGCATCGCGCTCGGCGTGGCGGCAACCGAGGCTGACATCGCAGAGCTCAACACCCGCCTCGGGCTCGACCGCCCGTTGCCAGCGCAGTACTTCGACTGGATTTCAGGGCTGATCACCGGCGACTTTGGTGTTTCGTTGTCTTCGGGCAAGGAGATCACCGAATCCGTCATTGAACGCGCCGGGGTGTCACTCACGCTTACCTTGCTGGCCATGGCGGTGTCGCTGCTCGTCGCGGTACCCGCCGGTGTGTACATCGCGGGTCGGCGCCGTTCCGCGGGCTCGGCGGTGGTCAGTGGCCTGTCGCAGGTGGGCATCATCGTCCCGTCGTTTTTGGTCGGTATCGCGCTGGTGGCGTTGTTCTCCGTACGCTTAGGCTGGCTGCCCGCCAACGGGTGGGGCACGCCTGCGCACGTGGTGCTGCCGGTGGCGGCGCTTTCGCTTGTGCAGGCGTCGATTCTGACCCGCTACATTGCGGCGTCGGTGCGCGAGGAGCTGGGGAAGGATTATGTGCGTACGGGGCGGGCGCAGGGGTCGTCGATACGCGCAGTGCTCTACTCCTCTGTCCTGCGCAACGCGGCACTGCCGGTGATCACGGTCGTTGGCGTGCAGCTGGCGTCGCTGGTCGTTGGCGCGGTGGTCATCGAGCGCGTGTTCACGATCCCGGGGTTGGGCACAATGCTTCTCGACGCCGTAGGCAACCGCGACCTCACCACCGTTCAAACCGTGATGATGCTGGTCGTGGCCTTCACGCTGGTGGTCAACCTCATTGTGGATCTGACGTACACGGTGGTCGACCCGCGGATTCGGAGGCAAGCATGACAACACAACGCAAAATCGGCGGGGTGATCGTCCTGGCCGTCGCGGCAGTTGCGCTGCTGTCGCTGGTGTGGACGCCGTTCGACCCGCTACAGGCCGACGTTCAGAACCGACTCCAGGGCACTTCGGCAGCGCACTGGATGGGCACCGACCAGTTCGGCCGCGACATCACCTCGCGCGTCATGGACGGTGCGCGCCTGACCCTAACGGTGGCCATCGGCGCTGTCGGCTTGTCGGCGCTGGTGGGTGTGCCGCTGGGCATCTGGGCCGGCATGCGCCGCGGTGCGTCCCGATTCGTCATGGCCGGCGCTGACCTGCTGCTAGCCTTTCCGGCACTGCTGCTGGCCATCGTGTTCACCGCCGTGTTTGGTGCCTCGATTTGGATTGTTGTGCTGGCCATCGGCATCGCCGGCGCCCCCGGGTTCGTCCGCGTCGCTCGCGCCGGCACGCTGCAGGTGATGCAAAACGACTACATCCTGGCCGCGCGCATTGCCAAGGTGTCGGGCCCTGTGATCGCGTGGCGCCACGTCCTGCCGAATATCTGGCCGATCGTGCTCACACAGGTCTCCGTCGCCGTGGCCCTCGCCATTCTTGCGGAGGCCGGCCTGTCGTTCCTCGGCCTCGGCTCCCCCGCCCCGTACGCGTCGTGGGGCCGTATGCTGCAGGCCTCGCAGCCGTTCTTGGCCACCTCCCCGCACCTCGCACTGTGGCCGGGCCTGGCCATCGCAGTGACCGTGCTGGGATTTAACCTGCTCGGAGGCACCAATGATCGACGTTAAGCACCTCAGCATCGACGGCATCCTCCACGACATCACCTTCCACATCGCCCCCGGCGAACGCGTGGGCATCATCGGCGAATCCGGATCCGGCAAGTCCGTCACCGCCTTAAGCATCATGGGGTTGAGTGATCTGCCCGCGACCGGATCCATCACCGTCAACGGCACCGAGATGGTGGGCACCCGCGACCGCGTGCGCCGCCGCGTGCGCGGCAAAAACGTCGCCATGGTGTTCCAAGAACCCATGACCGCGCTCGATCCGCTGAAAAAGATCGGCCGGATCGTCTCACGCGACCTGCTCCGAGACGTCGGCGTGGACCGCCCCGACGCCTACCCGCACGAACTTTCCGGTGGCCAGCGCCAGCGCGTGCTCATCGCGCTTGCGCTATCCCAGAACCCGGACGTGCTCATTTGCGACGAGCCCACCACCGCCCTCGACGCCATCGTCCAGTCCGACATCCTCGACCTGCTCGACCGCCTCGTCCGCGAGCGTGGCATGGGCCTGCTGTTCATCTCCCACGACCTGGCCGTGGTGCGCCGCATGACCGACCGGGTGCTGGTGTTTAAGGACGGGCGCATCGTCGCTGGCGACTCCGACTACGCCAAAGCACTCGCCGCCGCAGCCGAGCCCGGCGCGCCCGCTGCCCCTGTCACGCTCGGCGAGCCGGTCGTCGAACTGGATGGTGTCTCGCTGCAGCGCGGCGCCACCATGGCGGTGGACAACGTCACCCTCACCGTCCGCGAGGGCGAGCGCCTGGCCATCGTGGGCGGCTCAGGCTCCGGCAAGACGTCGCTGCTCCACCTGATTGCGGGGCTGCGCCAGGCCACCTCCGGCACCGTGACGGTCGCAGGGGACGTGCAGATGGTGTTCCAGGACCCGTACTCCTCCCTTGACCCACGTATGGAGGTTGGGGCGTCGATTCGTGAGGCGGGCGTCGATAAGCAACGCTCCGACGAAATGCTCGAACGCGTCGGCCTCGCCGGTACAGGCCACCGCAAGCCCGCACAATTTTCCGGAGGGCAGCGCCAACGCATCTCCATTGCGCGCGCCGCAGCGCCCCGCCCGAGCATTTTGCTTGCCGACGAACCCGTGTCCGCCCTCGACGCCACCATCCAAAACCAAGTGCTCGACCTGCTTCGCGACACCGTAGGCAACCACACCCTCATCTTCGTCACCCACGACTTAAACGTCGCGCGTGAACTGTGCCCCACCGTTGCCGTCATGCAGTCCGGGCGCATCGTCGAGCAGGGTCCAACCGAGGAAATCTGGGCCAACCCGCAACACGCCTACACCCGGGAGCTGCTCGCCGCCGTACTATAGGCACCCATGAGTGCCGCAAAAATCTGCGTGGTCGGATCCATCAACGCCGACCTCACCGTCAATGTTGACCGACACCCCACCCCAGGCGAAACGCTACTCGGCTCCGGCGGAGGCATCACCGCCGGCGGCAAGGGCGCGAACCAAGCCTGCGCCGCCGCACGCCTCGGCGCCCCCGTCGCACTGGTCGGCGCGGTAGGCACCGACTCGAACGCCATCCCGGCAACTGCACTGCTGCGCGAGGCGGGCGTCGACCTCACCCACGTCGAAGAAGTCACGGAGGTCACCGGCCTTGCCGTGATCACCGTCGCCGCGAACGGCGAAAACACCGTCCAGGTCGTCCCCGGCGCCAACGCGCTCGTGGACGCCGACTTTGTCTCCCGCCACGCCGAACCCGTCGAAGCCGCCGAAGTGGTCCTTTTGCAGGGCGAAATCCCGGCCGACGGCTTCGCCCGCGCCGTCGAACTCGCTCGCGGACGGGTCGTGATTAACCTCGCACCCGTCGTCGACGTACCGCGCGAGGCCCTGCTCGCCGCAGACCCGCTCATGGCCAACGAACACGAAGCAGGTCTGATCCTCGACCAGCTTGGCTACGACTCCACCGGCACCCCCGAGGACCTCGCCCGCCGCCTGAAGGATGCGGGCTTCGCATCCGTCGTCCTCACCCTCGGTGCGGCAGGCGCACTCGTCGCTGACGACAACGCGCTGACCCACATCCCCTCTCCACAAGTCGAAGCCGTAGACACCGTCGGCGCCGGCGACTCCTTCGCCGGCGCGTTCTGCGCCCGCATCATCGAAGGCGACACGATCGTGGAAGCCTCCACCTACGCCTGCCGCGTCGGCGCGTTCTCCGTCACCCGCCCCGGGGCACAACCGTCCTACCCCACCGCCACCGACACCCTGCCTGGAGCGTAAACCCAAATGAGCCCTCAGATGATGCCGCGACGGTCGTCGTCGACAAGCAATAAACGCCCCATGCGCGTCCAACGCACACAAGGCGTCTACCCCGACGACATGCACCCCGGCCTCGTCCCGGGCATCAGCGTCGAAGAATCACGCCACAACTTCAGCCTGGACAAAGTCGTTTTCGGCGTGACCGCCGCAGCCATCCTTGCCTTCATCATCTGGGGCGTGACCTCCCCAGAACAGGTCGGCTCGAGCGCGTCAAGCGCACTGTCATGGGGCCTTCGCAACTTCGGCTGGCTCTTCAACATCGTGCTCGTCGCCTGCGTCATCATCATGGCAGTGCTGGCGTTCTCTCGCTTCGGCAACATCACACTGGGCAAAGACGACGAAGAACCCGAATACTCGTTCTTCTCCTGGGTCGCCATGATGTTCGCTGCAGGCATCGGCGTAGGCATCTTCTTCTTCGGCCCCTCCGAACCACTGACCATGTACCTCGACCCGCCACCGCTGACCGTCGAGGCCGAAACCGAAGAAGCACTGCACCGAGCAATCGCCCAAGCCAACTTCCACTGGGGCCTCTCCCCGTGGGCGCTCTACGCACTGGTCGGTGGCGCCATGGCCTACTCCTGCTACCGCCGCGGACGACCCACGCTTATGTCGTCGCTGTTTACCCCGGTGTTCAAGCGCTCAGGCCCTTTCGGCACCATCATCGACATCCTGGCGATCGTGGCCACCCTGTTCGGCACCGCGGCCACGCTGGGTATTTCTACCCTGCAGATCGGCGACGGCATCGCCATCATGCGCAGCGGCGACTCCGCCCCCATGGGCGTGCTGCTGACCGTCATGGGCGTGCTCACCATCGGCTTTGTTATCTCCGCCGTCTCTGGTGTGGGCAAAGGCATCCGCATCCTGTCGAATATCAACATCTCGTTGACGTCGGCGGCCATCCTGTTCATCTTCGCCACCGGGCCAACCCTGCTGCTGGTCAACCTGCTGCCGTCAGGCACCCTGGTCTACGCCGACCGCTTCTTCGACATGGCGTCGCGCTCCTTGTCCTGGGGTGAAGACACCCTCGACTTCCAGTCTGCCTGGACTGCCTTCTACTGGGCGTGGTGGATCGCCTGGGCACCGTTCGTCGGTATGTTCATCGCGCGAATCTCCCGCGGACGCACCCTGCGCCAATTCGCCGTGGTGACCACGCTTGTCCCCACCGCCGTGCTCATCTGCGCGTTCACCATCTTCGGCGGCACCGCCATCACGTTCTCCCGCGAAGGCCGCGAAGGTTTCGACGGCACCGCCACCCCGCAGCAAGTGCTCTTCAACATGTTCGGCGAAATGCCGCTGGCGGAAATCACCCAATACATCCTCATCGGCATCCTCGCGGTGTTCTTCATCACCTCCGCAGACTCCGCCTCCACGATCATGGGCTCCATGTCCTCTAAGGGCGACCCCGAACCGAACAAACTCGTGGTGGTGTTTTGGGGCCTGGCCATGATGGGCATCGCCGTGGTCATGCTGCTCTCCGGTGGCGAAGACGCCCTGTCCGGCCTGCAATCCCTGACCATCCTATCCGCAATGCCGTTCTCGGTGGTCATCCTGCTGCTGATGTACTCGTTTATCAAGGACCTCTCCACCGACCCCATGGCCATCCGCAATTCCTACGCCCGCAACGCAGTGAAATCCGCCGTCATCCGAGGCATCGAAGAATACGGCGACGACTTTGAAATCGTGGTCGAGCCCTCCGCAGCAGGCGAAGGCGCAGGTGCCGAGTTCGATTCCACGTCCGACGAATACACCGACTGGTATCGACGCACCGACGAAGAAGGCACCCCCGTCGGCTACGACTACGAAACCGGCGAATGGTCCGACGGCTACCAGCCCGAAGAGGAAGACAGCACAACCGCCGAGAACGACGGCGCCGCCGAAGACAACCGCGGCTAGCTACTTCCCCGCCATGTCCAGCAGGCGGCCGAGCACCGCCTTGCCGTGGCGGCGCAGCCCGTCGTGCTGGAACTGGTCCGTCTCAAACACCTGCGCACCGATGACATCCGCAGTAGCCAGCGACAGCTCGCGCGGCACATAGATGTCGTCGGTGTACACCGCCGCGTATGCATCGTGGCCGGAATCGAGCCCGGCGTACAGGTTGTCCCAGTCGTCCTTCTTTGCCAACGCCTCTGCCACAGCCTTGAACGGGCGCAGCTCCGGATCCTCGTCGAATTGGAACGGGAAGATGTGCTCGCCGGTGAGGTAAAACTCTTCGTCGTCAGGGCTAGCGTCCGGCGCAAAGCCTGCAAGTTCGCGGGAGACCCGCTCCGCTGCCCAGTTCGTCGCCCCCGGCACCGTGCCGCCGTAGATCGACTCGTGCACCGCCGCATACAGCGGGCCTTTGGCGAAACTCACACGCTCCCCCACCGACGCCAAAAAGTCCGTGCGCAGCCTGCCGTTCGGGTGAAACGGCGCCTCAAACAACTGCGCCAGCGACGCGAACCCGTCCTCGCGCCCCAACTCAATACCGAGGGTGCGCAGGCGCCGCGCGCTCAGCCGCTCGCCGGTGGGTAGCAGCTCCTCCTCCGACTCCAGGTGGCGGCACACCTCACGGATCGTTCGCTCGGCCTCCGGGTACTGCTCGTTGAACTGCAGGTGACGGTGCTTGAGCTTGGCAAACGTCGCACGGTAGACACCATCCGCGCCCTCGCTTATCGACGGCAACCCACCCGTAAACAACGCCCTCCCCACACTCTCCGGGTGCACGGCCAAATAATGCGTCAGGCAGAACCCGCCAAAGGATTGGCCCAGCACATCCCACTGTTTCAGCCCCATCTCCTCACGCAAGGCTTCCGCATCGGCGATGATGTCGCTGGCGCGAAGCTGGGTGAGCACGGTGTCGTCGATAAGCGAAGGCGTCGCGGAATCAACCCTGGTCGAGCGCCCCGTCCCCCGCTGATCCAACATGACCACCTGGTAGCCACGCTCGAGCGCAGTCTCCACCCACTCAAACCGCTCACGTGGCGCCGGAAACCCCGGCCCACCCTGCAGGAACAACAACGCCGGAGCGTCAGCCTCGCCGAAGACGCGGGCGAAAACGGAGAAGCCGCCACGGTTCAACACAATTTCACGCATACGGCGATTGTAGGAACCGGGGCGAGAGTTTCCACGTCAAATAGTTATGTACGACGGAATGAAGATCGAATTCCCACCAACCATCGTCAATGCGTCCCAGATGGAACGCGGACAAAACTACCTGCCTGTTAGCAAACAACGCTTCATCCACGAGCGCCACAGCCTGGAACAATGGGCAGTCCAACTCGCGGCACGACACCACCCGCACAACCAGAAATACGACGTGCCCGCAGCCGTGCGCGCCGTCGTCCACGCGTACGAACGCCCAGGCAGCGTGGTGTGCGGATTCTCCGCGCTCGCTCTCTACGGATTGCCGTATCTCGTTGAAGGCGCAGACACTACTCTGCGAGCACCCACACCCCAAAAACTCACCGCTTCCGCTATACGTCCCTCCGTCGCACGACTCCACGCCCCACACACAGAAACATGGACCCTCACCCACCGCGGTGTGCCCATCCGCGTTTCTCGACCATTACGTGCAACCGTGCAGGCTCTGCAACAAATTCGACGAGGCGAACACTCGTGGCAGACAGAGCCAATCCCCGGTGTGAGCCCAGAAATGGTCAAGGCTGTACAACTTGTCGACTGCGCCCGTCGACACCTCGGACTACAGGCGGAAGACATTCGCGCCAGCGCCCTTCGGCAAATCAATCAACGGTGGCTGTCTCGGGCGCTCGATCTGTCCCGTTCAACTGCCGATTCGCCGAAAGAAACCGAACTGCGGTTGCTCCTCCAGCCAGTGGTTCGCAACTACGGCCACACGCTCGTAGAGCAGTATCCGCTGACAGTGGGCGGCAAAGCCATTACGACCTTTGATTTTGCCATCCCCGAACTCAAGATCGGGATCATGTTCGACGGCCGACACCACTGGGAGTACGACCAACGACAGTTAGATACGTCCATCAACCTGACATCGATGCTTCATGGTTGGACGGTTCCCCGGGCGGGGTCGAAAACCATGCAGCAATGCGTCGAGGTCGTGGAGAAAACGATCCGGCAGGCGCGTCGGCGCTAGCGCGATGCAAGATGTTACAAGGCCCACGGTAGCGACCTGGGCAAAGTGTAAAACCACGCAGGCGGTACTGCGTGGTTTTACATCAAACTAGGGCGCCGAACTACTCCTCGTCGGTGGACAGCGCTGCCACGAACGCTTCCTGCGGCACGGTGACCGAACCGATGGACTTCATGCGCTTCTTACCGGCCTTCTGCTTCTCCAGCAGCTTGCGCTTACGGGAAATGTCGCCGCCGTAGCACTTCGACAGCACGTCCTTGCGCAGGGCGCGGATGTTTTCACGGGCGATGATCTTCGAGCCGATCGCGGCCTGGACGGGCACCTCGAACTGCTGGCGTGGGATGAGCTCTTTGAGCTTCTTGGTCATCTTGTTGCCGTACCACTGGGCGGAGTCCTTGTGCACGATGGCGGAGAACGCATCCACAGGTTCGCCTTGGAGCAGGATGTCTACCTTGACCAGGTCGGCTTGCTGCTCGCCGGCTTCTTCGTAGTTGAGCGATGCGTAGCCCTTGGTGCGGGACTTCAGCATGTCGAAGAAGTCGAAGATGATCTCGCCGAGTGGCATGAGGTAGCGCAGCTCCACGCGGTCCTCGGAGAGGTACTCCATGTTCTTCATCTGGCCGCGCTTGGACTGGCACAGTTCCATGGTGGTGCCGACGAACTCCTGGGGCACGATGATCGTCATGTTCACGATCGGCTCGTACACCTCGGGGATTTTGCCGCCGGGCCAGTCGGACGGGTTGTGCACCATTTGTTCGGTGCCGTCTTCGGCGATCACGCGGTAGGTGACCGACGGCGCGGTGGAGATCAGATCCAGGTCGAATTCGCGCTCGAGACGGGTGCGGGTGATCTCCATGTGCAGCAGCCCCAAGAAGCCACAGCGGAAACCGAAGCCCAGGGCGACGGAGGTTTCGGGCTCCCAGGTGAGGGAGGCGTCGTTCAGCTGCAGCTTCTCTAGCGATTCGCGCAAGGCCGGGAAGTCTTCCTGAGACACCGGGAACAGGCCCGAGTACACCATCGGCTTGACCTCCTCAAAACCTTCTAAAGGTTGCGAAGCACCTTTAGAAGCCCAGGTGACGGTGTCGCCGACGCGGGTTTCGCGCACGTCCTTCACGCCGGTGATCACGTAGCCGACCTCGCCCGGGCCAAGACCCTTGGTCTTCTTCATCGTTGGGGAGACCACGCCGATTTCCAGGATCTCGAGCGTGGTGCCGGTGTTCATCATCTGTACCTTCTGGTTCGGCTCGAGGCGGCCGTCCATCATGCGCACATAGGTGACGACGCCGCGGTAGGTGTCGTAGACGGAGTCGAAAATCAGGGCGCGGGCCGGCGCCTCTGCGCCGTGCTCGGACTCCGGAGCCGGGATGAGCTCAACGACGCGGTCGAGCAGTTCCGGCACGCCCTCGCCCGTCTTGCCGGACACGCGCAGCACGTCTTCCGGTTCGCAGCCGATGATGTTGGCGATCTCGAGTGCGTACTTTTCCGGGTCGGCTGCCGGCAGGTCGATCTTGTTCAGGACTGGGATGATTTCCAGGTCGTTGTCGATGGCCATGTAGAGATTGGCCAGGGTTTGGGCTTCGATGCCTTGGGCTGCGTCGACAAGCAAAATTGCGCCCTCGCACGCGTCGAGGGAGCGGGCAACCTCGTAGGAAAAGTCCACGTGGCCTGGGGTGTCGATCATCTGCAACACCATCTCTTCACCCGCGTGCGCGCCGGTCTTGGGCACCCACGGCAGGCGAACGTTTTGAGCCTTGATGGTGATGCCACGTTCGCGCTCGATGTCCATGTTGTCGAGGTACTGGTCGCGCATCTCACGCTCGTCCACCACGTTGGACAGCTGCAAAATGCGGTCTGCCAGCGTGGACTTACCATGGTCGATGTGGGCGATAATGCAGAAGTTACGGATGCGGGCGGGGTCCGTGAACGTATTTTCCGCGAAGTTCGTCGATTTGGCAGCCATAATTGCTTCATCTTACGTGTCGCGCGACGCGCTAACGTGTGGGCATGCCAACTGAGTTTCACAGAGCTGGTTTAACGCACCGTTTGCGCAAGCCTGCGTGGTGGCGTCCGCTCGTCGAGTTCGTGGTGCTTGCTGTGTGCATCGCAGCGTTCACGATGGCGATGGCGATGGCGATCGGCCTTGCCGCTGGGTTCTACGGGCTGGGCGATCTTTTCGACGAAACCTCCTCCGACCCGCTTGCCTCCCTGGTGCAGGTGCTTTTTATTGCTGCCTGGTTGCCTGCGCCGTTTATCGCCGCGCGGGTACTCGGCCGCAAACCTGGTGCGCTCTCCAGCATCGAGGGGCACTTCCGCTGGGGCGTTGCTGGGCGCGCGTTCGTGGTGGTCGGCGCGATCTATGGGGCGCAGGTGCTTCTCGACGCCCTCCTGTTCGGGACCGGCGACCTTTCGCTGAGTCCTCGCGAATGGATGCTGCTCGCCGCCTTTGTGGTTGTCGTCCCGCTGCAGGCCGCGGCCGAGGAGTACGTCTTCCGCGCGAGCCTGCCGCAGATCCTCGGCCAGTGGATCTCACCTGGCTGGATTTGCTACGGGCTGCCCGCCGCCGTGTTCGTGGCGTTGCACTTGTACAACTGGATCGGCCTGCTCGACATCGCCATTTTCGCCCTGTGCGCCGCACTGCTGACCTGGCACACCCGCGGTGTGGAGGCGGCCGTAGTTTTGCACGCGGTGTCCAACACGATTGTGTTTTCCTACGGCACGCTGGGATTGACTGATCCAGGCGAAACAGAAATCACCCTGCCTCAAACGGCCGTCTCCGCGTTGCTCACCATCGGAACGACCGCGCTACTCATGTGGGTGCTGCGCGACGTAGGGAAACATTCGCAGCAAAAAGTGGTTGTTCCATCCCCCGCGAAGGCTTAGAGTGGCCAGTGACCATAAACCGGAGGTGAAACCGTGGCGTTTGAGCGCTTTAAGCGAAAGAGGAAACCCGTCCTCGACCACGGTTTTACGCTGTTTGGTGATCGACTGACATCCCAGATCCAGCAACGCCGTGGTCGTGCCCCGCAAGTCTCGGTGCGCCCCACCGACTCCGTGTGTCGCAGCATCTACTACGCCCCGGACATGGACGGCACCGCCGAACCAGGCGAGGTTGTTTGGGTCACCGTCCCTTCACATCCGCCGCGGCAGCGCTCGATCCTGATCGTGGGCCGCGAGCGCCACGACGTGTTGGGGTTGCTGATCTCCCCCGAGCGGGAACACGAAAACGACGAGCGGTGGTTTGAAATCGGGCCGGGCGATTGGGAATCCTCCGGCCAGCCATGCTGGGTGCGTTTGGATAAGACTCTGGTCGTGCCGGAATCAGATGTGGAACGTCGCGGCACCACCGTCCCGCCACGTCGCTTCCAGCGGGTGGCCAACACGCTGCGCGAACGCTTCAACTGGTCGTAACTCCAACAGTTTGGTTTGTGCAGTTCACACTGTTATTCTTTCGGGGTTGTTCGCATCCGGCGCTCAATAGGGTGTGCGGTGCTACGCGGACAGGACCTTGGGTTCGCGTTTGATACCCAAAGCACTGCACGCAATGCCCTGCCAGATGCCGCGACATGTACATGTTCGATTGAGAAACCAAGAGGTATTTCACGATGGCAAACATCAAGCAGCAGAAGAAGCGCGTTCTCACCAACGAGAAGCGTCGTCAGCGCAACAAGTCCTTCCGTTCCGCTACCCGCACGGAGATCCGTAAGTTCCGTGAGGCTGTGGAGTCCGGCGACAAGGCTGCCGCTGAGGCACAGCTGCGCGTTGCTTCCCGCAAGCTGGATAAGGCTGTGACCAAGGGCGTCTTCCACCGCAACTCTGCGGCGAACAAGAAGTCCAACATGGCTCGCGCCCTGAACAAGATGGACTAATTGCCGTTGTTCACAGGTTGATCCCGCCCAGGTTTATTCGGGGCGGGATTTACTTGTTTCTAACGCCGCGTGCGGCCCGACAAAAGAGGAACTTCCGTGAAAATTAAAAAGCGTGCGGTTGCGGCCGCGCTGACGTTTAGCCTGATGGCATCCCCTGCAATCGCTCCAGAGGCGAAGGCTGCAGACCCGTCCGTTTCGGCATCCGTGGATGCAGCTGAGCTCGTTTCGGCATTGTCGAAACTCCTTCCGATGAATAACCCGCAGGTCAAGCAGGCGCTTGGCGTGTTGACGTTGATCATCGCCGGTATTTTGGTAGCGGTGCCGATGGCGGAAGCGGGGTCGTCGATACGCAATGGCGCCGTGGGCGACAAGGCTCCGGGCAAGCACACGCGCCGCATCGTGGTGGATGGCACCTCGCGCTCCTACGATGTGGTCCTGCCGTCGAACTACTCCGAGGGCGTCGCCTACCCGGTGATTCTTGGTTTTGGTGGCTGGCAGCACACCGCGAGCCAGACGCGTGACTACCAGAAGTTCGAGACCGCAATCGACAACACGATTGTGATCTACGCGCAGGGTGTTGACAACGCGTGGGCTGGCGCGCCGTATGCCCGCACGTCGCTGAATGAGGACATCGCCTACACGCGCGCCATTATCGACGACGCCGCGACCCAGTACGGCGCCGACCCGAACCGTGTCGTCGCAGCCGGCCTGTCCAACGGCGGCGGGTTTGCGGCCGCACTTGCCTGCCACGCCCCCGACACCGTCAAGGCGGTCGCCTCCGTCGCTGGTGCGTTTTACAACCCGACCGTGACCGGCTGCACCTCCGGCGCGGTGCCGACGCTGATCATGCACGGCACCAACGACAACGTTGTGGGATACAACGGCGGTATCCGGCACGGTGCGTTCTACGAGTCGGTGGATAGCGTCATGCGCACCATGGCCTCGAAGAACAAGTGCTCGGGCGCGACCACCCGTTCGCGCTCCGGCAACGTGACCACGTTTGAGGCGCAGGGCTGCGACGCGGCCACGCGCGTGGAGCGCATCGAGGGTGGCATCCACACCTGGTTCACCGACCCGAGCGCAACCGCCCACACGGTGCGCTTCCTCCTGCCCTACCTGTAAACGGCGAGCCGTTTACAGGGCGGTTAGAGCGCCAGCGCCCCGCGCACGATCAAGGTCAGGCCGACGATAACGAAGAACGCGCCTGCACCGATGTCGATGTAGGGGCCGGCGCTCAGGAACTTCCGCCGCACCCGCTGGGTAGAGATCACCTGGACAAAGACGGCGAACAGGACGAAGGAGCTCAGCCACAGCGCAAACGTCACGATGAGGGCGGTGCTCAGGCTGGGGCTGGGCGGCAGCAGTGGGCGATCATGGCGGACAGCGCGATGACGATCTTGGGGTTGGCGAGGTTCGTCGCTAAGCCACGCATGTATGCAGAACGCACCGTGCCGAGCCGCTGCTCCGCCTCTTCGAGGGTCATTGGTGGGTTGTGCCGATCCGCGAGACCACCACGAACGTTGCTCGCACCCATCGCGATCAGCACTGCACCACCCACCAGTTGGACGTAGGTCAGCGCGTCTGGGAACGCGTTGAGCAGCGCCGCAGCACCAAAGACGGTGAGCGCGCACCACATGAGCACGCCAGTTTGGATGCCGATGGCGGTTGCCCACCCGTGGCGGCGCGAACGCGTCGCGGTGCGGGTAATCAGCACCACGTCGGGACCTGGCGCGGCGGCACCGATGACGTTGAGGCCGATGATGACGGCGAGATCTCCCGGCGCGATCATACGAGCTCCGCGATGCGTCGCACGGCGTTTTCCAGGGCGAACTCGGCGTCGCCGCCTTGGCCTTTCACCTCTGCGTCGAGGTCAGCCACGATGATCACCGCTTCGGACACCGCTCGGCCGGACCAGTGGCGCGCCACCTGCATGGTTTTCTTGGCCACGTACGGGTGCATGCCTACGGTGCGTGCGATCTGGTCGGGGTTGCCGCGCACGCCGTAAAGTTTCGCGATGTCGCCGACTTTGTGGGCGAGCGCTGCGGCGATGGTGGCCGGTTTGACGCCCAGTTGAAGCGCCCGGCGCGTCGATGCGAGTGCACGGTCGGCGCGACCGGCGACCATTTGGTCGGCGATGTCAAAACCTGCGACCTCCGCGACGCCAACGTAGTATTCGCGCACCGCGGCGACGGTGATTTCCCCGTCGGTGTCGGCGACAAGCTGGCTAACGGCGGAGGCAAGTTCGCGCAGGTCTGAGCCGACGGATTCCAAGAGTGCAGCAACCACATCGGGGGTAGGGCGCACGCCGTGGGAGCGGAACTCTTCGGTGACCCAGGTGCGACGTTGGCCGTCGTTAAGCGGATTGGCCTCGTGCACATCGGCGAGTTTTTTGAACTTGGGCACCAGCGATTTCTGCCGCCCACCACCGGTGTGCTGGATGATGATCACGATGCCGGGCGCAGGATCCACGCACGCTTTCAGCAGTACCTCGGTGGGTTCTTTGCCTGCGAGTTCTGCGTGTTTGACCAGTACGACGCGGTCTTCGGCGAACAGTGACGGGCTGGTTGCCATGGCGATTTCGCCTTCGGTGACGTCGCCTGCGCGCAGGGTGGTCACTTCGATGCCGTCGCCAGCGTCGGCGATGATCTTTTTTGTGGCACGCTCGGCGAGGAATTCGTCTTCGCCTAAGACAAGGTGCACGGGGTTGAGCATGACGACCATCTTAAAACTCTCGCCGCGGCAGCACTTGGGTGCCATCCGGGTAGATGGCAACGTTGCCGTCGCGGTTGGGAAAGATCACGGGGATGCCCTGGTCAGTGACCACGGGTCTTCGGTGGGGGCGGCCCTTTTCAAGCACGACAACAAGCTGCGTGCCCGGCGGAATGGGCAGGGCATCTTCTTGCTTTTCGACGACATGAGCACGCAACCTGCCCACATCCACCGGCGTGCCCGCCGGCGCCTGCGACAGGACCACACCGAACCCGCACACAAGCGCCGCCGCCAGAGTGGTCTTCGGGTATCCGGCAAACAAGCCCGCGAGGAACCATCCGTAGACAACCACGACGACGATGGGTTCCGTCTCTACCGTGGCACCGGGAAACCGTGCACCGTTTTCTGCGACCACACGCACCCAATAGGCCATGGGTTCCACCACCCACAGCACAGGTGCAGCCAACCCGCCGTGGATGAGGCTGAGCAACACCGCCGCAAGGCCGAGCACAGTCACCGGGCCGGTCACCGGTGCGACGATGACGTTTGCCACCACAGAGACTAAAGAAACCCGGCCGGCCATCATGGCGACAATCGGCATCGTCGCTACGTCGGCGGCAACCGCAACGCCAAGTGCACGCACGAGAATGTCGGGCCAGCCCGTGGCAGCAAGGACGCGGTACAACAGCGGAAACAGCGCGACGATGCCCGCGGTCGCCGCTACCGAGAGCGCGAACCCGTAATGCACCGCCAGGTCTGAATCCACCAGCACTAGGCCGATCACCGATAAACACAGCGCGTGGATCGGCTCGGACTGGCGTGAAGCCAACACCGCAGTCAACCCCACCAACCCAGACACGGAAGCGCGCAGCACGCTCGGCTCGGGTCCGACCAGCGAGGCGTAGAGCAACAGCGCCGCAGCCGACGCCACGATACGGCCCCGCAGCCCCCAGCCCACTGCCGCTGCGGCAATCGCTGCGAACGTGGTCACGATTGCCACGTTCGCACCAGAGACTGCTGACAGGTGCGAGAGGCCAGTGTCGATGTAATCCTGCTGTTCTTGGCTGGTTTGCAACGAGACGTCCCCGAGCACCATGCCCGGGATCAGCCCTTGGGCGGACTCCCCCACGGTGGCCTGGACAACGCCGGCAAACGTTTCCCGGGTGTGCTGCGCAAACGCAGCCAACCCCTGCGGTGGGGAGACCACCTCAACTGACCCGTTGACCGCGATCGGGTTTATCCCGGCCATCTCCGATTCCTTCACCACGCCGCGCACAACCACCTGGGCGCCGGACACGGCAGTGTCCGGCACTTCATCGACAAACACGGGCGTCAGCGTCGGGTTGCCGTCTACCTGCACGCGGACGATGAACCCGCCGGTGCTCGTCTGCTTCGGCGCGCCCGATACCCGGCCCACGAACTGACCCGCGGGCTCCCACGCGCGTGCGATGTGCAGTCGCACCCCGGTGGTCACGACGGCGGCCGCACCCATCCCCGCAATGAACACCGCCTGCCCGTAGGCGCGCAGCACCACAGCACCGATAACGGCCACCAGCACCACAACCACCGCGATGCCCACTCCGAGGGTGATCGCCACCGCAGCCGCTGCCCACACCACCAGCGCCGCCGGGACAAGCCTGATCTCCCCCACTTACCCCACGCCCCCGTCTATAAGCCGACCTGGTCGCGCATTGCCGCAAGTTTCGCCGGTCCAATTCCTTTCACGTCAGTCAACGCATCTACCGACGCAAACGGCCCGTTTGCCTCACGGTGCGCCACGATCGCGGCTGCGGTTGACGGGCCGACTCCGGTAATCGTCGTCAATTCCTGCACCGATGCGGAGTTGATCGACACCACCCCACCCGCCGAAGCGCCAGCGCCACCAGCGCCAGCACCGCCACCGGAATCCGTAGCGGCCGGTGGGGCGTGTTGGGAGCGGACGTGGATCTGTTGGCCGTCGACAAGCAATTGCGCATGATTGATCGAGATCAAGTCAGCATCCGGCAATGGCCGGGCCGTCTGCAGCGCATCCGCGACCCGTGCACCCTGGTTCAACGTGATCAGGCCCGGGTTGTCCACCTCACCAACAACAGAGACCACCACGGTGCCTGTGACCTCGGTGGGAGAGGCGACCTGCTCCCACGCAACGCCCTCATCATCCATGGGGCCGGATCGGGTCACCGCCCATCCGCCGACGGCGAGCAGCACTGCACCGGCGGCGGCCGCAGCTTGTTTCACAGGGATGCGCACCCGCGGCTCCGGGTAGCGCACCGTCAGGAGGTCTTCTTCCCCGGTGGGCCGGGTGAGCTCCTTGAGTCGTTCAGTGGCGTTCACACCAAAAACGCTATAAACCCCCGGCGCACTCGCCAAGGGGTCGGAAAAAATCTGTGGATAATCCGCCATCTACGGGCGACGAAAACAACAGTTATCCACAATTACGAGATGAGAACACCACCGACAGGCCGATTGCCCCTTCGCCGGTATGCATCGCGATCACCTTCACCAGCGGCTCGACCATGACCCGTGAGCCTTCCGGAAGTGTTTCGCGCAGCAGATCCGCGAGTTGCTCGGCGGCGTCCGGCACGTCCGCGTGCTGCACTGCGGCGAAAACGGGCTCGCCGCACGCGCGCTCTTCTACCAACTCGGTGAGTTTGGCAAACGCCTTCGACTGTGTGCGAGTCTTGCCCGCGAGTTCGAGCTTGCCTTCCCGAATGTGCAGGATCGGCTTGTTTGCCAGCAGCGCAGCCGAGAGCATCGCAGTGCCGGCAGGCAGGCGGCCGGACTTGCGCAAATCGTCGAGTTGGTGCAGGTACAACCACGTTTCGGAGCGCGCAATGGTGGACTTCGCCATCGCTTCGCACTCGTCTAACGTGCCGCCTTCCGCCGCAACAGTCGCGGCTGCCATCGCTGCGGCACCGATCGCCATGCCCGCAGAGTGCGTCTCCACGACACGGACCGTGCCTGGGAACACCGCAGACGCGGCCACCGCAGCCGACCAGGTGGACGAGAACGTCTTGGCAAGGTGGAGGGCGATCACGCCGTCGTCGCCACCACGCTCGAGCTGGCGGGCATAACAGGCGGCGAGTTCCAGCGACGACAACCCGGACGAGGACTCCCCTTCTGCGCCCTCGACACGGTGCAGGTCAACGACGCAGATATCGAGTTCCTCCACGACCTCCTGCGGCAACCCCGCGGAGGAATCCACCACGACGCGAACACCCATTAGTTACGGCCTCGGTTCCAGGCTTCGATGTACCACTGGGTCTTGGTGTCGTCGTCAATGCGCGGCATTGCCACCAGCCGCGACGTGTTCGCGTTACCGAGCCCCTTGAACAGCGGATACTGAGACACCTGCAGACCAAGCAGCGTGGCGGTCAGCGCGGCGATGGTGCCTCCGTGCGCCACGAGCAGGACAGCAGCATTGTCCCATTCATCGTGGTCACGCATGAGTTCCATGACCACTTCGCGGGAACGTTGCGCAACGTCGATGCGGCTTTCGCCCTCTGGCGGCGCCCAGGTGGGGTCGGTGCGCCACAACGCACGAGCCCCGTCGTGGGCGGTGTCCACTTCCTCGTGCGTCTTGCCTTGCCACTGGCCAAGGTGGGTTTCGCGCAGACGCTTATCGACGACTACCTCAAGGCCCAAATCTGCCGCCACCACATCAGCCGTATCCTTCGCACGGATGAGGTCAGATGACACGATCTTGTTAATACCCAAGTGCCGTAGGTCCTCTGCCGCAGCGTGCGCCTGGGCGCGTCCGCGCTCGGACAGTTCAGTATCCAGCTGGCCCTGCATGCGGCGAGTTGCGTTATAGAGCGTCTCGCCGTGACGCAGCAAAATCAGTCGGCGCTGCATGGGTCTTAGTACTCGTCGTCCGCGGCTTCGGGTCCCTCACCTGCCAGGGGAAGGTCCTCGATGGTCTGGGCTTTGCGCAGGTCGGCTTCGTCGCCAAACGCTGCGGGACGCTCGTAAGGCTCGAGCCCTTCGACCTCAATGGCCGGGCAGTCTGCGTACAGGCGGTCCAGGCCGTAGAACTCGCGCTCGGCTTCGCGCTGGATATGGACCACGAAGTTGCCGTAGTCAAGCAACACCCAGCGGTTTTCGCGGTTGCCCTCACGGCGCTTCGGCTCAACACCCAGGTCGGTCAGGTCGCCTTCGACCTCTTCAACAATGGCGGCAACCTGGCGTTCGTTATCTGCAGAGACGATGACGAACACGTCGGTGATCGCCATGACGTTAGACACGTCGATAACAGCGATATTGGTGCCGAGCTTCTCGTCGGCGGCCTTCGCGGCTACCTTGGCGCGGTCAATGGAGATCTGCGGGGCAGTCAAGTGGCAATCCTTATTCAGGTCATGGACAAATCAACTGGGCCATTGTCCCACGTATGACCGCAACATTTCCAGTTCAGGGGTCGCGCCTAGGGTGCGTAGAGCGAATTCTTCGCGATGTACTGCACCACACCGTCCGGCACCAGGTACCAAACCGGGCGCCCATTGGAGGCGCGCTCGCGGCAATCGGTCGAAGAAATCGCCATGGCGGGGATCTCCACGAGGTGCACGCGTTCCTGGATATCCGCAGGCAGCATGTCTTCGCGCAACTCGTAGCCGGGGCGCGTCACGCCGACGAATTCGGCGAGTTCAAACATTTCTTCCCAGTCGTGCCAGGACATGATCGACGCCAACGCGTCCGCCCCCGTGATAAAGAACAGGGCCTCGTCCGGGAACTGCTTTCGTAGGTCCCGCAGGGTGTCAATCGTGTAGGTGGGTCCCCCACGGTCGATATCCACCCTTGAAACGGAGAAGCGCGGGTTGGACGCGGTGGCCACCACGGTCATCAGATAGCGGTCTTCCGCCGGACTGATGTGCCGGTCGGCCTTCTGCCACGGCTGGCCGGTGGGTACGAAGATGACCTCGTCGAGGTTGAAGCGATCCGCCACCTCACTCGCGGCAACGAGGTGGCCGTGGTGGATCGGGTCGAACGTGCCACCCATCACCCCGATGCGCCGGGCGTTGTCCAGAGATGCCGCGTAGTGCTCAGCCATTGGGTGTTTACCTCAGTCCTGGCAGTGGCTGGATGTTAATCGACTCAATAAACAGCAAAGACATGCCGATGACGCCTGCGACCAGCGCGCCGAGAATACCCAGCACCGTGCCGATGATCACCGGACGATTCGACTCGTCAGCCCACTTTGCCTTGTTGGAGCTGCCCGGCTGGGACACGGTCTCCGTGACACAGATCTGCTCGCCCTTGCTGTTGGTCACCGGGACGGGGTTGCCGCCCTCCTCATCAACTTTCCACTGGCACGTCTCCTTGACGGTTTTCGTTTCCTCGGTCTTGCGCACAAACTCTGCGGCCGAGGCAACAGTAGGCGTCGCGCCAGCCAACAACGCGGCAGCGACAGTAGCGGAAATGATGCGGTTCATTAGCGGTAGCGTACCTGATCAACAAATCGGCCGAAAGCATCCGAGACTTGGTTGTCCCAGCGCGATGGCCAACGGAAGTAACGCGCGTGGTTGCCACCAGTTGGCTGGGATGCCTGCAGCGTCTGAATGGACAGGTCACACACGGAGTCCTGCGGCAAGCAGTAGTTCACGCGGTTCGGGGTCGCCCCTGCGGTCTTGGTGTTAAACGGCAAGAAGCCAAGCATGCCTCCGGCACCACCTGCTGGCACGCCGACGGTGGACCAATCCCCCGCCGCCGTGTTCGGGTTGCCAAAGTAGACCACACCCGCCAACTGGCCACGGCGTGCCAGTTCGCGCTCGTGCTCAAGCAGAATCATCGCGCCTTGCGAGTAACCGGACAGGATGTACTTCGGGCGGCAACCACTGCGATGCTCGTAGTCATTGACCATCTGCATCACACCGGTGCGTCCGATCTGGACCGAATCCACGAACTCTGTGGCTACTCGCCTTGCCATCATCCACACCGGGTTGGCGTACTGCAGCGCAAGAGCCAGTGCCTGCAGGATGGTGCTTGGTACGGCAACCGACGGTACGTCGTATTCGGGGAACGTCGCCGGGTAGTAGCGCGGCTCCAGGCCGATGACCTCGACGTCCTTCATCAGCGAGTTACCGCCGTGGGTGGCTGCGTAGCGACGCTCCGCATGCTGCAGGAACGCACGAATCGTCTCACCCTCCCAACCGTTGGAGGTCCACGGCGCAGCCCACGAATACTTCGTGCGGTAAATCTGCGTGTTCTGGCCCGAGCCGCGGGCAGCGATGACGGCGACCGCCGGACAGCGCGTCTGCGCGTCTGCTTCGGGGGTCGGTGCGACGGGGCTCAACGTTGCGGTCACAGCCGTCGCAATAGCCGTGGCAAACAGCGCAAACTTGGCGCGAATGGAGGTCCGGGATTTTAGCACGCCGATAGACTAGCGCACCTGGCCATTACCTTCCAGAATCCACTTCGTGGTGGTCAGCTCCGGTAACGCCATGGGTCCGCGTGCGTGAAGCTTCTGTGTAGAGATGCCGATCTCTGCACCCATGCCGTATTGCTCCCCATCCGTGAATGCGGTCGAGGCGTTGAGGACGACGGCGGCGGAGTCGACGGCGGCAGCAAATCGTCGCAAAGCATCTGCGTCTTGGGCTGCGATCGCATCCGTGTGGCCGCTGGAGTAACGCGCGATGTGCGTGGTCGCACCATCGACGCCGTCAACGATGGCGCTTGCGATGTCCATGCTGAGGTATTCCTCGGCGAAGTCCTCCTCCGTTGCGGGTTCTACGGTGGCACCGAACGCAGCATGCTTATCGACGTCACCATGCACCACCACACCAGCCTCCTGCAGCGCCGCGATGATGGTGTGTTTGTCGGTCTCGGGCAGGTGGGTGTCGATAAGCACCGTCTCTGTCGCGTTGCACACGCTGACCCGGCGCGTCTTGCCGTTGAGCAGCATCGCGATCGCCTTGTCCAGATCTGCGGACGCGTCGATGTAGAAGTGGCAGTTGCCGGTGCCGGTCTCGATGGTGGGCACGGTCGCGCCGGTCACCACCGCGTTGATCAAACGTGCACTGCCGCGGGGGATGACCACGTCCACGAGCCCGCGGGCGGTGATGAGGTCCTGGACAGAATCGTGGCTCTCACATGGCAGGAGCTGCACGGCCTCGCGCGGCAAATCGTTGGCAGCGAGGACGTCCTGCAGCACTGCGACGAGCGCCTCGTTGGAGTGGCGTGCCGTCTTGGAGCCACGAAGCAGGGCCACGTTGCCCGACTTCAGCGCCAGACCGAACGCATCGACGGTGACGTTCGGGCGTGCCTCGTAAACCATGCCCATCACGCCGAGCGGGACGCGCACCTTCTTCATCTGAATCCCGTTGGGCAGCGTACGTCCGGTAAGCACCTCGCCCACCGGATCCTGCAGGCCCGCAACCTGGCGCAGCCCCCCGGCGATGCCGTCGATGCGTTCCTCGTCGAGCGCCAGCCGGTCCAACACCGACTCCGCCAGCCCGTTCGCGCGACCCTCTTCGATGTCGCGCGCGTTGGCTTGAAGGATTTCACCTGCGCGCTCGGCCAGTGCCTCCGCTGCCGCCAACAGCACCGCATCCTTCGCCGGTGTCGGCAGCACCGCAATCGTCGGGGCAACATCCTTGGCACGCTGTGCTTTCTGCAGTACCTCGTCGCGCTCGGCTTGGCGTTGCTGATCAGTCTGTTGGGCAGTCATGCGGCAATCGTAGCCCGCAGACTTCGTGCTAGTACCCGGCCTCGACGTCGACCTCGGTCGACATCTTCTCCCCCGCTTCGAAGAGGTCCCAGTTCTTCAACGCCAGCGCCCCGATGCGGCGTTCCATGTACCGCGGGATATTCGCGGTGTGCGGCGTGATCACACAGTTATCCAGGTCCCACAGCTTGTGGTCCGCCGGCAGCGGCTCCGGCTCCGTCACGTCAAGACCAGCGCCACGGAGCTTGCCGTTGACCAGTGCGTCGGTGAGCGCCTCCGTATCAATCAGCGGACCGCGCCCAACATTGACGACGACCGCCGTGTCCTTCATCTGCTCAATCCGATCAGTGTTCACCATGTGGCGGGTCTCCTCCGTCAACGGGGTAAGCAGGACAAAGTAATCGTGATCGGCCCAGACCTCGTCGGCATCCTTCATGGCAACGGTCCGGTCCGCACCGTCCACCGGGTTGCCCGAGCGGTTCACGGCGGTGATCTCCATACCGAACGGCTCCAAGAAGCGGATCAGGGTTTTACCGATACCACCAGCACCAATCAGGGCGAGCTTCTTGTTATCGAAGAGGTACTCCTTCTCTTTGAACAGCTGTGTGTTGTTCCACTCGCGGTCCACGGCCTTCATACGGTGCTCCACGGCAAGCAGGAGGGCGAGGGTGGATTCGGCCACGGTGTCGTCGTAAAGCCCACCCGCATTAGCAAAGCGCACACCGTTGGCCGCATGTTCAGCCAGGATGCCAGCCTCCAGCAAACCCTCGATGCCGGCGTACTGGATCTGCACGACCTTCACGCTGTCGGGCAGCTCATCCGGGAAATCCTTCGGGCCGCCGCCGAACAGCACGAGGTCAGGGTTGTCCTCGAGAGCGACATACTCATGGCCCTGTGCCTCCAGCGCGGCGATGGGCTCGTCTTTGGGCTTTGGCAAATACGTGAACTTCATGCCTGCCCAGAGTACGGAAGAACCCGACCCCCGGCACCGACATTGGAACTATTCGAGTGTCCACGATCGCACGGGCGCCACCCCTGTAAGGAAGTTAACAGTGCCCGTCAAGAATTCCTCAAGAAAACTCATGTGATCACACCTATAGGACCTGTAGTGTTTCCCCGACACCTGTAGAAGAAAGTGCATTGCCTATGACAACTCCCCTCTCACCCGAGCTCGTGATCTACATGATGGAAAACGGCTACCGCCAGGTAGAAATCGCCCGTGAGTACAACGTTTCCCGCCAGTACATTCATCAACTGGCAAAACAAGCCGGCTACACCTCTCCAATCACCACCGTCCAAGAGAACCTGCCCTGGGACGTCGATCCCACCCTCACCAAAAACGCCACCTTCGTCGCATTCCGTCTCATCGGACACGAAATGGTCGCGCCCGGGAAACTGACGAACGAGTCCCGCGAACGCGCCAACGGTCTCATGAAACGCCTCCGCCAATTCGACGTGGTCATCGACTACGACCCGTCCTACCCGCCCATCATGGGACTGACCAACACTCCAGGATTCGCCTACCTTCCGCGCACAGCTAGCGACGAAAACTTCCTGATGAAGATCAAACCCGAAACCCGCATCACCCCACTCGGCGAAAAAATCTGGCGGATGCCCACCGAACTGTTCCGCTAACGCCTACAGCCTGGACTACAACCTGGACGCGTAGTTGCTCAGGTAGTCCGCGTGGACGACTGGGCGGCGCTGGTGTTCGGGCAACTCGTCGGAGTGGCGACCCAGCATCCCGGCGAGTTCGGCGGCGTCGTACGCCACCTCGCCACGGCCAATGGCTTCAGAGTCGGGCCCGAGGATCTCCACGATGTCGCCAGCGTGGAACTCGCCTTCGATCCCGGTGATCCCCACCGCCAACAGGCTTGTGCCACCACGGGTCACGGCTTCGACCGCACCTTCATCCAGGCGCAGCACACCTTCCGCGTCTGCGGCGTAGAGCGCCCAGAACTTCCATGCGGAAAGTTTCCGGCCTGGTCGTGTGTGGAACACGGTGCCCACCTGGCCGTGGTCGAGTGCGGCGTTGATGTTCTCTGTCGCTGTCAGCAGCACCGGCACGCCGCCACGTGCAGCCAGGCGAGCCGCCGACACCTTCGCGGCCATGCCACCAGTGCCGAAGACGCCGCCGTCGCCGGCTTGGACGGCTTCGAGGTCCTTGCCGGTTCGGACTTCGTCGATACGCACTGCCCCAGGCTCAGCCGGGTTGCGGTCGTAGAGCGCATCCACATCAGAGAGCAGCACCAGCGCATCAGCAGCGATCAGCGTAGCGACGATCGCCGACAACCGGTCGTTATCACCAAAGCGCATCTCAGAGGTGGCAACCGTGTCGTTTTCGTTGACGATCGGCACCGCACCCATCTGACGCAGCCGCTCGAGTGTGCGCTGCGCGTTGCGGGCGCGCTCACGCGAACCGGCATCGGACTGGGTCAGCAACACCTGGCCAGTCGTCCGGCCATAGCGCGCAAACGAGGCGCCCCACACCTGAGCCAGGTGAATCTGGCCGACCGAGGCTGCGGCCTGCTTCGTCGCCAAATCACGCGGGCGCGTCTTCAACCCGAGCGGGACCATGCCGGCGGCGATCGCACCGGAGGACACGACAACCACGTCGGTACCGCGGGCGATGCGTCCTTCGATGGCGTCGACGATGCGGTCGATTTTTGCTGGGGATACCTGCCCGGTGTCGTCGACAAGCGAACTGGTGCCCAGCTTCACCACAATGCGACGTGCGGACGCGATCTGGCTGCGAAGATCCGACATCCCTATCCCTGCCAGCGCTCGCGATCGGCCTCTTCGCCGGTGCCGTAGTCGTACTCGTCGATCAGGCCACGACGAGCCTGCGATGCACGCTTGCGCTCTGCCGAGGACACACGGTCGGTGCCACCAAGACGCGCGTCCTGGCCACGGCCGGCAAGGGTCGGGTCGCCACCGATCGATGGCTCCCAGTCGAAGGAGATCTCACCAATCGTGACCGTATCGCCCTCTTCCGCGCCGAGCTTGCGCAGCATTTCCTCCACGCCAGCTTTGTTCAGACGGTCAGAGAGGTAGCCGATGGCCTCGTCGTTTTCAAAGTCGGTCTGGCGGATCCAACGCTCCGCCTTCTCACCGGTAACCAGCCAACCCTCCGGGTACATCGGGTCGCGGGTGACCTCGATGCCGCCACGGTTGGAACGACCCACCGCGCGCGGACGGATCACCTCAGCCTCAGCAGTGCGCTCCGGCTTCGGGCGAGCCTTGCGGGCCTTCTTGACGATCTCCCACATCGCCCACTTCAGCTCATCAAGACCTTCGCGGGTGGCGGTGGAAATCATGTAGATCGGCCAGCCGAACTTCTCCTCGACGTCGTCCTTGAGGAACTCCGCGAGCTCCTTAGCCTCCGGCACGTCCATCTTGTTCAGCACCACAATGCGGGGACGCTCGCGCAGATCGCCCAGGCCGGTGTCCATATCCAACGCCTCGGCGTAGGTATCCAATTCGTGCTCCAGCGCCTCGATGTCAGAGATCGGGTCGCGCCCCGGCTCCATCGTGGCCACATCCACGATGTGGGCCAACACGGCGGTGCGCTCGATGTGACGCAGGAAGTCCAGACCAAGCCCCTTGCCCTGGCTTGCCCCCGGAATCAGCCCGGGCACATCGGCGATGGTGAACGTATCATGGCCAACGTTGACCACACCCAGGTTCGGCGCGAGCGTGGTAAAGGGGTAGTCCGCAATTTTCGGCTTTGCCGCGGAGAGCACTGCAATTAACGACGACTTACCCGCCGACGGGAAACCCACCAGGCCCACATCAGCCATGGACTTCAGTTCCAGGATCAGGTCCAGCGCTTGGCCCGGTTCACCCTTGAGCGCGAAGCCCGGTGCCTTGCGCTTGGCGGTAGCCAGCGCAGCATTGCCCAGCCCACCGAAACCGCCTTCTGCAGCGATGAAGCGGGTGCCAGGCACGGTGAGGTCTGCGAGCACCTCGCCCTCTTCGCTGCGCACAACGGTGCCGACCGGCACCTCGAGCACGAGATCCTCGCCGCGTGCACCGTTGCGCCAATCACCCGCGCCGTTGCCACCACGCTTCGCCTTCACATGCGGGCGGTATTGGAAATCCAGCAGGGTGTGGACCTGTGTGGAAACCTCAAGGATGATGTCGCCACCGTGGCCGCCGTTGCCACCGTCCGGACCGCCGAGGGGTTTGAACTTTTCGCGGTGGACGGACACACAGCCGTGGCCACCATCGCCGGCTTGGAGGTGCAGGGTGGCACGGTCAACGAATTGAGCCATGGTTGTTTTCCGCCTTTCTGTAACACGGACGATGATATGCAAAAAGCGCCGCAAGCCCGAATGCACGGGACCTGCGGCGCCGAAGCGTTACACGCGCTTACGCGGTTGCGGTGTTTTCCTCAACAACGCCTGCTGCCTCAGCCTGCTCGAGGACCTCGGAAGCAACACCCTGGCCGTCAGCCGGGATGATGTTGACGATGCGACGCTTGCGCTTGATGCCGAACTGCACGGAGCCGGAGGCCAGTGCGAACAGCGTGTCGTCGCCACCACGGCCGACGTTGTCGCCCGGGTGGAACTTGGTGCCGCGCTGGCGGACGATGATCTCGCCGGCCTTGACCTGCTGGCCACCGAAGCGCTTCACACCGAGGCGCTTGGACTCAGAGTCACGACCGTTCGAGGAGCTGGATGCACCCTTCTTGGTTGCCATAGTTCAATCTCTCCTAGTTGGTTACTTGATGCCAGTGATCTTGACGGTGGTCAGCGGCTGGCGGTGACCCTGACGGACCTTGTAGCCGGTCTTGTTCTTGTACTTCAGAATCTTGACCTTCTTGCCCTTGCCCTGCTCAACGATCTCCGCAGAGACCTTTGCCTTGGACAGAGCGTCGGCACCGGAGGTGACGTTTGCGCCATCAACGAGAAGGACCGGGGTGAGTTCGACCTTGTCGCCTGCTTCACCCTCAAGCTTCTCGACCTTGACGAGGTCGCCTTCGGCAACCTTGTACTGCTTGCCGCCGGTCTTGACGATCGCGTACATAGAGGGTTACCCCTTATCTCTACTCGCCCAACCTCGGCATGCAACGAGGTCGGAATGGAACAACTTAAGCGTTTTAGGGCCTAACGTGGCCAGCCGTGCCCGCATGCAAAGGCAACGAGGCGGCACGCCCCAAAACAGCGACTGCCAAAGACTACACCGCCCCTACGCGTTACTCCAAACCGCGCCCGCCACCACGTCGGGTAGCACGGCGGCGGCCACGTCGTGCAGCAGGCGCTTGTCGACGAGTCTCCTTCTTCACCGGCTTGTCCTCCGGATCCGCTGCGACGTGCTGACGCACCGGCGCAGAGGTTGCCGACTTGCGGACAACACGACGGCGACCACGACGGTTCGTCTTCGTCGTCACCTGCACGGTTGCCCCTGCTTCTGCGCTCCTCGATTTACGAGACGCACTGCGCTTCGGGGTCTTTTCTTCCTGCTGTACCTGCTGCTCCTGCTGCGCTTGCGACTCCTGCTCGAAGTCTTCCCGGCGCGGCCTGTGATCGGATCGGGAGTTGCCGCGCGTGCGACGCTTGCGGCGCGGCGAGGCCTCGAACTCCTCAACCGCTTCCTCGTACGTCTGGGTCGGCTTCTCTGGCTGTGCCGGCTTCTCGGACCGCTCGCCGCGCTCCGGGGTGGTGGCGCTGTCACGCTGCCCATCACGCTGCTCAGTGCGCTGCCCATCACGCCGCGGGGCGTCGGAGCGGCCGCGGCCACGGCTGCCGCCACGGCGCCCGCGACGGCGGGTCTGGCGCGGCTTCTCTTCGCCAGCCGACCCTTCAGTCGGCTCCTCAGCGGAGCCGTTTGCAGATTTGCCAGAGGAGAAGATGGAGTCGAGCAGTTCGTCCATGTGGTCGTCGTCAAGCGGCTGCTTCTGCTGCGGCTTGCGCTGAGACTGCTTCGACTCGCGCGACTTGCGAGCAGGGCGGTCGGGCTTCCTCTCCTCGGCCTCGACGGGGTCCTCGGTGAGCACAACACCGCGGCCATCACAGCACTCGCACGGCTTGGAGAACGTCTCCAACAGGCCGGTGCCCAGGCGTTTGCGAGTCAACTGCACCAGGCCCAGCGACGTCACCTCAGAGACCTGGTGGCGGGTGCGGTCGCGGCCCAGCGCCTCGTTGAGACGGCGCAGCACAAGGTCCTGGTTTTCCGGCAGGATCATGTCGATGAAGTCGATGATGATCATGCCGCCAATGTCACGCAGACGAATCTGACGCACGATCTCCTCAGCCGCCTCGAGGTTGTTCGAGGTGACCGTCTCCTCCAGCGAGCCACCAGAGCCGGTGAACTTGCCGGTGTTGACGTCGATCACCGTCATCGCCTCAGTGCGGTCAATGACCAACGTGCCGCCCGACGGCAGCCACACGGTGCGCGACAGTGCCTTGGAGATCTGTTCGTCGACGCGGTACTCCTCGAACGCGTCCTTGCCCTCGTGGGCGCCCCGGTCGAACTTCTCCAACCGATCCAGCAGATCCGGCGCAACCGACTGCACGTACGCGTGCACGGTGTTCCAGGGCTTCCGGCCATCCACGATCAGAGAGGTGAAGTCCTCATTGAACAGGTCGCGCACAACCTTGACCAGCAGGTTCGGCTCTTCGTAGAGGGTCACCGGCTTGGCACCCTTGGAGTTTTTCTCCTCCTCGGCGCGCTTTTGAATCGAGGTCCACTGGTTGTGCAGACGGTTCACGTCCGCAGCAATCGCTTCCTCGCTGACGCCCTCTGCGGCGGTGCGGATGATGGCACCGCCCTTGCCCGGCACCACGTCCGCAAGGATCTGCTTGAGGCGCTTGCGCTCCGGGGTAGGCAACTTGCGGGAGATACCTGCGCTGCGCCCACCCGGGACGTAGACGAGGTAGCGGCCCGCGAGCGAAATCTGGGTACTCAACCGTGCACCCTTGTGCCCGATCGGATCCTTAGTCACCTGCACGAGTACTTGGTCGCCGGACTTCAGCGCATGCTCGATGCGGCGCGAACGCCCACCGAGGCCGGCAGACTTCCAATCCACCTCGCTGGCGTAGAGCACACCGTTGCGGCCCTGCCCGATGTCGATGAAGGCAGCTTCCATACTCGGCAGCACGTTTTGCACACGCCCCAGGTAGATGTTGCCAATCATCGAGGCCTGCGCATCGGAGGTAACAAAGTGCTCGACGAGCATGCCGTCTTCAAGCACACCAACCTGCGTGATCCGCCCCTGCCCGTCGTGGCGCTCCCGTTCACGCACGACCATGTGGCGCTCGACCGATTCGCGGCGCGCCAAGAACTCAGCCTGGCTCACAATGCGGGAGCGCTTGCGGTGTTCCTCGCGGCGCTCCGAGCGACGACGGCGCTGCGCCTCCAGACGAGACGACCCCTTGATCGCCACAGGCTCGTCGATCTCGCTGTGCGTATCGACGACACCCTCACCCGAATCCTCTACCTGGCCATCTTCGAGTGGCTCGTCTACCTGCTGCTTCTGTGAGGCGGTGTCCTCGGCCGGCTTCGCCTTGCGGGTGGCGCGGCGGCGTTCCGAACGCGTCGGTGCCTTAAACAGCGGCGCGTGGGTCGCGGGGATGCGATCCTCTTCCGGATCCTCCTGCGGCGCCGGGGTGATCTCGGGCTCGATGTCGGTGAGCGGTTCCTCAGCCGGTTCCTCCGCTGGTTCTTCGGCAGGCTCCTCGGCCGGTTCTTCAGCCGTCTGCAGTTCCGCCTCGACCTTTTCTTCGATCTGGTGGATCTCGTTTTCCACGTCCTTGCGCACGCGGTTACGGATCTTCTCATCCGCCTCTTTATCGCGCTCAGGGTCGGATGTGGTGCTGGCACCTGCCGCCAAGGCGTCGAGAAGCATGTCTGCTTCCGCCTTGGTCAGCGTGGACTGCGCAACCTTCACCAGACCTAAGTCTGCGAGTGCGACAACCAAGTCCTTCGATGGGACATCAAGCATTTTCGCCAGGTTGAACACCCTGGTCTTTTCCGACAGCGCCGAGCGGTCAAAATCGGCGAAACGGTTTGATTTATTTTTAGCCAAAGCGGCACGCTCCAGTGTTCCTGCCGTGGCCAACCGTCATGTCCAGGCGCCGGCAAGACTACCGAGCAGCCGCGCGGAACACCGTGTGCCACGGGTATGCAAAAGTTTCTCAGCTCCGAGTCATCCTTGCTCGTCGCCTGAGACTCATTCTTGCACAACTTTCGTGCCACAGATACGCGACGCTACTGCTCGGCGACACGCAGGAGATCAATCACCGCAGAAACCGGGGCGTCGCGGTGGTTTTCGGTCACCGCAGCACCGACGGCTACCTGGACAACACGGGTGGAGTTCAGACCGTCCACACCATGCTGTTCCATCATTTTGGTCACCATGCCCTTGAGCTCCTCAAGACCAGCGGAGGAAAACGCCTGCACTTCGCCCGGCTCGCGTTCGGAATCGACGAAAGCATAGACCGTCTGGCGTACGCGCTCTGCTTGTGCGCACGAGATGACATTGACAACCGCTTCAGCGAACTGCACAGGGTCCTTCAGGTCGACGCTGCCACCCATGATCTCGTGGAACACCTTACGGCGGGACTCAAAAAGCTGATCCAGGCATGTGACCACGAGCTTTTCGCGCGTGGAATAGTAGTAACCGATCGACCCGACCGGCACTTTTGCTTCGGCGGCCACCTGCCGGTGGGTCACGCCGCGGAGCCCCTCGTTGAGCAGCAATTCAGTTGCTGCGTGAAGAATTGCTGCGCGCTTTTCAATCGCGCGCGCCTGCTCGGACCGTGATGACGTTGCCATCTACCCTCCATCGCATCGTGTAGACATGCGATTTCTTTAAATCCAATAAAAGCCGTAGAAAATCATAGAGTTTCGCTTCGTAGAAACGAAAACGGCACCTGCGCCCCTCACGCGGAGCACGGTGCCGGGAAGCGGACTTACCGCTTAGAGGTTCGGGAACCAGATAGCGATCTCGCGCTCAGCGGACTCCGGAGAGTCAGAGCCGTGCACGACGTTCTCACCAACGGTCAGGGCGAAGTCGCCACGAATGGTGCCAGGGGTTGCCTTGGACACCGGGTCGGTGCCACCAGCGAGCTGACGCCACGCCTCGATGGCGCGCTCGCCCTCGACGATGCCAGCCACCAGCGGAGCGGAGGTGATGAAGTCGACCAGATCGCCGAAGAACGGCTTGTCCTTGTGCTCTGCGTAGTGCTTCTCAGCGGTCTCGCGGTCAGCGGTGCGCAGGTCGAGCTCGACGAGCTTCAGGCCCTTGCGCTCGATGCGGGAAATGATTTCGCCGACGTGGCCGTTTGCCACGCCGTCCGGCTTGATCAGGATCAGAGTACGTTCAGTCATGGCTCGCAATCTTACCCAACCCGACACGTGTTGCACGTCTTGGCTATGCCGTAGTCTTGCCCCCATGTGTCACCGCAGCCCACTTCCGGATATTGATCTACCGGGGACAACCCTGTTCGCGTCTGTCTTTGCGGCGGATGAAGAGGCGCTGCCGGATACCCCCGCAATTACGGAGATCGACACCGGCCGCACAGTCACGTACCCGCAGTTGCGTGCGTTGGCGCTCGGCACTGCGGCCTCGCTCGCCGCGCGCGGCGTGGGCCCGGGCAGCGTCGTCGAGCTGCTCATGCCGAACTCCATCAACTTCGCCGCAGGCCTCCTCGGCGCATCCGCGACTGGCGCACGTGTGTGCGTCATTGGGCATTCGCTTATCGACGACGAAGCGAACCACCTCGCAACCCTCGCCCACACCACCGACCGCGTCACCGCCGAGGACATCCGCCCCGGCGAGTTCGAACCCGTCGGAAGCGCTGACGACGTTGCGGTGATTCCGTTTTCCTCCGGCACCACAGGCCTGCCGAAAGGCGTGGAGTTAACCCACGTCGCGATCACCGCCAACGCCGCCCAGTTCAACGCAGCACTGGCTGCAAGCGGCATCGGCCGGGGCGGTGGCGTGATCGCCCCCTTGCCCTTTTCACACATCTATGGGCTAAACACACTGCTGTTGTCGTCGCTGACCGCACGCCGACACGTCACCACCGCGGCCCGCTTCAACCTTGCTGAGTTCACCGCTGCCCACCGCGGCCGCGCAATCGATGTGTCCTACATCGCTCCCCCGCTTGCACTCGCGTTGTCCAACCACCCCACCCCTGAAGATTTCGCCACCACCCGTTTTTTGGTGTGCGGCGCGGCATCGCTGGATACGAACCTGGCGCGCAAAGTCGAGCGCCACATCGGCGTTGAAATCCTCCAAGGCTACGGCACGACCGAATCCGCACCCGTGACCCACGTCGGCATCTCCGGCAAGTCAGACCCAGGCACGATCGGGTTCGCCATCCCCAACACCGAGTTCCGCCTCAGCGAGGACAACGAACTCCTCGTGCGCGGGCCTCAACTCATGCGCGGCTATCTGAACAACGACGCCGCCACCAAACAGGCAATCCAGGACGGCTGGCTGCACACCGGCGACATCGCCCGGATCAACGAGGATGAAACGGTCACCATCATCGACCGCGCCAAGGACGTGTTCAAGTACCACGGCTTCCAAATGGCCCCCGCAGAACTCGAAGCGCTCCTGCTTACCCACCCCGATATCGACGACGTCGCCGTGACAGGCCACCGCCGAACGGTGGACGGGGTGATTGAGGAGGTGCCACGTGCGTTCGTCGTCACGCAAACGGCGCTGAGTGAAGACGACATCATGGCATGGGTTGCGCAGCGCGTCACCCCCTACAAAAAAGTGCGCATGGTCACCTTCGTCGACGCCATCCCCCGAAGCGCAGCAGGCAAAATCCTACGGCGCGAACTTACGTCCCCAGGTGCTGAGTAACCAGGTAACCGTGGCGCATACGCTGAATCATCTCCGAGCGCATTTGGATGATGAAGTACCACACGATGCCGAAGATCACGCCCACAGCGGTCACCGACCAGTGGATGAAAAAGCCAAAAATTAGTGGAACCTGCAACGCCAGGTCGATCCACAGGGCGCCGGGCTTGCGCTGAAACGCAGCCATCACCACGTGCGCCAGACCAACAACGGTGATGTAGACCCAGTTAAACGTGGTCCAGTGCTCGCCCTCATCTACCTTGAGGATCACCGTGAGAATGAGCAGGATCGTGATCGCTTCCATGATCAACGTGCCGGACAGAACACCGGTAAGCCCAGCCATCGGATCCTTCACCGGAGCGTGACCGGGCCCAAGTGGGCCCATTTCCTGCTGCGTCTGCTTTCTCGCCATGGTGGTAATCGTAGCCAGACCTGGCTGGCATCCATAACCTGCGCCCGGCGCGGCGCCGCCGCAAGGTAGACAATGAACGGCAGCGCGAGAACGAACAACCCCACGGTGCCAATCGTCGCTCGAGGACCTTCCGGGATGACCTGCAGCACGGTAAACAGCCACGCGAGCGCCGACAAAATGTACACGTTCAGGGTTTTGCGCAGCAGGTGGTTGACGTCGCGGTCTACCTTCACCGACTCGTTAATGCTCGGTACACCAAGTTGTCCGCGCAGTTTCGACGGAATACCAATGACCGCATCGAGTGGCTCGATGACGCTGATGTGAGAGTTCTGGCGGAAACGGGCGTCGTCGACAATCGCCATCGCACGCGCCGCAATCGTCCGGTCGCCGTAGCGCAGCCGCACAATATCCGAATCCTCGATGCCCAACGACTGCATCGAATCCGCAGTGAGGCGCACCACCGCGCGGGACTCGTCGATGTCGTTCGGTCGAGCGACCCGCATCACGTAGGTTCGCGAACCGAGGAGCTTCCTTGCGGTCCAGTACCACGACCTGCGCAGCGGGTTCTTGCGCGCGGTGGAGCGTTCGTTGTCCCCGAACACCGACGTGCCCTCCCCTTCGATCATCGGCACGACCATGATGTCGAAGAATTTCGCTGCGCGAAGGGCCCTATTGATTTGGATGCGGTCTGGGTACGCGATGTCGTCGATACGCTCGCGCGGCCAAACACCCCTGTCCTTGTAGTGGGCGTCAATGAGCGTGTGGTGCTCTGGCGGGATCGCGTCACGATGCGCCTTTGTGATGTCCATCGGCGGGTGCAGGCGCAACAGGATGCGCTGGTAACGAGAAATCTTGATGGTGCCCTCGGAGTATTCGCCTTCTGGGAACGTCTCAATCTCGTCGCGGGTGACAACGAACGAGCACCTGGTAAACGGGCATACCACCCGGTAGTGCTCCGCCTCCGGCAGCCGGGCGCGGACTGACTCGCTGATCACGATCGAACTATCGCCCGCCTTGTCCGCGCGCTGTTTCACGTTGGTGGAAAACACCTCCGCGTGCACAGGCTGAACCGACGCGACACCGTCAGGCACGGCACGGAGGATGCGTGCGGTTGCAGATGCCTCCTCGCCCGCACCACCCTTGATCAACTGCACCGCGGTGGTGCCGTCCAACAGCGCCGGGTGGAAATCGCTGAGCCCCTCCCAGCCCGGCCAGTCGCGGCCGATGACCAGTGAGTTCACCGGGTAGGTTGCCACACTGGCTTTCTTCCCGCTGAGCCGCACCTCACGGGCCGGCAGGTACATCTCGGTCAAAGCTGCTCCAGATATTCAACGACTGCTGCTGCGACATCGATTCCGGTGGTTTCCGTCAGCGAGGCAAACTGCGCGTTCGAGTTCACCTCGCCTACCAGGGGGTCTTGCGCATCAAGGAAGTCCACCGACCCAATATCCAGCCCGAGCGCTGCCATCGCGGCGCGCGCAACGTCGACGTATTCGGCCGGGGGATCCCAGGCTTCCGCACGCCCACCACCTGTGATGTTGGCGCGGAAATCTCCACCTTGGCCAAAGCGCCGCATCGCTGCGACGGGTGTGTCGCCCACCATGTAGATCCGCGCGTCGCGGCCGTGCGAGCCAGCGACGTACTCCTCCACAATCACCGGTGAGGGGTACGCCTCACGCAGCACGTCGATGAGCTCGTCGCGGCTTTTTACAAGAAACACCCCGCTGCCCCACGACCCGACGGCATGTTTCGCCACCGCCGGAAACCCCAGGGAGTGTTCGACCGCGGCAACAAACTCGCTGTTGGCCCATTCCTCCGCCGCGAGGTTGCGGTACACCAGCGGCGCGGTGATCGTTTTCGGGTGCGCGATCCCCGCCCGAGTCAGCGCCGCATGCGTGTACGCCTTGTTGTCACACAGCGCAATGCTTTGCGACGAATTCACGCACCTGACCCCGAACGCCTCCAACTGCGCAACCGCGGCGACATCCTTATCCATGATGAAGGCCACCTCGGGAAGGTTGTCCAAATGAGTAACTGCGTAGTCGGTGGTCACACGCTCAATCTGGCCGTGTGATGCCCCGATGATCTGGTCGAACTGCCACTCAAACTTGTCCCAGTGCAGCCATCGGTTAGTCACCAGCCAGGTCGGTTTCACGCCAATTCCTCCGCAAAGCGCTGCACGATGCGCGTCAACGCAGCCAGCATGTGTTCGCGCGGCCCTTCGTCGAGCGCAGCACTGTTCATCTCCACCTGCACGTACGGAATGTTGGTACGCAGCGCGACGTCGGAGGACACGCGGTGAAGTCCCATTGCGGGAAAGATTTCGTCGACAAGCACGGGCACCCCGCACGCGTTGAACTCGGCGACCACAATGTCGCGCACCCGCCAATCGTCGTGGATGTTGCGCCCGCGACCGGTTCCCAGGATCACCTGATCGGGCCGGTCCGGGTTCATCTGGTGCAAGTCGATGCCCGCAACGATCCCGCGCTGCTCGACCTCGCGCACCGCGACGTCCCGGAACGGACTGTGCTCGTCCGAGTTCGGATCCGCCTTATCCGCGTCGGTCTTGATCAACGCTGTAGCACCTGCGTGCTCGTGGAGTTGCTCCGCGAGCCAACGGGTCGCGGGCTCCGCAAGCTTGATCTTGCCGTCGCGCTGCTGCTCCACGGCGTGTGGCGCCGTAACAATCACCGGCGCCGTGCCAGGCAACAGCAGGTGCGCGGTCACTGCACACCCCGCGACGAACGCAGGTAGGTGCGCGCCTGACCTGCGGTGGCAACGGAGCCGGTGATGAGCACACCGACGCCTTCGGGGCTTTCCTCCTCGGCCAACTCGATGGCGAGTTCGATCGCCGAGGGCAGGTTGTCGTCGACACGCACACGCTCATCGCCGAAGACCTCGTAGGCGATCTCCGCCAACTCGTAAGCGTCCATCGCGCGCGGGTCGGTGTTCTGGGTGATCACCACATCCGCGAGCACCGGCTCGAGCGCTGCCAGCATCGCGCGAGCATCCTTGTCCGCGAAGATGGACACCACGCCGATAACGGACTGGTAGTTGAAGTCGCGCTGCATCGCTTCGGCGAGCGTGGCCGCACCGTGGGGGTTGTGGGCGGCGTCGATGAGCACCACCGGATCACCCAGCACACGCTCCACGCGCGCAGGCACCTTCACCTCCGCGAAGCCCTGGCGCACCGAATCCATATCCAACGGGTGCTCGCGGGACACGCCGAAGAAACTCTCCACCGCAGCCAGCGCCACCGAAGCGTTCTCTGCCTGGTGTGCGCCGGAAAGCGGCAAGAAGATGTCGTCGTAGACTCCGCCAAGGCCCTGCAGCGATAGTTGCTGGCCGCCGACGGCGACTGAGGAGTCGTCGATAGTAAAGTCGCGCCCCTGTCGCGCCACCGCAGCGCCGGTTTCCACCGCGCGCTCCAGGATGACCTGCATCGCCTCCGGCTCCTGCTCAGCAACGATGGCGATGTTTTCCGCCGGTCCGTAGCCGTCGCGCTCACGCGCCTTGATGATGCCGGCCTTGTGCGCGGCGATCTCCTCAATCGTCTCGCCGAGGAAACGCTGGTGGTCGATACCGATCGGGGTGATGACGGACACGTCCGCCTCCACCACGTTCGTCGCATCCCAGGTGCCGCCCATGCCGACCTCGACGATCGCAACATCCACGGGTGCGTCCGCGAACGCCGCGTACGCAATGCCGACGAGCAGCTCGAAACGGCTCATCTCCGCCTCGCCGCACTCGCGGAAGTGCGCGTCCACCATGTCCACGTACGGCTCAATGTCGCGCCAGACATCCACGAAACGGGTCTGGGAAATTTCCTCCCCGTCGATGAGGATGCACTCGGTGACACGCTCCAACTCCGGCGAGGTGAACAACCCCGTGCGACGGTTCAGCGCGCGCAGGATCGACTCCGCCATACGCGCCGTCGACGTCTTGCCGTTCGTGCCCGCCACGTGAATGACGTTGAAGGACTGCTGAGGAGTGCCCAGCAGATCCATCAGCATCGCAATGCGATCCAGCGACGGGTTCGGATCGTTCGCCGCCGCACGCGCATCCAACTTGGCAACCACCTTGTCAAAGTCCGGGTGGTCGCCCTCCGGCGCCAAGGTGGGTGCGGGCTCGTCGCTGTCCGTCTCGGCGGCATCCGCGCCACTTTCGGCCGGCATGTCGGCCAGGTTGAGCGTGATGCCGTGATCGGTCATCTCCAGGTGGCCGAAGTCGGTGTCACGGCCGGATTCGAGGTCGGCGATGTCGATGCCCTCGAGGGCGTCGTCGCCAAGCTGTGCTCGAAGTGCCTCGTACGCTGCCCGCGCTTCCGGGTCGAACGACTTATCCGCCATTACTTCAGCGCCTCAAGACGAGCCGTGACGCGCTCAAACTCTTCCTGTGCGACCTTCTGACGCGCCTTGATCTTCTCGACGACCTGCGCCGGCGCATTAGCCAAGAACTGCTCATTGGCGAGCTGCCCGCCAGTGGTGTCGAGCTCCTTCTGCGCCGCCGCAAGCTCCTTTTCCAGGCGCTTGCGCTCCGCAGCGACATCGACGGTGTCGGAAGTATCCAACGCGACGTCCAGGTTGACCTTGCTCAGGCGCATCTCAATGCTTGCCGAGGCCTCAAAGTCATCCTCCGGCGCCGTCACCTTCGCAATCTGGCGCACCATTGCCTCCTGGCCCACCAGATCAGCCGAAGCGAAGTCCAGGCGAGCCGGCACCTTCTGCGACGGCTTCACACCCTGATCAGAGCGGAAACGACGCAGCTCGGTGATCAGCTTGATCGAATCTTCGATGCGACGGCGAGCGTCCTCGTCAGTCGCGGCACCACCGTTGGTGTCCTCTGCGGTCGGCCACGGCGCGAGCGTCACCGTCTCGCCGCCAGTCAGCGCCTTCCACAGCACCTCGGTGATAAACGGCATCGTCGGGTGCAGCAGGCGCAGCACAACATCGATCACACGGCCGAGGACCACCTTGGTGTTCTCACCCTGCTCGCTCTCGCCGTCCCGCGGGATCTGGGTCTTGGCGATCTCCAGGTACCAGTCACACAGCTCATCCCACGCGAAGTGGTAAAGCGCCTCGTTGGCCTTGGCAAACTGGTAATCGTCCAGGTAGGCGTCCACCTTGGCGCGGACTTCCTCGGCTCGATCCAGGATCCAACGGTCAGCGTCGGTCAGCACCTCGCGTGCAGGCAACGCGTCCACGCGCGCGCCGTTCATGAGCGCGAACTTGGTGGCGTTAAACAGCTTGGTGGCAAAGTTGCGGGCGGCGGTGGCGTGGTCGTCGCCAATCGGCAGGTCCACACCCGGGTTCGCACCACGAGCCAGGGCGAAGCGCAGCGCATCCGCACCGTACTGCTCCACCCAATCCATCGGGTCGATGCCGTTGCCCAAGGACTTCGACATCTTGCGGCCCTTCTCGTCGCGCACCAGGCCGTGTAGGTAGAGGTGCTCGAACGGGATCTGCGGGCGGCCATCCTTACCCTCCCCCAGGATCTCCGGGGTGGTCGAGCCTGCAAAGGTGCCGAACATCATCATGCGGGCAACCCAGAAGAACAAGATGTCGTAGGCGGTGACCAGCACGGTGGT
>NZ_KV825969.1:55445-69200 GCF_001835805.1 Corynebacterium sp. HMSC034B08 | reverse complement strand
AACTTCTCCAAATCCGGGGTCTTGTCCGGCCAACCCATCGTGGAAAACGGCCACAGTGCCGACGAGAACCAGGTATCCAAAACGTCCGGATCCTGCTCGTAGCCTGCCGGCGGCTCTTCGTCCGGGCCGACGCAAACCACGTCACGCTCGCCGTTGTCGTCCTCCGGGCCGTACCAGATCGGGATGCGGTGGCCCCACCACAACTGGCGCGAAATGGTCCAGTCGTGCATGTTGTCCACCCAGTCGAAGTAGCGCTTCTCCATCGACTCCGGGTGAATCTTCGTGTCGCCTTCGCGCACGGCGTCGCCGGACATCTTGGCCAGTTCGTCGACCTTGACAAACCACTGCAGGGACAGGCGCGGCTCGATCGGCTCACCGGAGCGTTCCGAGTGGCCCACGGAGTGGACGTACGGGCGCACTTCCTTGACAATGCGGCCCTGCTCAGCCAGTGCCTCGCGCACGGCGACGCGGGCTTCTTCGCGGCTCATGCCGTCAAACTTGGTGCCGGTATCGGCGATACGGCCCTTTTTGTCCATGACGATCGGCATCTCAAGATCGTGGCGCAGACCCATCTCGTAGTCGTTCGGGTCGTGCGCCGGGGTGATTTTCACCGCACCGGTGCCCAGTTCCATGTCCACGTAGTCGTCGGCAATGACCTTGACCTGCATGCCTTCGCGCAGCGGGTGCTCGAAGACCTCGCCGATGAGATGGGAGTAACGCTCGTCGTCCGGGTGGACGGCGATGGCCACGTCACCCAGCATCGTCTCCACACGGGTGGTGGCAACGATCAGGTGCGGTTGGTCGTCGTCAAGCGAGCCGTAGCGAATGGAGACGAACTCGCCCTCGACGTCCTTGTACACGACCTCAATGTCGGACACAGCAGTCTCCAGCACCGGCGACCAGTTGACCAGGCGGTAATCGCGGTAGACCAGGCCGCGGTCGTAGAGCTGCTTAAAGATGGTCTGGACGGCGCGCGACAGGCCCTCGTCCAGCGTGAAGCGCTCGCGAGACCAGTCGACGGAATCGCCGATCGCACGCATCTGCGTAGTGATCGTGCCGCCGTACTGCTCCTTCCACTCCCACACCCGGTCAATGAACTCTTCACGGCCGTAGTCGTAGCGGTCCTTGCCTTCTTCGGCCTTGAGCTTCGCCTCAACCTTGGTCTGGGTAGCAATGCCTGCGTGGTCCATGCCCGGCAGCCACAGCACCTCGTAGCCTTGCATGCGCTTGCGGCGCACCAGGGAATCCATCAGCGTGTGGTCAAGAGCATGGCCCATGTGCAGCTGACCCGTCACGTTCGGCGGCGGCAGCACGATGGAGTACGCAGGCTTGTCAGAGTGGGCGTCGGCAGTGAAATAGCCTGCCTTGACCCAGCCTTCGTAGAGGTCGCGTTCGTGGTCGCTGGGCTCCCACGACTTCGGCAGCGCGTCAGTGCGGTTCAGATTTTTGTCAGTCACGCGACCTATCTTAACGAGCTACCTAGAACAGCTTGTCGGCGATCGCCGCCTCGTCCTTCAAGGCGGTGATGTTGGCGTCGATACGAGCCCGTTGATCGTCGCTGAGCTCCAGCTTTTCGACGACCTCCCACGCACCGTTTTCACCCGTCACCGGGAAGCCGAACACAAGCCCTTCGTCCACGCCGTACTGACCCGTCGACGGCAACGCAGCCGTCGTCCACTTGCCAGCCGTGCCCTGTACCCAGTCGCGCATGTGATCCACCGACGCCGACGCTGCAGACGCCGCCGAGGACTTACCGCGCACCTCGATGATCTCCGCGCCGCGCTTGGCCACGCGCGGGATGAACTCGTCGGTATACCAGGCGCGATCCACCTCAACCGGGTTGCCGTCCACCGTGGCGTAGGTGATGTCCGGGAACTGCGTATCCGAGTGGTTACCCCACACTGTCAGGTGCTCAATGGCAGTCGAGGACACCCCGAGCTGCTGCGAGAGCATCGACAGCGCACGGTTGTGGTCCAAACGCATCAGCGCGTTGAAGCGATCCGCTGGCACATCCGGCGCCGCCTTGTTCGCAATGTAGGCATTCGTGTTCGCCGGGTTGCCGACCACCAGCACGCGGACGTCATCCGCAGCACCGTTGTTGATCGCCTGCCCCTGTCCGATGAAAATCTTGCCGTTTGCAGCCAGCATGTCCGCGCGCGACTCGCCCTTGCCGCGCGGCTTCGCCCCCACCAGGAACGCCGCCTGCGCACCGTCGAATGCCTTGTTTGCGTCGTCGGTCACCGTGATCTTGTTCAGAAGCGGCAGCGCCGAGTCGTTGAGCTCCATTGCCGTGCCCTCAGCCGCACGCACCGCCTCCGGGATCTCCAGCAGCGTCAGGTTCACCGGACGATCGGGGCCGAAGACGTCGCCTGCTGCCACGCGCCACAGCAACGAGTACGCAATGTTGCCTGCTGCGCCGGTAACAACGACATTTGCGGGGGTCTGGGACATGATGAGGCCTCCTCTTTCTGTTTCTGTTTCCCCTTCAACCTACCCCCACAGGGGGCAACATTGGCCGGTACTGCGCCACTGATCTGCCAAGTGGTGCACGATGAGAGGAAGCAAAGAAGCGTATCGACGACCCCACCACACCGAACCACACCGAACCACACCGAAAGGGAGCCCACGGACATGGCCGACACCGCCGCACCCGAGACTGCCACCTCCCCTTCCCCCGGTGCTGTCGTCGATGCCGCGATTGTCGCGTTTGCCCACAACGGTTACGACGACGTCAAACTCAACGCGCTTGCACGCACCACGGGCATGAGCAAGCGCATGATCCACTACCACTTTGGTAACAAGCGCGGCTTGTACCTCGCAGCGCTCAAGGTGGCAAGTGCTCGCATCACCCCGCCTCAGGACATCGCCACCCGCTCCTACGCCGCCCCCGTCGAGGGGATGCGCCGCTACATCGACGCCCTCTACCACGCGTTTTTGGACCACCCCGACGGTGTGCGCCTCGTCCTGCGTGAAAACCTCGACCCCGTCGCCGCCGAAGAAGACGCCGCAGCGCTTGTCAGCGAGAACGAAGTACTCCTCCACGTTGAACGTCTGTTGCTCGCAGGCCAAGACGCGGGAGCATTCCGCCCAGGTATCTCCGCTGTCGATCTGCTCACGCTGGTCGCATCGCTGTGTTTCTTCCGCGTGGGCAACAGCCTGACCGCACTGAGCGTCAGCGACGTGGACTTTGCAAGCCGCCGCAACGTCGACGGCATGCGCCGCATGGTCATCGACACCGTGCTGACGTTCCTCACGTCCAACATCCCCTACTCCGGCTACGAGTCCTACCTCGAACCCACCCCCACTGCGGAAGAAGAAACCGCCGACGTCTACAGCGACGACGGCGGCCTAATCTAAGCAGAACTGCGTTACGCGGAGCGCTGCTTTTCTTCCTCGATGAACTTCGGCTCGCCCTCCCCGCGAGCGGCTGCCTCATCCAGCACAACCTCAGCGACGCCGTCACGATCCGGCAACTCGTACATCACCGGAACGAGCAGTTCCTCCATGATCGCACGCAGGCCACGCGCACCGGTCTTGCGCTCCGCTGCCTTGTCCGCGATCACACCAAGTGCCTCGTCGGTCACCGTCAACTCCGCGCCGTCCATCGCGAACAGGCGCTTGTACTGCTTCACCAACGAGTTCTTCGGCTCCGTGAGCACGCGCTTCATCGAGTCGCGATCCAGATCATCGACGTGCGCGATGATCGGCAAACGGCCAATGAACTCGGGGATCAGGCCGAACTTCACCAGATCGCCCGGCTGCACCTGCGCCATCATGTTCGCCTCGTCGCGCTCCGACTTCGAGTCGATCTCCGCCCCGAAGCCGATGCCCTTCTTGCCCACGCGCTCCGCGATCACCTTGTCCAGGCCAGCGAACGCGCCGGCCACGATGAACAGGATGTTCGACGTGTCCACCTGGATGAACTCCTGGTTCGGGTGCTTACGTCCACCCTGTGGTGGCACGGACGCAACCGTGCCCTCCAGGATCTTCAGCAGCGCCTGCTGCACACCCTCACCCGAAACGTCGCGGGTAATCGACGGGTTTTCGGACTTGCGGGAAATCTTGTCCACCTCGTCGACGTAAATGATGCCGTGCTGCGCACGATTCACATCGAAGTCTGCCGCCTGCAGCAACTTCAGCAGAATGTTCTCCACGTCCTCGCCGACATAGCCAGCCTCGGTCAGGCTGGTGGCATCCGCGATCGCAAACGGCACATTCAACATGCGCGCCAGCGTCTGCGCGAGATAGGTCTTGCCAGAACCCGTCGGGCCAAGCAGCAAGATGTTGGACTTGGAAATCTCCACTTCCTCGTCCTTCGCACGGGCCGAAAGGTTCGACTCCTCCGCCTTAATGCGCTTGTAGTGGTTGTACACAGCCACAGCAAGCGTGCGCTTGGCCGCATCCTGGCCGATCACATACTCGTCCAGAAACGCAGTGATCTCCGAAGGGCGCGGCAAACGCTCTCCTGATTCCTCCTGGCGTTCTGCGCCGGCGAGCTCCTCTTCGATGATCTCGTTGCACAGCTCGATGCATTCGTCGCAAATGTAGACGCCTCCGCCCGCAATCAGTTTGCGGACCTGCTGCTGGCTTTTGCCGCAGAAAGAGCACTTCAGAAGGCTAGCGCTGTCATGCGTAGTGGCCATATGCGCGTATCTACTCCCGTTCCCTCGCCGAAATCTTCCCCAAGTCTAGTGGGTGCTGAACCCCACACCCTACAACGCACGACGACACATCCCTGTTCCCGTCCCACGCACCCAAAACGCAGTGGGACTAAACTAAGCGCATTGTCCTCGGAACGATCAGCTAGCCTAGACACATTCTTTGATGTGTCTGAAAGGAAATCCGTACCCGTGAAACGCAGCCGCGCACTTGCCACCATCGCCGCAGCGCTCATCGCCGTCCCGGCGCTCTCCGCCTGCGGCGGCTCGGACGACGAGGCACGCATTGCTGAACCGGTGCTGGATTTCCCCCAAACCAGCACAACAGCCACCCCAACCCCGACGACCACCACCTCCGAGGAAGACGACGAGACCACAACCTCCTCGTCCACAACCACGAAGAGCTCCTCGAGCTCCTCGTCGAAGACGTCCACCACGACGAAGTCGTCCACCAAGTCCAGCAGCAGTCGCCGCAGCTCGAGCGGATCCGGCAACTCCGGCGGTTCCGCACGCGAGCCAGAGGTCGCTCCCGCACCGGACGAGCCGGGTGCTGCCTGCGCATGGCCCGCACAAGGCTCGCAGGGCGCCAGCGACGAATACAGCACCTTCTGCGACCGTGAATGGGCCCGTACCGTCACACCAGACGGTCAGGACTACTACTGGGTCGCACGGGGTAACGGTTGGGCGTCTGTAGACCCACAAAACACCGCAGACGGCGTGTGCTGGTCGCGCGGCGACTTCGAGGGCGCACCAGAAGCCATCCGTAACGCAGTGAAGTTCTGCGACGACGCAGCGCCGACCTCCGCCGACGTCGTGGAAACCCCAACCGAACAGTAGGTGGTTGTGGTGCGACGCCGGTGAGGGTGTCGTCGTAAAGCTAAAAAGCGCCCTTGCGGGCGCCTTTCTTTTTAGCCGTTGAGCTTGCGGTAGTCGAAGACCTGGTCGATGATCCCGTACTCCACGGCTTCCTCAGCGGTGAGGATCTTGTCGCGGTCGGTATCAATACGAACCTGCTCTGGCGTACGGCCCGTGTGGTGCGACAGCGTGTTCTCCATGAGACGACGCATACGGTCGATCTCAGCCGCCTGGATCTCCAGGTCCGACACCTGCCCCTGCGTGCCCTGGGTGGCCGGCTGGTGGATCAGCACACGCGAGTTCGGCAACGCCGCACGCTTACCCGGCGCACCGGCCGCCAGGATGACCGCGGCGGCCGATGCCGCCTGGCCGAGGCAGACCGTCTGCACGTCGGGGCGGACGTACTGCATCGTGTCGTAAATCGCCATCAACGCGGTAAACGAACCACCCGGGGAGTTGATGTACATCGTGATGTCACGGTCCGGATCCTGGGACTCCAGGACCAGCAGCTGGGCCATGATGTCGTTCGCCGACGTGTCATCAACCTGGGTGCCAAGGAACACAATGCGCTCCTCAAACAGCTTGCCGTACGGATCAATCTGCTTCGTGCCGAAGCTGGTCTCCTCCAGGAACTGCGGCAGCACGTAGCGGGAGCTGGGCATTTGGAAAGTCATAGTAAAAGTCTCCTCTTCTCGTTGCTTGCCTTAGTCGCCAATCGCGTGCTCGCCAGCCATGGCGGCATTCTCGATGACGTGGTCCACGATGCCGTATTCCTTGGCCTCCATCGCGGTAAACCAACGGTCACGGTCCGAATCCTTCGTGATCTGTTCGAAGGTCTGGCCGGTGTGCTCTGCGATAAGTTCAGCCATCTCACGCTTCGTCGCGGCAAACTGCTCAGCCTGGATCGCAATATCAGCAGCAGTGCCGCCAACACCTGCGGAAGGCTGGTGCATCATGATGCGTGCGTGCGGCAGCGCGTAACGCTTGCCCTTCGTGCCGCCAGACAGCAGGAACTGGCCCATGGAAGCAGCCAGACCCATGCCGTAGGTAGCGATGTCGCACGGGGAGTACTTCATCGTGTCGTAAATCGCCATACCTGCGGTCACCGAACCGCCCGGCGAGTTGATGTAAAGACTGATGTCGCGCGTCGGATCCTCAGCCGACAGCAGCAGAATCTGGGCGCAAAGCTTGTTGGCAATCTCATCATCCACCTGCTGACCCAGGAAAATAATGCGCTCCCGCAGGAGGCGCTCGTACACCGAGTCTCCCAGGTTCATACCTTGAGTCGGGGAAGTCATAACAGATGCTCCTTCGCTAGTTCGTCGTGTAACGCCACCACCCTACTCGCGCGCGCGAGGGAGTTGAACCTTGTTCGCTACCGGCGTACGGGCAACTCTTATCGACGACCCCACGCCCACAACAAAAACGACCGGGAGCAAACACACGCTCCCGGCCGTTCAAAGATTAACGGAGTTTACTGCTCCTCAGCAGCCTCGTCCTCTTCCTCGATCTCACCGAAGTAATCGTTCGGGTCAACCTTGTTGCCAGCCTCATCCTTCACCGAGGTGCGAGAGATAGCGGCGGCGAGGGCCTTGCCGCGACGCACGTCGGAGAACAGGTTCGCGATCTGGCCGGACTGCTGCAGCTGAGCCACGAACTGGTTCGGGTCCATGCCGTAGGACTGTGCGGTGAACAGGATGTGGTCGGTGAGCTCCTGCTGGGAAACCTCCGGCTGCTCTTCCTCTGCGACAGCGTCGAGGAACAGCTGGGTGCGCACGGACTCTTCAGCCTGCTTGCGGGACTCCTTGTCAAACTCTTCGCGGGTCGTGCCCTGCGCCTCAAGCAGCTGCGCCAGTGCGTTCTCGTCGTGAGCCATCTGGCCGAGCAGCTGGTGGAGCTGGTTGTGCACCTGCTCGTCGACGATCGACTCCGGCAGCGCGAACTCAACCTGGGCGAGGGCAGCCTTGAGGACCTCGTCGCGAATGTCAGCAGCTTGCTTCGCCTTCGCGTTCTCCTCAACCTGCTCGCGGGTGGACTCACGCAGCTCGTCGACGGTGTCGAACTCGGACGCCATCTGGACGAACTCGTCGTCAAGATCCGGAAGCTTGCGCTCCTTGGTCTGCTGGACGTGGACCTTGACGGTCGCCTTCTTGCCCTTGTTCTCGCCGTACTGGATCTCGGTTTCGAACTCGTTGTCCTCGCCGGTCTTCATGCCGCGCAGAGCGGTGTCCAGACCCTTCATCAGGTCGTCGGCGCCGACGCGGTAGGTCAGGCCCTCAGCGGAAGCGTCGTCGAGCTTCTCGCCGTCGATAGAAGCCTCAAGGTCGATGACCGCAAAGTCGTCGGTCTTCATCTTGCGCTTGGTGTCCTTGAGCTCACCGAAACGCTCGCGCAGGGAGTCGAGCTCGGCGTCAACAGCCTCGTCGTCAACCTTGAGCTCCGGAACAGTGACCTCAATCTTGGAGAAGTCCGGCACCTCAATCTCCGGACGAACGTCGATCTCAGCGGTGAACTCGACAACGTCGTTGTCCTCGATCTTGGTGACCTCAATCTCCGGCTGGCCCAGCGGGTTCAGGTCGTTCTCTGCCAGAGCCTGCTCGTAGCGGGTCGGCAGCATGTCGTTGACAACCTGCTCCAGGATCGGACCGCGGCCGAAACGAGCGTCGATCAGCTGGCGCGGAGCCTTGCCTCGACGGAAGCCCGGAATGTTGACCTGCTGGGAGATCGCCTTGTATGCCTGGTCGATCTCCTGGCCAAGCTCGTCGAACGGCACGCTGACGTTGAGCTTAACGCGGGTGTCGCTGAGCTTTTCGACGTTAGTCTTCACGGGTTTCTCCTGTACTTGTTTCCATCAACGAGTTTCAGTGCTTATAAGTGGCGGGCCCGTACAAAACGGGCCCGCCTTTGTCGGGGCGACAGGATTTGAACCTGCGACCCCCTGCTCCCAAAGCAGGTGCGCTACCAAACTGCGCCACGCCCCGTAGGCGGCAAAACCGCCACGGTATGAACCGAATCAGTAACCACTCAAGCGGTTCAGGTTGATCATTGTAGCGGGCGTTTATTCCAGGGTCACATCGGGGCATAAGAAAACCGGTTCTGCATGCAGAACCGGTGGTCAAACGTGGAGGGAATGACGGGAATCGAACCCGCGTCTTCAGCTTGGAAGGCTGAGGTATTAGCCACTATACGACATTCCCATGCGTAGAAACGCTGCCTTAACGGCTGCTCGGAACTTTAGCGCAGGTTCACCCGTTGAACCAAACAACAACGATTTTTAGGAGGAGCCATGCTCGGTCTGTTGCTCATCGTCTTTGCTATTGGTGCGTTGATCATGCTGCCCACGATGGGTGGTGGCGGTCGTCGTCAAGTGCAATCGCGCCAGCAGGTGCAGATTTCTTTCGACGACGCCTACGCCGACGCCAAGCGATGGACCGACCGCCTCGGTTCGCAAGTGCTGAACCTCTCCGGCAACGACGCCGCCTCCACCCAGGCCATGGCCGACGCCTCCGAGCGCTTCAACGCAGCAAGCGCAGGTCTTGCCGACGCCCGCACGCCAAAGCAGGCCATGCTCGCCCGCGAATCCGCGCTCGAGGGCCTGCACTACGTCAACGCCGCACGCGAAATCATGGGGCTTCCAGCCGGTCCTGCGCTGCCAGAGTTGGAAGGCCAGCGCCAGGCAGGCCGCGTGACTGAACAGCGCAGCGTGCGCCAAGAAGACGGCACCGTTGTTACCGCATCGCCCGTAGCCACCGAGGCGACCCCGCACTACTACCCCGGCGGCGCCGTCGCAGGCCGCCCCGTTCCTGCTGGCTGGTACTCCACCGCCTGGTGGGCCCCAGCGATGATGACCGGCATGTGGGCTGCGTCGTCGATGATGTTCTACTCCACCATGTTCGCCGGCATGTCCGGCGCAGCAGCACCCGAAGCGTTTGAGGCTGGCGGTCTCGGCGACGCTGCTGGCGCCGAAGGCATGGGCGACATGGGAGATATGGGTGACATGGGTGACATGGGCGGTGGCGATTTCGGCGGAGACATGGGTGACTTCGGCGGCGGCTTCGACTTCGGGGGATTCGACTTTTAGCCGTGCGCTAGACTGCGCACGATTGCCTACCCCCTACCTATAAGGAGTAGCCGTGCGCATTGCCGTGCTGCTGAAAGAGGTGCCGGACACCTACAGCGACCGCGAAATGAACCTGGAGACTGGTCTGACCGACCGCTCCGGCGACGTTGTTGCCGACGAAGTTGGAGAACGCGCCGTCGAAGCAGCGCTACGCATCGCGGAAGCACTTAACGACGACACCGTGGTCGAAATCCTCAGCGTCGGCCCCGAAACGTCTGCCGACTCGATCCGCCGCGGCATCGCCATGGGCGCCACCGAGGCCTACATCGTTTCCGACGACGCCTTGACCGGCGCAGACGTCACCCTCACCGCCGAGGTGCTTGCGGCGTTGATTCGCAAGAACGGTTATGACCTCGTCGTCACGGGCAACATGTCCTCCGACGGTGGCACCGGCGTCGTCGCCCCCATGATCGCCGAACACCTGAACTGGCCCGTACTGACCAACCTGACGGAACTGACCGTCGACGGCACAACCGCCACTGCCACCCAGGCCTCTGACGGGGCGGACGTCGAACTGCGCGCCGACCTTCCGGCCGTCGTCGCTGTTGCCGACGAGTTCGCCGACCCCCGCTACCCCAACTTCAAGGGACTCATGGCGGCGAAGAAGAAGGAGCTCAACACGCTCACACTCGCCGACCTGGACATCGACGCGGAAGATTTCACCCACCCGCGCGCCATCATGGTCGCCATTGACAAGCGCCCGGCCCGCGAACGCGGCGAAATCATCGACGCCAACTCCACCGCCGCCGCGAAACTCGTCGACTTCCTCGAATCCAAAAACCTCATTTAAGGAGCACCCATGACTGAAATTCTCGTTGTCCCGGACCGCTCCCACGACGGCAGCCTCGACCCCCACGCCGCCGAACTCATCGGCGCGGCCTCCGAAATCGGCACCCCCATCGTTCTTATCGACGACCGCACCCACGCCGACGCCCTCAGCACCCTCGGCGCGGCCACGGTGCTGGTTTCCGACGCCCCACTTGTCGACGCCACCACCACCGCCCTCACCACCCTCAACCCCGCCGCCGTGTTGTTTTCCCACACCGTGCGCGGGCGCGAAACCGCCGGCCGTGTAGCCGTGCGCGCAGGCAAGGCGCTGTTGACCGACGCGGTGGCGGTTCGTCGAGACGCAGAAGGCATCGTCACCGACCACCAGAACTTCGGCGGCGCCTACACCGCGACTGCCGCTGCCACCCACTCCGCACCGATCATCACCGTGCGCCCCGGTGCTGTGGAAACCCGCGCCGCTGCCGTCGCAACGCCTGAGGTGCGCGACCTCGACGTCGAGCCCTCCGGCGCACGCACCGCCGAGGTCGTCTCCGTCACCCCCGTCGAGCGCACCTCCACCCGCCCCGACCTGCTCACCGCAGACAAGGTCGTCGCCGGTGGCGTCTCGCTCGGCGACGCCGACATGTTCGAAGAACTCGTCGGCGGGCTCGCGGACACCCTCGGCGCCGCCGTCGGCGCCACCCGCTCCGCCGTCGACGAAGACCAAGTCGCCTACGAAGCCCAAATCGGCCAAACCGGCGTGCTGGTCAGCCCGAAGCTCTACATCGGCATCGGCATCTCCGGCGCCGTCCAACACCTGGTGGGCATGCAAACCGCCGACACCATCGTCGCCATCAACAATGACGAGGATGCCCCCATCTTCGACATCGCCGACTTCGGCATCATCGGCGACCTCTTCGACGTCGTCCCACAGATCATCTCCGAGATCGAGGCTCGTAAGTAATGCCCCAACTCCGACGCGGCCTGCCCCGTGTTCCCGGCGGCGAACCATGGCCCCCGCTAATCGACGACCCCACCACCCCGACCACCTCCGCCCCCGCTGAGCCTGTCGCGGCGCCTGCCACTGTGTCTGCTTCCTCGCCGACCACCGGTTTGCGCCAGGGCCTACCTCGCACCCCGGGTGGTGAACCCTGGCCACCGGCCACCGCCGTCGCTGCCTTCGCAGGCGCTGCGGGCGCTGCTGCGGCTCCGTCCACAGCGACACCGAGCGAGCCTGGCGCTGCTGCTACTAGCACGGCTGACGCAGCCGATCAGGCCACAGCTCCAGCTGCAACCCCCGCAAACACCGTCGAGGTTGCCTTGCGCCGCGGTCTTCCCCGCGTCGCAGGCGGCGAAGCCTGGCCACCCGCCGGTACTGTCCACGTGCCCGCACCAGCCGAGCCCGAGGTCGCACCGGCACCGGAACCGGAACCTGCAGCCGAAGCAGCCCCCGCTGCTGCAACAACCGCCGACGCCACGCCCACGCCCGATCCGGCTCCGGCAGCACCGGCAGCCCCAACGCCCGCAGCGCCTGCGCCGGTGGAGGTGCCGGCGGGGCGTGGGGTCGTCGATAAGCGATGGCTCATTCCAGCCCTCGTACTGGTCATCGCAGCATTCATCGGCGCACGCTGGTTCATCGGCACCGACACCGGCGCCGACTTCGTCGCACGTTACGACGGAATGCAGCCACTGCCCGACAACGCCCCCGTCGGCTTCCCCGCCTGGCTCAACTGGGCCCACTTCTTCAACATGTTCCTGATGGCGCTCATCGTCAAGACTGGTCTCGACGTGCGCAGAGAGAAGCGGCCGGCGGGCTACTGGACGTCGAAACGCAACGGCAAAAAGATTTCCTTGACCCAATGGCTGCACCAAACCCTTGACATCGCATGGGTCGCACTCGGCGTAGTGTTCTACATCCTACTGTTTGCCACCGGCCAATGGGTCCGCATCGTGCCAACCAGCATCGATGCCATCCCCAACGCCATCTCCGCAGGACTGCAATACCTCGCGCTCGACTGGCCTAACGAACACGGCTGGGTCCACTACAACGCGCTGCAAGAACTCGCGTACTTCACCACCGTATTCATCGCCTCCCCACTCGCGATCGCATCCGGCTTCCGCATGAGCTCCATGTGGCCGAAATCGTGGACCGGGGTGCCCGTCGCGTGGGCACGCGCCGTGCACTTCCCCACCATGATCTACTTCCTCATCTTCATGGTCATCCACGTTTTCCTCGTTGCGACGACCGGCCTGCGCGCCAACCTCAACGCCATGTTCGCCGCCCAAGACTCCACATCCTGGACCGGCACCTTGGTATTCCTCGGCGCCGTAGCCGTCACTGCGCTCGGATGGTTCCTCGCCCGCGGATCCTTCGCAGCACCACTCGCGAAACTGACCGGCAAAGTGACCAAACGCTAAAAGTCAAGACCCAGCCCAATCTGTGGATAACTTTCCGGCATGAGTCGGTGGGTTATCCACAGATTTTTTGTTGGGCCTTGTCGGTTGTTTGGAGGTTGCTTAGCGTTTATGTCATGGCATTTGTAGACCTTCTCGGCTTCCGGCTTACGGACATCGCCGACTTCGACCGCGACACAGCCCTCGCTGCCGGGCTGAAACCGTCGCGCATCCGAGAATGGTCACGCGTACACGACGTCTACTTCGGAGCGACGAAATTCACGCGGAAACAATCCGACGCACGCCACATGGCAGCAGACACACCCTTGGATCAGTTGTGTTTGATTGAACGCAAACTCGCCATTGTCGACGACGCCGCGAAGCGTTGGCGGTTGCGTTTTACCCTGCTGAAGTTTCAGGGCCGCTTCGACGCGCTGTCGCGCTATGCCGATCAGGTCATCGACGCGAAGAAACCCGCGCCGGAAAAACAAGTGCGGTTCTCGCGTGCGCGCGAAGGGATGGCAACGCTGCACTTGACGCATTCGGCGCGCAACATTGCCGATATTGAGCACACGCTGCGTGGGCTGATCGATACTGAACTGCCACCAGCCGGCCAGATGGCTGATGCGCTTATGGGCATCTTGCGCGGTGATGGCGACGGTGGTGGGGTGCCGCATGCAGTACCACGGCCGATTGTTATGGTGCCGCTTCCAGAATGGACCCGGATCCAATCCGGCGCCGGTGACGAGGTCACGCTCACGCTAACCGATGGCACGACGATGACGGGTGCGGAATTTCTCGCGCAGCAATTCGGCGACGAGCTGGAAGTTGCGGCGTTTCACCCGACCGAGGGTGCAGTCAACCTGTATCGCACCCAGCGATTCGCCAATAGTAAGCAACGCGCGTTGGCATCCATGATGTCGCCAACGTGTCCGGTGCCCGATTGTCGGCATGGGGCTG
>NZ_KV825969.1:0-55345 GCF_001835805.1 Corynebacterium sp. HMSC034B08 | reverse complement strand
AAGCCCGCCAAAAAAGCGGGCCAATCGTCGTGCCTACACACTACTTCGCAGACGGAACCTCCGGCGCGACACCAGTGCGCTCATACTCCGCGAGAATATCGATACGACGCTGATGACGCTCCTCCTCACTCCACGGCTGGGAAACAAACGCATCAACAATCGCGAGCGCCTCCTCCTCCGTATGCATACGGCCACCAATGCCAATCAACTGAGCATTATTGTGCTCACGCGCCAACTTCGCGGTCTCAATCGACCACGCCAACGCACAACGAGCACCCTTGACCTTATTCGCCGCAATCTGCTCACCATTGCCCGAACCACCAAGCACAATGCCCAACGAACCCGGATCCGCAACAACAGCCTCAGCTGCAGCGATGCAAAACGCCGGGTAGTCATCCGCAGCGTCATACTCATGAGCACCGCAATCGGTCACCTCATGACCCTGCGCCTCAAGATGGGCCTTAATCTGATTCTTCCGCTCGAAACCGGCGTGATCTGCTCCAAGGTAAATACGCATAAGGCTTAGCGTACCTGCGGGGCTTCCGTACGGCTGCGCTTGAGCTCAAAGAAATACGGGAAACTTGCCACACCAACCGCATGGTCGAACAACTTCCCAGCATCCTCGCCCTCCGGCACACGCGTGATCACCGGGCCGAAAAACGCACTGTCGCCGAGCTTGACCACGGGGGTGCCGACGTCGTCGCCAACCTCAGCCATTGCCGACGCGTGAAAACCGCGCAAGGCCTCATCAACCTCGTCGGTATTCGCCACATCCGCGTACTCCGCGGGCAAACCGACCTCGGCAAGCGCCTCCGCAATAACACTGTCGTAGGCGCCGAAACCTTTCTTGTGATCCTGGCCGCCAGTGTGGATGATCGTGCCCATCGCCGTGTACAGCGCGTCGATCTTGTCCGGGGCATCCTGCTTCACTTTCGCGAACACACGCGCGGGACCCCAGTTCGCCTTCATCAACTCGGCATAGTCGGCAGGGATGTCACGGCCGTCGTTGAGCACGGAGAGCGACATCGGCACCCACTCGACCTCAACATCGCGGACTTTCTCCACTTCCTTCATCCAACGCGAAGTCAACCAGCAAAACGGGCAGGAAACATCAAACCAAAAGTCACTTGCTCTTTCATGCCGCCCACAATAGCGCGTGTAGCCTGAGTCACATGAAGACTAATCTCACGCGTGAAGACGCGCAGTTGCGCGCGAAGCTCATTTCAAACGTCCGTTACGACATCCTGGTGGATATCACTGGCGAGGACACGTTCACGACGGTGTCGACAATCCAGTTCGATTCCGAGGCGGGAACGACGCACTTTGACCTGGTGGCGGAATCATTCGAGGCGACGCTTGATGGGGAGCCGACTGGCCAGGAGATCACGTTGTCGGCGGGTTCCCATGAGCTGCGGGTGACGTCGACGGAGCCGTACAACCGCACGGGTGAGGGCCTGCATAAGTTCACGGATCCGGTGGATGGCAAGGACTACCTGTACACGCAGTTTGAGCCGGCGATGGCGATGAAGGTGTTTGCCTCGTTTGATCAGCCGGATTTGAAGGCGACGTACAAGGTGGGTGTGAAGGCGCCGGAGCGTTACACGGTGATTCTGAATGAGGCGGTTTCACGCGAGGAAAACGGTGACGGCACCGCGACTTGGACCACGACGATTGATTACCCGCTGTCGACATACCTGGTTGCGATTTGCGCGGGTGAGTTTGAGAAGGTCACCGACACGTACGACGCGGGTGATGGCCGCACGATTGAGCTTGGTCTGTACGCGCGTGCCAGTTTGATTCCGCATATGGATTCGGAGCGTCTGTTCCGTCAGACGAAGGACGGCTTCGATTTCTATCACGCGAATTTCGGCCGCAAGTACCCGTTTGGCGACAAGTACGATCAGGTGTTTTGCCCGGAGTACAACATGGGCGCGATGGAGCACGTTGGTTGTGTGACGTACCGCGATGAGTACATTTTCACGTCTGAGCCGACGCCGTATCGTCTGGAGCGTCGCAACGATACGATTCTGCATGAGATGGCGCATATGTGGTTCGGCGATCTTGTCACGATGGAGTGGTGGGACGATCTGTGGCTCAATGAGTCGTTTGCTACGTGGTCGGCGGCGACGGCGCAGGTGGGTATCGGTGAGTATCCGGAGGCGTGGACGACGTTTGCCACGGTGGAGAAGGCGTGGGCGTATTCGCAGGATCAGTTGCCGTCGACGCACCCGATTGCTGCGGATGCGCCGGATATTGAGACGGCGGAGCAGAATTTCGATGGCATTACTTACGCCAAGGGTGCGTCTGTGCTGAAGCAGTTGCAGGCGTATGTGGGTTATGAGGAGTTTTTCGCGGGTGTGCGTAAGCACTTCGATAACCATGCTTACTCCAATGCCACGTTCGATGATCTGCTTGGCGCGCTCGAAGAGGCTTCGGGTCGCGACTTGTCTAACTGGGCTGAGCAGTGGCTGCGTACTACCGGTGTGTCGCGTCTTTACCCGGAGATTTCGGACACGTTTACCGTGGTGCAGGAGTCGCCGGTGTTGCGCGACCACCGTGTTCGCGTGGGGCTTTATTCGCTTATCGACGGCACCGTGCAGCGCACCCACCAAGTCGAACTCGATATCACCGGCGAGCGCACTGAGATTCCTGAATTTTCAGGCGTGAAACACGATCTCGCCCTGGTGAACGACGACGACCTCACGTACTGCCTGATGGGCCTCGATGCGCAGCAGCAGCAGTTTGCCGTGGAGCACTTGGGCCAGATTGAGGATTCGCTGGCGAAGACGTTGGTGTGGTCTTCCCTGTGGGAGTCTGTGCGCGATGGTCGTCTGCCTGCTCGTCAGTATGTGGAGTTGGTGGCGCGTGAGGTTGGCCCGGATATGCAGGAGCGGATCGCCGCTCAGGCTACTGAGGCTGTGAAGCGCTACGTTGATCCGGCGTGGCGCCGCACCGGCTTCGATCTGTTGAACGAGGCGTTCCGTGGTCAGGAGCCGAAGGCGGTGTTCGACCGTGCGCTTGCCCGTCTGGAGCCGACTGAGGAGACGGTTGAGTACTTCAAGGATTTGCTGAAGACCTCCGAGAATCAGGAGGTTCGTTGGTTGGCGATCACGAACCTTCTCGCTGCTGGCGCCTTGCCGTTGGAGGCCGTTGACGAGGAGAAGGACGAGACGTCGGAGGGTGCGATTTCGCGGTTGAGGGCGAGGGCGGTCGTCGATAAGCGTTGGGCTTGGGACAAGCTCATTAACGACGACCTGACCAACCTGGAGGCCCGCTACCTCATGGACGGGCTCACCTTCACCGACGCTGGGCTCGAGGGGTTGACCGACGAGTACTTCCGCGCCGCGCCGGCCCTGTGGGACCGTTTGACCAACGAGATGGCGCAGCGCACCCTGGAGGGCATGTACCCGCGTTGGGACGTCACGCAAGAGGCTGTTGAGAAGGCAAACGCCCTGCTGAACAACGACGTCCCCAATGGCCTGAAGCGTGTTATCGCCGAAGGCCAGGACCGCTCCGCACGCGCTGTGCGCAACCGCGCGGCCGACGCAGCAGCAAATTAAAGCTGCTTGAGGGCTTGTTCGAGGTCGGCGATCAGGTCGGCCTCGTCCTCAATGCCCACTGAAATTCGGACCAACTCCCCCGGCACCTCGAGCGCCGAGCCGGCCACGGACACATGCGTCATGGTGGCGGGGTGCTCGAGCAGGCTTTCCACGCCGCCGAGGGATTCGGCGAGGCAGAACAGTTTCGTCGACTTGCAGAACGTCTTGGCCTGCTCGGTGGTTTGGAACAGTACGGAGACCATGCCGCCGAAGCGGGTCATCTGCTTTTTCGCCACCTCGTGGCCCGGGTGTGTTTCGAGTCCCGGGTAACACACGCGGGAAACTTGCGGTTGGGCGTCGAGGTATTTGGCCACGGCTTCGGCGTTGTCGCAGTGGCGGTCCATGCGCACGGCGAGGGTTTTCAGGCCGCGGCCGGTGAGGTAGGTGTCGAACGGGGATGGGTTGGCGCCGACCCAGCCGAAGAAGAAGCGGAGTTGTTCGTGGAAGCCGTCGACGCGGTCGTTGCGGCCGCAGACGATGCCGCCGACGACGTCGGAGTGGCCGCCGATGTATTTCGTCGTTGAGTGGAGGACGACGTCGGCGCCGAGTTCGAATGGTTTTTGCAGGTAGGGGGATGCGAAGGTGTTGTCGACGACCAGCGCTGCCTGCTTCTTCACTGCCGCGATTGCTTCGATGTCGACGACGTCCAGCATTGGGTTTGTCGGCGTTTCCACCCAGATGACCTTGGTGTTGTCTTGGACGGCGGCGGCGACCTCTGTGGGGTTGGTCATGTCGACGACGGTGTTTTCCACACCCCAGAGGGTGAAGACTTGTTGGATGAGGCGGTAGGTGCCGCCGTAGGCGTCGTTGGATACGACGACGTGGTCGCCGGGTTTGAGCAGGACGCGGAGGACGACATCGATAGCTGCCATGCCGGAGGAGTAGGCGACGGCGAAATCGGCGTTTTCAAGCGCCGCAACAGCTTTTTCCAGGGCGGTGACGGTGGGGTTTCCCACGCGTGTGTATTCGTAGCCGCCGCGGAGTTCGGCGAGGCCGTCTTGGGCGAAGGTGGTGGAGGCGTAGATGGGGGTGTTGATTGGCCCGTAGAGGCTGTCGGGCTCGTAGCCTGCGTGGATGGCGTTGGTGGTGAATCCGTAGACAGTCATGTGCACAGACACTAGACCAAGCGGTACACCCCTCGGTCATTTTTATGCATCGCGCGTACACTCGTGCGGTGATGGATACTCAAGATGCTTCTGAAAAGGTTGACCAAGCTGTCGAGGGCGTGGCGTCGTGGTGGAACAATCCGCAAACGCATGAATTGTTCATTGAGCGCCCGGTGAAGATCGTGCTCATTTTGCTGGTTGCAATTGTGCTGAATTGGCTGGCGAATGGCATTATTCGGCGTGCGACGCGCCAGGGAATTAAACGCTCGAATGTGTTGAAGTATGAGGGGCGTGATGCGCAGCAGATTCGTGCGCAGGAGAAGCGTCGTCAGCAGCGGATGAAGACGCTGGCCAATGTGGGCCGGTCGGTGGCTGCGATTGTGATTTGGGCGTGGGCGGTGCTTGCGGTGCTGGATCAGTTGGGGGTCAATGTTGCGCCGTTGATTGCGTCGGCTGGTGTTGTCGGTGTGGCGATTGGTTTTGGTGCGCAGTCGTTGGTGAAGGATTTCTTTTCCGGTGTGGCGATTTTGATTGAGAACCAGTTCGGGGTGGGTGACACGATTGAGGTCGGCGATGTTGTGGGTGATGTTGAGGAGATGACGCTTCGCATCACCACGCTTCGCGATATCGACGGCGCGCTGTGGTACATCCGCAACGGCGACATTGATCGGGTTGGCAATCACTCGGCCCGCTTCTCTACCGCGCGTGTGCAGGTGCCGGTGTCGTTGATGGTGAATCCGGATGAGGTGTCGCGTTTGATCGAAGAGACCGCTGTTGCGGGCTGCCAGGACAAGGAAGTCGCCGAGCTGGTGATGGGCACTCCGCGGATGTTGGGTCCGAGCGAGGTGACGCCGGATTACATGTCGTTCCGCGTGGAGGTGCAGACGATGCCTGGCATGCAGTGGACGGTTGCGCGTTATTTGAATCAGCGGATTTTGGCGGCGTTGCACCGTGAGGGTGTGGTGTTGACGCCGCGGGAGTCTGTGTTGGTGAAACAGCAGGAGGAAAACGTTGGAGATTAGCCCGAAGCAGGAGCAGACGCTTTTCGACGCCGTCGGTGGCGAACCGTTCTTCATCCGCCTTGTCCGCGGGTTTTACGACCAGGTCAAGGAGGATGACCTCATTGGCCCGATGTACCCGGATCAGGATTGGGAGGGCGCGGAGAACCGCCTGCGTTGGTTCCTCGTCCAGTATTGGGGTGGCCCGCGCGAGTATCAGGCGCAGCGCGGCAACCCGATGTTGCGCAAGCGCCACTTCCCTTTCGCGATCGGTGAGCCGGAGGCGGATCGTTGGCTCGAGTTGATGGGCAAGTCGATGGAGCAGTTTGACGACGACGAGCTGCCCGAACCGTACCGCGCCCAGATGTGGAATCACATGCAGCGTGTGGCGTACATGATGATCAACCAGGGCCCGCGGGCCTATTAGTCCCAGCCCGGGCCGCCAGCGAAGCGCGGCCCGCTAGAACAGCAGGCCGAGTCCGGCGTTGCGGTAGACGGATCCGAAGGGGGCGTCCAAGCGGGTCCAGCGCCCGCAGGTGGATACGCGCAGGTGGCGCGGGATCTCCGCGGGTGCTTCGAAGCCGGGGATGAGCCCGAGTGCGGTGCAGGCGAAGATCATCCGCATGGGGATCTCCACTGGGTTGTCGCTGTCGGCGTCTGCGGTGAGCACGATCCCGTCCAGCAAGGATTTCGGTGGGCCGGCTGGTCCGGAGAATTGGCGGGCGAGGTTGCGGCCTTCGTCGGCAAGGCGACGCGCCACGCCAACCGGCACCTGCTCACGCGCAACGAATCCGGTGGCGGGTGGCAGCGCCCCGGGCCAGACGGCATCGCGCGCCGGCCCGACCTCAACAGAACCGGACTGCAGCGCGGCGAGGAGGTCGCGGGCGCTGACGGTGGCGGTGTTGTGGGAGGTGGTGCCGGTGATTCGTCGAGAAGCAATTGCGTCGAAGGGCGTGGTCACGAACACGTCGAGCGCACCATCTCCGACCTCTTGTATGCGGGCGGAGGCCTGCGGGTCAAGGCCAACGGCGCGGCCGACCAGGGTGGTCAGTCCGCGCGCGCCGGTATCGATGTCGAGGGAGATCACCTAGTTGTCGGCCGCCTTGGACAGGATGCCGATCTCCTTCTTCGTGATCTCGCGCGGCGAGGTGGTCGTGGTATCAACCGTGACCTGCACGCACTCCACTACCGCGCAAGTTTTGCCCTGCGCGTCCTTGATCTCCTGACGGGTGGTAAATGAGGTGTTGCCCAGGTTGACCACTTGCGTCTCCACGGTCACTGCGGTGGTGTTGGGCAGGATCGGACGGACGTAGTCCACCTCGAGCCGGCGCACGAACACCACGAACTCGTGGCCTTCGGAGTAGAAGAACTTCTCCGCGAACGCCAGGCGCGCCTCCTGCGCCAGCTCGACATAGGCCGAGTTGGTCACGTGACCGTAGCGGTCAAAGTCGCTCCAACGCACCGGAATGGTGTGCACGTGGATTTCTGCCATGGGGTTTGCTCCTAACGGGTGAGCTTGCGGTGGGTGACGCGCGACGGTTTGGCGGCTTCCTCACCGAGGCGTTCGACCTTGTTCTTCTCGTAGTCGCCGAAGTTACCTTCGAACCAGAACCACTTGCCTTCTTCGACGTTGCCTTCCCACGCGAGGATGTGGGTACAGGTGCGGTCGAGGAACCAACGGTCGTGCGAGATGACCACGGCGCAGCCCGGGAAGGCCTGCAGTGCGTTTTCGAGGGAGCCGAGGGTTTCCACGTCAAGGTCGTTGGTGGGCTCATCGAGCAGGATCAGGTTGCCGCCCTGCTTGAGCGTCAGCGCCAGGTTGAGGCGGTTGCGCTCACCGCCGGAGAGGACCTTGGATGGCTTCTGCTGGTCAGCACCCTTGAAGCCGAAGGCGGACAGGTAGGCGCGCGACGGCATTTCGTTCTGGCCGACGTGGATGTAGTCCAGGCCGTCGGAGACAACTTCCCACACGGTTTCTTCGGGGTCGATGTTTTCGCGGTTCTGGTCCACGTAGGAGATCTGGACGGTCTCGCCGACGGTCACGTTGCCGGAGTCCGGCTCTTCCAGACCAACGATGGTCTTGAACAGGGTGGACTTACCCACACCGTTGGGGCCGATGACGCCGACGATGCCGTTGCGCGGCAGGGTGAACGACAGGTCCTTGATCAGGACGCGTCCGTCGAAGCCCTTGTTCAGGTTTTCCACTTCGACGACCTTGCTGCCGAGGCGCGGCGGGGTCGGGATCTGGATTTCTTCGAAGTCGAGCTTGCGGTACTTCTCCGCCTCGGCTGCCATCTCTTCGTAGCGCTCCAGACGTGCCTTGTTCTTGGCTTGGCGTGCCTTCGGCGAGGAACGGACCCACTCGAGTTCCTTCTTCAGGCGCTTCTGCAGCTTCTGGTCCTTCTTGCCGGCAACTTCGAGACGCTCAGCCTTCTTCTCCAGGTAGGTGGAGTAGTTGCCTTCGTACGGGTAGAGCTGGCCGCGGTCGACCTCACAGATCCATTCTGCGACGTTGTCCAGGAAGTAGCGGTCGTGGGTAATTGCGAGCACGGCACCCGGGTAGGTCTGCAGGTGGCGCTCCAACCAGAGGACGGATTCGGCGTCGAGGTGGTTGGTGGGCTCGTCGAGAAGCAGGAGGTCCGGCTCGCTCAGCAGCAGTTTCGCCAGTGCTACTCGACGACGCTCACCACCCGACAGGTTGGTCACCGGCGCATCAGACGGCGGGCAGCGCAGAGCCTCCATGGCCTGCTCGATCTTGGAGTCGATCTCCCACGCGTCAGCTGCGTCGAGCTCTTCCTGCAGCTTGCCCATTTCTTCCATGAGCTCGTCGGAGTAGTTGGTCGCCATTTCTTCGGCGATTTCCTCGAAGCGCTGCTTCTTTTCAAACAGCTCGCCGAGGCCTTCTTCGACGTTGCCGCGGACGGTCTTTTCTTCGTTGAGCGGCGGCTCCTGCAGCAAGATGCCAACGGTGGCTCCTGGCTGCAGGAAGGCTTCGCCGTTGTTTGGCTGGTCGATGCCCGCCATGATCTTCAGCAGCGACGATTTACCGGCGCCGTTCGGACCCACAACGCCGATCTTGGCGCCTGGGTAGAAGGCCATGGTGACGTTGTCCAGGATGACTTTTTCGCCAATGGCCCTGCGGACGTTTTTCATCGTGTAGATGAACTCAGCCACTACGTTTCCCCTTTTGTTGGTGAATGCGGACGTTAAATACCGCAATCAGGGTACATCACGTGGCTGAGTACGACGCCCTCCTAGAACGGTGCCTTGGCGGCGCTGAGGTCTTCGGCGCTGTAGCGGGCCTCGTCGGTGCCGTCGGGGGCTCCGTCGAGAGCATTGTCTCCCCCATCGGCTTCGGCGGCCACCGGCTCGGCCGGGTCGACCGGGTCGGCAAAGCTGGGTGGTTGGCCGGTGAGCCGCTCGAACACGGCCTCGGCATCCATAACAGGTACCGCGTCGTGTCCGTCGAGGCTGTGTCCGGAGTTGGAGGTGCGCGCCGAGTTGAGCTGGTAGTGGTTCATGTCAAAGGCCACGTTGCGGGCCTTGAGCATGATTTTCGAGCGGGTGACGGCGTTGTTGCCTTCGCCTTCTTGCCAGAAGTCGGTGACCAGCGAGCCGTCGACGATGACGGGGAATCCCTTCTTCAGCGACGCGCCGCAGTTCACGGCGAGTTGCCCCCAGCACTCAACGTCGATGAACAGCGGGTCGACGTCTTCCCAGGTCTCTTTACCGTTGTCGTCGGTGACACGCTTGCGTTTCGACGACGCCAGCCTCATCTTGGTGACCGTCGCTCCACTCGCGAACAACACAAGTTTCGGATCATCGGTCAGGTTGCCAATAAGGCGGATGGTGTTTTGGCTCATGGAAGAGCCCCCCTTTCCATAGTGCGGATGATGGTGTGCGGGGTGTCGTCGTCAAGCAACGCCCTGCACACTTCGAGGTTCGCACGATTTTTAAAGCCGGTAAAGGGGGAAGCCGTTTCTGTGGATAACTTTGAAACCAGATTCCACAATCCGCTGCTAGGAGCGATTTCCGTACTGGGCGAGCATCTCGTTGTAGCGGCGCCATTCTTCGTCATCGGTCTCTTTCGCGCGGCGATCGGCCTCTTCCGTTTCGGCTCGGTCTTCGCGCAGCCACTGCATGAACAACTCACCGAAGACGATCAGCAGCGGGAAGGAACCGGACGCCCAGGCGATGCCGCCGCCCTCCTTCTGAATCTGCGCCAGGTCAGGGTTCCACGGCAGTTCGAGGTTGTTGTAAAAGTCCTCGCCCATGACCACGCCAAGCTGCATGAGGTACACGCCCATGAACAGGTGGAACGGCATGGATACCCACAGCCAAGCCAGGCGTGTTTTCGCGGTGGCGCGGCCCTCGATGTGGTCGGGGCCAATCAGTTCCCAGAAGTAGAAGTAGCCAGACACCATGAAGACGGCGTTCATGATGACGTGGCCGGCGTGCTCAGAAATCATCAGCTCGTAGAACGGGATGAACACATACATGGCGTAGAAAAACACCAGGAACTGGATGGTGGACACCGGCGGGAACGTCACGATGCGCAGGAACTTCGAGCGCTGGAAACTCTCCGCCCACATCCGCGGGTTGAACTCGCCTGCCGGATACGCCTTGCTGATCAGGGTCAGCGGGGCGCCGAGCACCATAAACACTGGCACGCCCATCGACAGGATCATGTGGACGGTCATGTGCACCGAATACGACGCCGGCATGTGCATGCCCAACCCAGAGCTCAGCGTGACGACGACCGTCACACACCCAAGCAACCACCACACCGTCCGTGACGTCTTCCACCCGTCCACGCGGCGCACCAGGCGCAGGTAGTAGACGGCCAGAAGAATCGCAATGACGCTAAACAGCAGCTCGGGGCGCCACAGAGTGATCCAGTTGGTCCAGGAGATCTGTTCAGAAAGGTTGTACCCCATCTTCACCTGCATGCGGGTGAGGTTCGGGTCGAGCGGCGGCGGGGGCGGCGTGCGGCCAAGGGTGACCGCAAGGCCGGAGACCGCAGCCATGATCAGGACTTCCACCGCTCCGAGGCGGGCAAACGCCTTCGGCTGGCTGTCCAACAGCGGGATGGTGCGCTCGCGGTGGGCGTAACCAATGATGCCGAGCAGCATAATCGCCACCGTCTTCACGATCAGCACGATGCCGTAGCTGTACTCCGTCAACTCACTAATACGCACGCGCACCAGCGCGTTAATCACACCGGAAAGCGCCATAGCCAGAATGGAAAACAGGGCAACCATGGAGTAGCGGCGGGAGGCTTCGGTGAGGTGAGGGCCTCGTCGTAAAGCATGCGCTACCAGCGCCATCAACCCACCAACCCACAACAACATGGCCACAAGGTGCCAAATGAGCGAGTTAGTGCCAAAGTCGTGGGAGCCGCCCGTCGCCGAGTGGCCAGTCAGACCGATCGGCATGACCACCACAATCGCGCCGATGAACAGCGCAACCTGCGACCACCAACTCGTCGCAACGTAGCCACCGACGGCCACCACCGCCGCGAACGCAGCGACGATCAGCCACACACGCGCCTCTTCGACCTGCTCCAAAGCCTGCGACCAGGCGGCCGCCTCAAACATGACAGTCTTCATCGGCTGGCCAGAGACGTCCGAGAGCACCAGCGGGATCATCAGCAAACCGATCAGCACGATGCCCGCACTCGCGTGCGCACCAGTACGCGACGCGATATGCCCGTCCACCGTCAACTGCGCACCGTTGAGATCCTCCCCCTGCATGCGCGGCGGGATGAAGAATGACGACAGCATGAACGACCCCACCGCCAACGCCATAAGAATCCACGCCACACCGCGCAGCGCCGGCAAACCGAACGTGGTGGTCACGCCAGGGTCTGGAATACCGAGCGCCGCCAGCGACCCACCAGAGAACGACTGCGCCACCGCACCCGCGACTACCGCCGCCGCAGCGAGCGCGGCAAGATAGAGCGGCCAAGCGGAAACAACAGCAGGCTTTCGGGCAGTCTCAGTCATGCTGCATACCCTACTTTCGCCCGCGATACGGCCATAACTACAATCAAGCGCACTGCCCCCATAGCTCAGTGGATTAGAGCATCCGGTTTCTACCCGGCTGGTCGCGGGTTCGAATCCTGCTGGGGGCGCTTTGTGTTTCTGGGGGTTGGGATGAGGGGCGCGCCGCGTACTTGGTGAGAACGCATTGGTGAAGATGCCGATTTTTGGCCGTCTTCACCAATGCGTTCTCACCATGTGCGGGGAAAGAGGCGTGCCGCAAAGCTAAACGACACATGGAACACGGCATACTCCGCTGATTTTCAGCGATATATGCCGTGTTGGATGTGTCGTTTGGCCTCAGCAGACCACACTTCACCCATTTTTGGGATACGCGTCCCATAGCGTGATACAGTTTCTTCCATTCTGCGACACAGCAGTTTCACACAATGGAATGAAAGGACGGGCAATGACCACCAGCGTCGAGCATCAACCCCCTGCCCCACAAGCGGCCCCTGCTGCCATCCGAGAGACCACCCCGCAGGAGCGAAACCGGGTCCGCCTTGCGTCGACAATTGGCACGACGATTGAGTTTTACGACTTCTACGCCTACGCCACCGCAGCCGTCGCGGTATTTCCGTTCCTCTTCTTCCCCAAGTCGGAGTCGAGCACGGTGGCGCTGCTGTCGTCGTTCGCCACGTTTGGCCTGGCGTTTATCGCTCGCCCGCTAGGTTCAGTGTTGTTCGGCCAATTCGGCGATAAGGTCGGCCGCAAGGCCACCTTGGTCGGTGCGCTGCTGACCATGGGTATCGCCACCTTTGTTATCGGCCTGCTGCCCACCTACGCACAGGCCGGCATCTGGGCACCGGCGTTGCTGGCACTGATGCGCTTCTGCCAGGGCCTTGGCCTGGGCGGCGAGTGGTCCGGCGCGGCCCTGCTGTCCACAGAAACAGCAGCTAAGGGACGCCGCGCCTGGGCGGGCATGTGGCCCCAACTCGGCGCACCGTTCGGCTTACTGCTGGCAAACGGCCTGTTCCTCATCCTGGTCACCGTGCTGGGCCACACCACTGGCGACTTCGAGGGCGCGTTCATGCGCTGGGGCTGGCGCATTCCGTTCCTGCTGTCCATCGTGATGGTCATCATCGGCCTGTGGGTTCGCCTGCAGGTTGAGGAGACTCCGGTGTTCCAGCAGGTGGAGCAGAACAACCAGAAGGCCGCTTCCCCACTGGCGGAGGTATTCAAGACCGCTTGGAAGCCGCTGATCCAGGGCACGTTTGTCATGGTCGGTTGCTACACGCTGTTCTACATCGTGACCACTTGGTTCCTCTCCTACGGGATTGGTTCGGCGGAAGAGGGCGTTGGCCTGGGTATTGCGTACCCGATGTTCCTGAAGCTGCAGCTGGTGTGCATCTTCGGGTTCATCGCTGGCATCCCGATTGCGGCGCATTGGTCGGATGTCTACGGCCGTCGCCCGGTGTTGGGTCTGACATCGGTTGCGATCATCGTCTACGGCCTGAGCTTCAAGTGGCTGCTGAATCCGGAGACGTTCACCATGGTTTCCCTGGGCATCTTCTTGTTCATCGGCATGGTGTTGATGGGCTTCATCTTCGGCCCGATGTCTGCGATCTTGCCGGAGTTGTTCCCATCGAATGTGCGCTACACCGGCTCGGGTATCGCGTACAACGTGTCCTCCATCCTGGGTGCGGCTATCGCCCCCTTCATTGCGACGGCACTGAACGCGAAGTATGGCCCGCAGGCCGTGGGTATCTACCTGGTTATCGTTACCGCGATTTCCCTGTGGGCAATCCTTTCCTCCCCAGAGACTAAGCACCAGGAGATGCACGAGATTTAACGCTTGCTTTCCATTCAGGCAAGTGACATACTTGCCAACGTGGAAAGCAACAAGATCTCTCAAGAAGAAGCTCGCGCCACCCTCGAGCAGATCGACATGCTCGAGCGCGACGCGCAACATAAGCCCACACCCCTGTGGGCTTATGTCATTCTCGGCACCCTGTTCGGAGTCACTGCTGCTGGCCTGATCCTGCGGTGGACGTACTGGTGGGCATTGTTTACGGTCATTATCATCGCCTGCATCGCCATCACCGTGCGAGATCACAACCGCAACGTGCGCCCAAGCATGAAGCAGCCGATCCAGGAAGACCCCGAGACGAATTGGGGATCCGTCCTGATGCCACTGATCTTCATGCCAATCATCTGGCTCGTCCCCGAAGGTAGCGTCGCTGGCGCGACTATCGCGGGCGTCCTCTCCGCAGCTGTCATTATCGTCACCGGTTACTACTGGGAGAAAAACCGATGAGTGAGCCAGCCATCGACCCCGTTATTCACCCGTTAGCCAGGTTGAAGATTTGTGCGGCGCTGTTTCATGGGGGTGCCGTCGAAAAGCAATCGTCCCGCTTTGAGATGCGCTTTAGCGCCCTAAAGGACGAGGCAGACTTGTCAGACTCCGCACTGTCCAAGCAGTTGGCCACGCTGGAGGAGCACGGCTACGTCACCCGTTTTCGCGAGTATGGGTCGAGTAGGGCGAAGGACACAGTGTGGGTCACACTGACAGCGACGGGCGCGCAGGCCTTCGAGCGACACACGGCAGCGTTGCGAGAGATCGCGGGCGGGTAGATTCGGACGCATGAGTTTTCCAGGACCATCCATCAACTCGTTCGCGTTGATTACTGGCGCGAGCCAAGGCATCGGCGAGGCGATCGCGCGCGACCTGGCCAAAGGTGGCCACAACCTCATCCTTGTTGCCCGGCGCGAGGAGGTATTGCAGAAGCTTGGCGACGAACTCGCGGCCGCTCACGGCGTCACCGTCGAAGTCTTCGCCGCGGATCTGTCTAAGGAACGCGACGTCACCGCACTGCTTAACCACATTGCGAACCGCAAGATTCACATTTGCGTCAATTCTGCCGGCATCGCGTCGTTCGGCCCGTTTATGAAGCAGGACTGGGAGTACGAGACGAACCAGTTCAACCTGAACGCGACGGCAGTGTTTCGCATCACCAAGGCGGTGCTGGATCAGATGGTGCCACGCGGCGAGGGCGCGCTGTGCAACGTCGGCTCCGCCGCGGGCAACCTGCCGATCCCGAACAACGCCACCTACGTGTTCACCAAGGCGGGCGTGAACATGTTCACCGAGGCCCTGCACTACGAGCTGAAGGATTCTGGCGTGCACGTCACCCTGCTCGCGCCGGGTCCGGTGCGTGAGGCGCACATTCCGGAGGAGGAGCAGTCGATCGTGGATAAGGTCGTGCCCGATTTCCTGTGGACGACCTACGAGTCCTGCTCTGCCGACACCCTGAAGGCGATGCGCCGCAACCGCCGACGCGTCGTTCCGGGGCCGCTATCGAAGGCGATGGATGTCGTGTCTACCTACGCCCCGCGCGGGATTCTGCCGCCGATTATGGGCAAGTTTTACGCCAAGATGGGAGAGGAATAAATGGAGATCGCAGACAAGGACAATCGCATCGTGTGGGTCGACCTGGAGATGACCGGTCTTGACCCGTCACGCCACGTCATCGTGGAGGTTGCGGCGCTTGTCACGGATGCGGAGCTCAACATTATCGACGACGGAGTCGACCTCGTCGTCCACGCCACCGACGCCGAACTGGCGGAGATGGATGACTTTGTCACCGAGATGCACTCCTCCAACGGGCTGCTCGATGACATTAAGGCCTCCACGACCAGTATCCGGGATGCGGAGGATGCGGTGCTGGAGCTCGTCGCAAAGCATTGCGATCCTGCTCATCCTGCCCCGCTTGCGGGCAACTCGATTGCTACCGACCGTGCGTTTATCCGTGCGCAGATGCCGCGTCTCGACGACGCCCTGCACTACCGCATGATCGACGTGTCCACCGTGAAGGAACTGTCGCGCCGCTGGTTCCCTAAGGCGTACTACAACCAGCCCGAAAAGGGCATGGCTCACCGCGCCTTGGCGGACATCGTGGAATCCATCCGCGAGTTGGACTACTACCGTCGCGCCGTATTTGTGGACTCCCCCGGCCCGGACACCGACACCGCAACGAAGGCTTCTGCCGCTGCAACCGAGTTCTACCAGCGGTTTTTGTAAACTTCAGATGAACGGCTAAGGTGTAATCCGCTGCAAAACAGCAATGGTGGCTGTAGTTCAGCTGGTAGAGCACCAGGTTGTGATCCTGGGTGTCGCGGGTTCGAGCCCCGTCAGCCACCCCAAAGCGTGCCCCGTAACCTGCACAACAGGTTACGGGGCACATTGCTATTCCACCCCCTCCTTGAATATGTTAGCCTTACCTAACTATTTGGCGTGCGAACTTCCGCCGCCCGAAGCAGCCACGAGTTGTTGAAGGACAGGGACAACGATGACCGAACAAGCCAACAAAGCGGCCGCGAGGCGTAAACCCCGGAAGGCCAATGAGGCAACCGTGACCGGTCGCCGCCAGCTCTCCCCCGATCTGGTTCGCTTAAGCCTGAACGCCCCCGCTTTTGTTGGTAAAGATCTGGAGTTTACGGACCACTACCTCAAGCTGTTGTTCGTGCCGGAGGGCGCCGACTACTCCTGGCCATTTAACGTCGAACAGGTCCGTGAACAACAGCCGCGCGACAAGCAACCGGTGACCCGGACCTACACGTTGATCAACCTCGACTCATCGACCGGGGATTTCGATGTTGACTTTGTCACCCACGGCGATGCAGGCCTGGCCGGTCCGTGGGCTCGCGTAGCCGAGGTTGGAGAGAAGATCGGCTTCTTCGGCCCAGGTGGCGCGTGGGGCCCTTCGGTCGACTACGAGCACTTCATCTTCGCCGGCGATGAGTCCGCAGCACCGGCCATCGGCGCGGGCCTAAAGCGCCTCCCCGAGGGCGCAACTGCGACCGCGTACATCGAGATCGAAGCCGAAGACCGCAAGTTTGAGCTCCCAGCCCGCGATGGCGTGGACATCCATTGGGTTATCCGCAACGGCGCGACCCATGGCACGGAGCTATCCCGCGTCGTGCGCCAGGCCGGCGTGCCGGACGGAAAGAACACCAGCTGGTTCATCCACGGCGTTGCCGAGATGATCAAGGAAATGCGGCGCTTCCTCTTCGTCGAATCCGAGGTCCCCAAGCAAGACGTGTCCATCTCTGGATACTGGCGCATCGGCATGACAGAGGATCAGTGGCAGGCCTCCAAGCGCGATTTCAACGCCGAGATTGAAGCCGAGGAGGAACGCGCGAAAGCCTAACTGCACCTAGGGGCACTAGGAGTAGAGCTGCTCGCCGCTGCCGCCGGAGCGCTGCTCCCAATCAAGGTTCCAGTAGCCCAAGCCGTCGTACGGGGTCAGGGTCGATCCGCCAGTGTTTTTCACCACTACCGGGTCACCCCGTTTGACGTACTCCTGGAACCACTTGGCGTTCTCATAGGAAGCGTTGATGCAGCCGTGCGACTGGTTCTGGGACCCCAACGCCCACAGCGCCCACGGCGCGGAGTGGACGTAGATGCCCGAGTACGACAGCTGGGTGGCGTAATCCACCGGCGTGACGTACCCGCCCGCATCCAACGCCAAGCCGTAGGTACGCGAGTCCATGACAAGGCTGGGGTGCTCATCCCCCACCACGTAGGTGCCATTCGGGGTGTCGTAGCTACCGTCGGTTCCCAGTGAGATCGGGAACTCCTTCACCAACTCGTCGTTAGCGTAGACGCGCAGCATCTTGTCGTAGTTATCCACGACAGTCTCCACCTTGTCACCGATGGTGAAGCTGATTTCGGTGTCGTCGGAACCGTAGACGCCTTCGGCAAGTTTGCGCCCATACAGATCCACTTTCACAGTGACCTCAGTACCGGGCTCCCAGTACTCCTTCGGGCGCCAGCGCACTTCGTAAGGATCCAGCCAGAAGAATCCACCCTCGGTGTCGTTCGAGGTTTCCACCGAGATGAGTTTCTCCATCTTCTTGGTGTCTTGGATCGGGCTATCAAAGCGGATGGTTACCGCCTGGGCGACACCAACCGTCGAGCCGTCAAGCGGACCAACGTACGCATTAACCGTCACAGCCGGCGACACCGTAGTAAACGACGACACCACCTTCTGGCCCTCAACATCACGCGCCTCAATGGTGTACTCGCGTCCGTAACCAAGCGGTTCCGCCGTAGACCATTCGGTTTTGTCGTCGTTGAACTCCGCCTCGACTTCCTTGCCGGCCTCGTTGGTCATCTTCACCGAGGCCAATCCGACCTCCGAAAGCACCTTCACCGGCTGGCCAGGCTCGACGTCAGTGGCGTTATTGCTCACCGAGACTTTCGGCGGCTTCGCCGCAGGCGTCGTCTCTGCAGCCTGGTCTGTCTCCGCAACCTGCTCGAGACGGCTCGACCCATCCCCCGGTGAGCAGGCCGAAATCATCGCTCCTGCAGCCAGCGCCGTCAGGACCGCGGTGCAGCGGCGAACCGCGCGAAGGTGGAGCACAATGGACCCCTCACAACTCAAATCCAAAACTCAAACGCCAATACTTTAACCGTTAACGGCTAAAAAGCCACCATCCACAAACAAAGCGTTATACAACGTTTAACATCGCCGAAAAATATGCTCTTACCTGCCGATTTCACACATTCAACACACGCTGCTAATGTATTACCTCGTTGCAGAGAGCAACACCAACAAAACAAAATACGCGCCATTAGCTCAATTGGCAGAGCAACTGACTCTTAATCAGTGGGTTCGGGGTTCGATTCCCTGATGGCGCACAGCACAGCGAGGCTGGCAGGTATTTTACCCGCCAGCCTCGCTTTTTGTGTACCCGTCACTTTTTCTCGCAGCTGAGACTAGGCTGATCTTCATGAAAACAGCCTTGGTAATTGTTGACGTGCAAAATGACTTCTGCCCCGGCGGTAGCCTTGCCACCGCCCGCGGCGATGAGGTGGCGTCAAAAATCGCGGAGTTGATCTCCACCCCTGATAACAGGTGTTTGGAGTACGACCACATTGTGGCAACACAGGATTGGCACATCGAGCCAGGTGACCACTTTGCCAAGGAAGGCGAGACACCGGACTTTGTCAACACCTGGCCGCCGCACTGCGTCGCTGATTCCTATGGTGCGCAGATGCGCGGACCGGTGGATACCTCGCTGATTGAGGAGTTTTTCCGCAAGGGCAAGTACACCGCCTCTTATTCCGGGTTCGAGGGCGCAACTGAGGCTGGCACATCGCTTGAGGATTGGTTGCGCGAGCGCGAGGTTTCCCAGCTAGACGTCTGTGGCATTGCAACGGACTTCTGTGTGCGAGCCACCGTCCTGGACGCCCTGAAGGCTGGTTTCAAGGTGCGCGTCCTGCGCGCGATGTGCTCCCCTGTCGATGACAAGGGCGGTGCCGCAGCGCTTCAGGAAATGTTTGAGGCTGGCGCCGAGATTGTCTAGTTACTTCGTCGGGTTGTAGCCCAGAAGTTCTTCCATCTCGCCCATTTCGGCGGTTTGCACCTCAATCATGCCTTGGGCCAACTCGCGAAGCGGCTCGTAGGCGCCGCCGTCCACCTCGTCCTGCGTCATCTTGATCACGTGGGCGTGGTGGAAGTGCATCATTTCGAGGAAAGCGGTGCGCAGGTCGTCGCCACGCAACTGCGCGAACTCGTCCAACTGCTCGGGCGGGAACATGCCATTGGCGATGTGCTTCGAGTGGAGCTCCATGTCCTGATCGATGCCCCACTCGTCGGCCCAGGCGTTCATCTGCTCGTTTTCGCGCTCCTGACCGTCCTTGATGCGCTGGGCGAGATCGCGCACCTGCGCATCGTCGACGTCGGAGTCCAGCAGCACATCCGACATGTCGATCGCCTGCTGGTGGTGCGGCACCATCATGCCCAGGAAGTGGACGTCAGTGCCGTTGTACTCGGCGTCAGAGGACGTTGCGGCAGTGTTTGCAGTGTTGGCAGTGCTGTTGTCCGGGGTGAACGCTGCGCGTATCGACGGCCCCGCGACAGTGAGCACAAGCACAATCACCGCAATGACCGCTAGTGCGATCAACAGCGGCTTTTTGCTGCCCCGCATCCGCTCGAGTTCGTGGTCGGCCTGATCATTAACCATTGATGCTCCCTTTCGGTCGTAAAGAGAGATTACCTTGAATTCAACAAGGACACGAGCGTATCGACGACAAAACGCCGGCACCTACAACATTGCAGGTACCGGCGTACAGACGCTCGCGCTTAGTTACGCGACAGCAGCTTCTGCAGCTCCTTGAGCTCGCTCTTGCGCTTACGGCCGTTGTAGACCTTGATACCGATCAGCGCTGCGATACCGATACCAACGCCAGCGATGATCTTCTGCACAGTCTCGTCCTCGAGCCAGGTCTTTGCCTGATCCCTAGCCGTATCGGCCAAGGTGGACGGGTTCGTGCGGTCTGCAAGCTCATCAAGCGTGCTGGCCAGCTGGCTGCGGGTGCGTGCAAGGTCACGCTCAATGTCGTGAATATCTCGTGCCACGGTTTCAAACTCCTACGTTTACTTGGGACTTTTCTAGACTGACGTCTTTTCGTACCAACAGTAGTGTAAAACGGGGAGGCATGACTGAACCCTCCAGACTGCAACAAGGCGACACCGCCCCCGCTTTTTCCCTGAATAACGACAAGGGCGAAACCGTTTCGCTTGCCGATTTCGCTGGCCAGCGAGTCATCGTGTACTTCTACCCGAAGGCCAACACGCCCGGCTGCACCACCGAAGCTTGCGACTTTAGCGACAATATGGACCAGTTCAAGGACGCCTCCGTCGCCGTACTCGGCATCAGCCCCGACCCGGTGGAGAAGTTGGCAAAGTTCCGCGACGACCACAACCTGACCGTGCAGCTGCTTTCCGACGAATCCAAGGAAACCCTCGAGGCATACGGTGCCTTCGGGGAAAAGAAGAACTACGGCAAGATCGTCCAAGGCGTTATCCGCTCAACGTTCCTTGTCTCCGTCGACGCTGACGGTAAGGGCACCGTGGAGCAAGCCCAGTACAACGTCAGGGCAACTGGCCACGTTGGCCGCATCCTGCGCGACTGGAACCTGTAAGTCCCCACTCCCCCATAAAGAATTGGTGCGCCCGGAGAGACTTGAACTCTCACGCCATAAGGCACTGGAACCTAAATCCAGCGCGTCTGCCAATTCCGCCACGGGCGCGTCGAGAACGGATATTACACGCCGCGCCCCCATCCACAGAAACCGCGGTATCAAACTTTAGTTTGGCACCATGGTTTTACCGGGTAAGATCACCACTCGTGAGCGAAAAGTTGGAACACACGGACGCGGACGGGACCACCCCGATTCCGCAGCGTGAGCGTCTCCGCGTGCGATGGTGGCACATCCTGCTCCTCATCGCAGCCGCAGTGACGTGCCTGCTGCTCGCCCGGTGGCAGTGGGAACGCTACCAATCCGGCACCGGCACTCTCCAGAACCTGGGCTACGCCCTGCAGTGGCCATGCTTCGCACTGTTCTTCATCTACGCCTACCGCGTAGGTATGCGCATGGAAAACGACAAGATTGACGCCGAGAACGCAGGACTGACCATGGATGACCTGTACGAGGCCGATCTCGCCCGCTACGGCAAGCACAAGCCCGTCACGGAAATCGACGAGGACTTCCTGCCCGCACGTCCGGAGATCGACGTCGACGAATACAACAAACTTGTGGCACCGCGCCGCGAAACCCACCCGGAAGGTAAAGGTGAACACGCATGACCGAGCAAACTCAGCCAGCAGCACAGCCAGAGCGCATCCACCCGGAGCGCCAGCGCCGCGTCAAGCAGGCATTGCTGTGGTTCTCCATCGCGGCGTGGATCACCGGCGTCCTGCTGCTTCTGCTGATTGCCCGCATGATCATGCAGTACGGCTTCGACATGAACGTCGACTACCTGTCCTGGGTTGCGCGCGTGCACGGCTTTGCGTTTGTCGCGTTTTTGATGACGTCGCTGAACCTCGGCTCAAAGGCTCGCTGGTCCGGCGGCACCTGGGTGGCAACCGCTATCTCCGGCGTTGTGCCGTTTATGTCCTTCTTCGTCGAAGAGAAGCGCCGCAAGGAAGTTAAAGAAAAGTTCCAGCTCGCCTAACGTCGGCGAACTGGAACTTCGGGGGATGAAACCGGCGGCGAAACTTATTCGTCGTCGGTTTTTGTTAGCACCATGACGCCGACCTTCTCCGCTTGATCGTTTTGCGGCGACAGTGTCAACGTGTCGCCTGCACGCTCAGCGTCGTACTCCAGATCCTGGTGCGTCAGCGGATCTTCCAGCTTGAACTCTTTATCGTCGCGCAGGCAGTTCGCTTCGTTAGTCTCACCGTCGGTTTCGGTCAGCTCCCAGGAGCAATCCTTACCGTCAATGGTCACAGTGGCCTGACCACCGCCGGTCCCCTCCTGGGTTGCGGTGACGTCGCCCGACCAGGTGCCGTCGAAGTCACCGTCCTGCCCACAAGCGGTCAAAAGAGCGCTGGAGGCGAGAACAGTTGCTGCGAATGCGATTGTTTTCTTCATGCAGCCACTGTAACGAAATTCGTCACTTCAGCGCCGCGATGTGCTTTGCCAACTCCCGCAACGCCTTGCCCCTGTGGGACCGTGCGTTCTTCTCCTCCGAGGTCAGTTCCGCCGAGGAACGTCCCGGCGCGTCATCGGGTGCGAAGAGCGGGTCGTAGCCGAAACCGTTGTCGCCGCGGGGCTCGCGAAGCAGTTCGCCTTCCCAACGCCCTTCTGCGACGTGTACATCGCCTTCTGGGGTGGCAAGCGCGCAGCAGGACACGAAAGCGGCACGACGCTGGTTGATGTCTTCCATCTGCTTGAGCAGCAGGGCGTTGTTGCCAGCGTCGTCGCCGTGGTTACCGGACCAGCGAGCGGACAGGATGCCCGGCATGCCGTTGAGGGCTTCGACGCTTAGGCCGGAGTCGTCAGCGACGCACGGAAGACCAGTCGCGGCAGCACCAGCCTGGGCCTTCAGTACGGCGTTTTCCTCAAAGGACAGGCCGTCCTCGACAGGGTCGGGGTACGCGGGGGCCTGATCAAGCGACACAAGCTCCACTCCCTCGATGGCCAGCTCGCGCAGCACCTGGTCGAGTTCGCGGACCTTGCCCGGGTTACGGGACGCGACGAGGACTTTTACCATCCCAACGCCGCCTTCTGGGCTGCGAAAAGCTCCTCACAGCCCTTGGCTGCCACGTCGAGCATCTCGCCGAGCTGCTCGCGGCCGAACAGGCCGTGCTCGCCGGTGCCCTGGATCTCGACGAAGTTGCCACCCTCCTGCATCACCACGTTGAGGTCCACCTCCGCTCGGGAGTCCTCCTCGTACGGCAGGTCGAGGCAGACGTGGCCGTCGATGATGCCAGCAGAGATCGCCGCTACCGGCTTCAGCAGCGGCTCACCCGGCACCACGCCGCGCTCCTTGAGCACAGCGATCGCGTCCGCAAGTGCGACGTACGCGCCAGTGATCGACGCGGTACGGGTACCACCGTCGGCCTGGAGCACGTCGCAGTCGAGCTGGATGGTGTTCTCACCGAGTTCAGAAAGATCCACCGCAGCGCGCAGGGAACGACCCACCAGGCGCGAAATCTCGTGCGTGCGGCCCTTTACCTTGCCACGCATCGATTCACGCGGCATACGCTCGTGCGTCGCGGAAGGAAGCATGGAGTACTCGGCGGTCAGCCAGCCTTCGCCGGAATCCTTCTTAAAACGGGGAACGCCCTCCTCCACCGAAGCGGTGCACATCACGCGGGTGTTACCGAACTCCACCAGCACGCTGCCAGCAGGGTTCGAAGTAAAACCGCGAGTGATACGGACAGGGCGAAGCTCGTCGACGGCGCGACCGTCAAAACGCGAAAAATCAGTCATAGCCCCAAGCGTAACGCAGGCGGGCGTCGCGTCCCTGCAAGCCAACTAGACCCAAGGCGATTTATTAATCACGTTCGGAGGGCACCCCATTGCGGTGAGGATGGGCAACGAGTGTGAGTGCGTCGAAAGATCGTGTCCCGAGAAATTGGCCATCAGGAATTCGTGAGCAGCTTTGGTGAGCCCGAAATGTGGCTCTCCTTCGATCACACCGTGCAGGTACTGCAACATGGACAATTTGAAGAATGTCCGGTCTCGCAACGATTCCGGATACGCCCGAATCCAGCTGAGTGTGGAACTTGGTTTTCTTGGCACAAGCGGTGCATCGTCTACACGGTTATACAGCCTCGCGTAATGTGCACACGTATTTCGCAAATAAGCCAGCGATCGCTGCCATGACCCGAGCTCCTTGAACGTGAGCCCGGTATCAGCAGCGATCTGCTCGCGCATCCACTTTGGAAGCAGATCGTACAGATTGTGCAGCGTTCCCCATTCGAAGGTCTGCACTGCAGCCCAAATTGGAAGATCTTCGTTGCGATCCCGGTAGTGGTGTACGAAATCCTCTTTGGAGTAACCAATAGATGCGTCAAAGCGGTCCAACCACTTTGCATACCGCTCTACCTGGTTCGGTTCCTTAATGGGAGGCTGCATCTGCAGGTCAAGCATTGACGGGTCGTCAAGATGAAGATGAAGCAGCGGGTGCACGCTACCAATCGCGTGTGCAATGGCGTTACGGAGCCAAATCTCCACGGGCTCCAACGCACTCAAGGCTGCCTTACGCAATCGGGTATCGAACCTCATGAGTCGAATGATGTCGTCGAAATTCGTTCCCTCACGGAATTCTTTCTTGCGTGTGAGTTCGTATCCGTGAAGTTTTTGTTGATTCGGGAATGGCTCTCTAAACGGGTACCAGTATCCGCTCAAACGGTAATATCCGATGTTTCGCAGCGACTCTTCCGCAGACGCAAGATCTGCAATTCGCATCCCCCGTTCGCCCAATAGCGTGAGCAAGTCTTCATAGTTCTGAAACGGTTTCGTGGATACCACGATCCCCTACCCCCAAGATTTTGAAAACCGGCCCTGGACTGACTACTCAAGATGTAGCCTAGCGGAACCGGTCGTTGTGGTGGCTAATTTAGCGCACCCGACCCCCTAGGTCACCTTCCACCCCTTAAAAGGGGTAACGCAGTAAGGCCCGACCCTTACACCTCGTAGACGGCGCCGGCCTGCCCCAGCAGAATCTCGCCATCAAACTCAGTACGGGCTGCCTCAAGCACACTGTGCGGGTCAGTCCACGGTTGAATGTGCACCAGCACCAGCGTCTTCACCCCGGCTTCGCGGGCGAGGCGTCCCGCCTCCTTGCCAGACATGTGCATGCCTTCGGCTTTGCCTTCCGACGACGCACCCCAGGCTGCTTCGCAGAGGAACAGGTCGGCGCCACGGGCGGCGTCGATAAGCGACGGCGTGTAGCTCGAGTCGCCCGAGAACGTCAGCACCTTGCCGTGCGCGTCCTCCACGCGCAGCGCATGCGACTCCTGGGCCGGGTGGACCACTTCAAACGGCGTGACCATCAGACCGCTCAACGTCTCCGGCTCGCGGGTACGCCAGGTGGTGAACTCGAATGTGTCGGTGCAATCGTCGACATCATCCGGACCATCGGCGCTCATGCGGCCAAAGTGCTCAACCGCATACGAAGGCCCGATGAGGCGGTGGCGCTGCTGCGCAGGTGCCTCCGGATGGTATCGGCGCCACACCAACAGCGACGGGAAATCCGAGCAATGATCAGCGTGCAGGTGGCTGAAGATCACGTGGGCCGCAGCAGGATCGAACCGTTCCTGCATCGCGGCGAGCGCTCCCGGACCAAAGTCCATCACCACATCGGTTTCACCCGGCACCGAAATGACGTAGGAGGAGGCGGGGTTCCCCGGCGCGGCAAGGCTTCCGGAGCACCCAAGGATGGTCAACTTCATGGAAACACTGTGCCATGAATGCGCCCTAATTTCACACTGGATCGCCGAAGCGCACGGCGAGTTTTACAGTCTGTTGCCCACCGCATGCACCTGAGGGCCGAGGAATCGGCGGGCGAGCTCATCGAATGTGCCAGGATCTCCGGTGGATTCGAAGATGCGGATTGGGGCGGTGGTGTCGTCGCTAAGCAAATCGCTCTCCGTGAGCACGCGCAACACATCCTTCGAGGTTTCCTCCGCAGAGGACACGAGCGTGACATCATCGCCAACGGCAAGCTGGATCACGCCGGAAAGCAGCGGATAGTGCGTACAGCCGAGCACAAGCGTGTCCACGCCTGCTTCGCGCAGCGGCTCCACATAGCCGCGGGCGACCTCGAGCACATGCTTGCCGGAGGTCACGCCCTGCTCCACAAGGGGGACGAAATCAGGGCAGGCAACAGCGGTGACATCCACATTCGGGTTGACCGCGAAGAAGTCCTGGTAGGCACCAGAGGTGACGGTGCCTTCGGTGCCAATGACGCCGATCTTGTTGTTTCGGGTGGTCGCCATCGCACGGCGTACTGCAGGCTGGATCACTTCGAGGACAGGGATGTTGTAGCGCTCGCGGGCGTCGTGAAGAAACGCGGCGGTGGCGGTGTTACACGCAATGACAAGCATCTTGCAGCCACGTTCCACCAGATCGTCGGCAATGCGCTGCGAATGAGCGCGCACATCCGCGATCGGCTGCGGACCGTACGGGCTATTGGCGGTATCGCCGATATAAATCAAGGATTCGCCCGGCAACTGATCCATCACCGCACGCGCCACGGTCAGCCCGCCGACACCGGAGTCGAACAACCCAATCGGCGCGTTGTTACTTACCTGGTTGCTTACCTGGTTACTCACCTGCGCGCCTGCTTTTCCGCAGCCTTCGCCTGCTTCTTCGCATGCTTTTTCGCGGCAAGCTCCGGCGGATCGTCAGACGTGATGATCATGCCGGCGACAATGCCACCGATCGCGCCGAAGAGGTGCGCCTGCCAACTGACACCCTCAGTGCCCGGCAGCACACCCCAAATCAAACCGGAGTAGAAGAAGCCGAGGATTAAGCCGGTAAGAATCTGACCAATCGAGCGGTTGAAAAAGCCACGCACCAACAGGTACGCCAACCAGCCATACACCAGGCCGGACGCGCCAATGTGGTTCGTGCCAATACCGCCGAACACCCAGGTGCCGAGTCCGCCGATGAGCAGAACGAACGTTGTCACCTCCCAAAACACGCGCTTGCCGGAGTAACCGATGAGGTAGGCAAACAGCGCACCCGGCAGCGAGTTGGAAATGATGTGTTCCAGATTCGCGTGCAGCAGCGGCGAGGTGAAAATCATCGGCAGACCGTTGATGTCCAGCGGGTGTATGCCAAAGCCCTGCAGCCACGGGAAGAAGAGCTGCAGAATAAACACAGCCCAAATCAGGGCCAGGAAGCCACCTGCAAAGCGCAGCCCGGATTTGCGCTGCTGTTTGCGTTTGAGCGACCTGCTCGCCGGGTAACCCTGTCCCTGCAACCCCATGCCCGGCTGGCCGTACGGCTGACGCTGGTTGGCATAGGGGTTGTGTGGCACACCCGGCGCGGGCATGTCACCGAACGCGGGCGGTTGGCTCTCCGGGTGGGAGAACGGTCGCTGGAACGGCTTGCCATAGCCGGGTTGGCCGGTTTGTCCGTAGCCCCAGCCTTCAGGGGTGTGGTGGTTGTTATTGTTCATCGTGGTGCAGCTTAGCTGCCTGCGCTAGGCACGTGCGATGTCGCGCCAGGCGGTGATACCAAAGTCACCGGTTGCGTTTACTACAGCGTCCACGATTGCAGCCTGCACTGCTTGGGCGCCGGCTTCTCCGATGCGTCCGAAAGCTTCGACATCGCTGACCGGCTGCGCACCAGGTTGAGCGGTGGACACCGCGAACAACGTGTCGCCGTCGAGTGGCGAGTGCGCGGGGCGAATGGCTCGTGCGATGCCGTCGTGTCCGGTCATTGCCACGCGCTTGAGTTGTGGCTTTGTGAGCGGCGCATTCGTGGCAATCACACCGATCGTGGTGTTCAGTTTCGGTGTGGGACGCTCAAGCGCGTTAAACCGCTCCAGGTCCACCGCGGGTTTCGCACCATCGCCGTAGAGGAGCCCGGTGTGCTTATCGACGACCATCCCAACCGGATTGGCAACCACATACGCCTCAACCGTGTAGCCGTCCGTGCTCATCGTGCTCACCGTGGCCTGGCCAAACCCACCCCGCAGCACGCCAGCGGTTGCGCCACAGCCAGCACCGACACTGCCGGTCGCTCCTGCACCACCGTCGAAGGCGGCGGTGATCGCGGCTGCACCATCGGCCGCAGTGGGGCGGTGTGCCGGGTCGCCGACGACAAGGTCGAAGATCACCGCCGCAGGCACGATCGGCACCCGGGGGCCCGGCATGTCTTCGCCGAACACCGGAAAGCCCCAACCGCGGCGTTCCAGCTCGGCCATCGCTCCATCGGCGGCCGCAAGTCCAAACGCGGAGCCGCCACAGAGCATGATCGCGTGGACCCGCTCAACGGTGTTGTGGGGTTCGAGCAGGTCAGTCTCACGTGTACCGGGGCCACCGCCACGCACATCCACTGCCGCGACCATGCCTGCCTCGTGCGGTGCAAGGATCGCGGTCACGCCAGTGTCCGCGAGTGAGATGTGGCCGATGCGGGCCAAGGGGTCGTCGATACGCATGCGCTCGAGCTAGCCCATCAATGCGTCGAGCAAAGAATCCTGACAGTACGCGAGCCACTCCACGAGCATCGCGCGCTCCTGCTGAGCGCCCTCGCCACCCGAAGTGTCAGCGGCAATGTAGAGGCGCATGTCGTTGACCGCAGCGATGAACTTGTGCGCGTCTTCTTCCTCGATGGTGACCTCAACGCCACCAGTGGGGCCGAGCGCCTCGTTGACCACCTGCAGATTGATCAACTTCGCACGAATGATGTCGTTTTCATGCAAGCTGCGCAACAAACCGTTGTCGCCCTCGAACTCCTCGTCGCCCTCACGCTCAAAGTCGGGCAACAAACGAGCCAACTTCGGATCCTGTGGCGCCTCCGTGTGCCCGGTGGAAACCCCCATCATCTCCGCGAACTCATCCTTCGGAGCCGACTGCGCACGTGCAATCAACGCCTCCGACACCGTCGCCGTGAGATCCCCAATGACCTCACGCTCCATCGGATCAAACGTGGTCGTGTACTTCGGGGTTGAACGCATCAACCCCTTCTTCTTACGCCAAGGCTGCATTCGTCTCCCCTACCCTGCCTGCTGCATCGTCGCCCACAGACCGGCGGTATGCAGTTTCTTCACGTCGGTTTCTACCTTGTCCTTCTCGCCAGAAGAGACCACAGCCTTGCCCTCAGTGTGGACCTGCATCATCAGCTCCTGGGCGCGCTTACGGTCGTAGCCCAGCACCGTCTGGAACACATAGGTGACATAACTCATCAGGTTCACCGGGTCGTCCCACACAATGCACAACCATGGCAGGTTCTCGCTCGTGGCCACCTCGACATCGACGGCCTCGTCGAGCTCCGGGGTCGCCATCGGCGAACTCATATGCGCCGGTTCGGCAGCGTTGCGAGCTGAAGCAAACATGTGAACCACCTTACCCCGTCGGACGGGAGGGGACGGGAGGGTACGCTTGCACACCATGAACCAACCGCTGCCCTCTACCGCGTTTTTAACCGACATGTACGAGCTCACCATGCTCGACGCCGCCATCCAAGATGGCACAGCCGAACGCGAGTGTGTTTTCGAAGTCTTTGGCCGCCGCATGCCCAACGAGCGCCGCTACGGCGTCGTCGCAGGTACCGCGCGTGCCCTCGACGCAATTACCCGCTTCCGCTTCACCGAAGAGCAGATCGCAACCGCCGATTTCCTTTCCGATGCAGCACGCGAATATCTCCGCAACTTCCGCTTCTCCGGCCAGGTGGACGGCTACCGGGAGGGCGATCTGTACTTCCCGTACTCCCCAATCATGACGGTGCGCGGCACGTTCGCCGAGTGCGTCATCTTGGAAACTGTCATCCTGTCCATCCTGAATGCCGACTCCGCGATTGCCTCCGCCGCGTCGCGTATGGTCTCCGCGGCAGACGGCCGGCCGATTATCGAGATGGGTTCGCGCCGTACCCACGAAGAGGCTGCCGTTTCGGCTGCACGTGCGACCTACATCGCGGGTTTTGACGCAACTTCCAACATGGAGGCGTCGCTACGCCACGGCATCCCGGCGTCCGGTACTGCCGCCCACTCGTGGACGCTGCTGCATGTCGACGAGAACGGCCAGCCCGATGAAAAGGCCGCCTTTGCCGGCCAGATTAAGTCCCTAGGTAAGGACACCACGCTGCTGGTGGATACCTTTGACATCACCAAGGGCGTGGACAACGCGCTCGAGGTTGCTGGCACCGAACTCGGCGCGGTGCGTATCGATTCTGGTGATCTCGGCATCGTCTCACGCCGCGTGCGCAAGCAACTCGACGAGGCAGGTGCGTTCAACACCAAGATCATCGTCTCCTCCGACTTGGATGAGTTCGCCATCGCAGGTCTGCGCGGCGACCCAGTCGATGGCTTCGGCGTCGGCACCTCTGTGGTGACAGGCTCCGGCGCGCCTACGGCTGGCCTGGTCTACAAGCTCGTCGAGGTCGAAGGCCACCCCGTGGCCAAGCGTTCTTCCGGCAAGGTCACCTACGGCGGCGGCAAGTCTGCGCTTCGCGCGTACCGCTCCTCCGGCGTTGCGGTGGGCGAGATTATCCACCCGATGGGCGCCGAAATCCCCCGCAAGCCGAACCTGGACTACCGCGAGCTGACCGTGCCGATGATCCGCGACGGTGAGGTCCTGGACAACCAGCCAAGCATCGAGGACAGCCGAAAGCTGCACGCCGAAGCACGCACCACCCTGCCCTGGGAGGGCCTCGCTCTGTCGCGCGGCGAGGTTGCCATCCCGACCCGTTTTATCGGGTTTCCGGAGCCCACCGAGTAGGCCGTGGCAGACGAACCGCTTTCGCACAGCACAGGTGAGTTGCTTTCGGCTGCCGTCGAGTCGCTCGGCGGCTCGCGCCGGCCTGGCCAGGTCAAGATGGCCGACGCGGTCACTCGTGCGTTGGATTCCGAACGTCACCTTGCCGTTCAGGCAGGCACTGGTACGGGTAAGTCCCTGGCGTACCTGGTTCCTGCGCTCCGTTATGCACAGATGCACGACACAACCGTTGTGGTCTCCACTGCGACGATCGCGCTGCAGCGCCAACTGGTCGACCGTGACCTGCCGCGCCTTGCCGACGCGCTTGAGCCTCTCCTGCCCCAGCGACCAACCTTTGCCATCCAAAAGGGCCGTAACAACTACGTCTGTTTGCACAAGGTGCTTGCGGAGGACCCCAGCGACACCCTCATCGAGGAAGAGGATCTGACCTGGCTGGGCAAACACGTCAAACGCGTTGCCGATTGGGCGCAAGACACCCCGACCGGTGACCGCGACGATCTGGTTCCTGGTGTGCCAGATCAGGCGTGGCGCCAAGTTTCGGTGACCTCCCGTGAGTGCTTGGGGGCGACGCGTTGTCCGCACGGCCAGGACTGCTTCGCGGAGATCGCCCGGGAGCGCACCAAGGACGTGGACATCGTGGTCACCAACCACGCACTACTGGCTATCGATGCCCTCGCCGATGTGGACGTGCTCCCCCAGCACGATGCTGTGATTATCGACGAGGCCCACGAACTCGACGGACGCATCACCTCGGTCGCTACCGCGGAGATTTCCGCACGCGCACTCGCCATGGCAGCTCGCCGTGCCGACAAGCTTGGCGCGAAACGCGAAACACTCGAGGACGTTATCGACGACTTCACTGCCGCCATCGACCTCGAAGCCCCCGGCCGGTGGGAAACCATTTCCGACCCGGCACGTGGTGGTTTTGTCGCTCTGCGCGACGCGTTGTGGAAGACCCGCCAGTCCATCGGCGAACCGCCCGAGGGTGAGGCCCAGAACGATCCGGAGAAGTTTGCGGAGCGTGGCAACCTGACCAACCACTTGGAGGATCTCCACGACGCGATCGTGCGCATCCTCGGTGTGTTCGACGAGCCGGATCCGGCCAAGCACACCGACGTTGTGTGGCTCACCCGCTCCGACCGCCACGGCGATTCCGTCTCCGTCGCGCCCCTGTCGGTCGCGGGGCTGCTCCACGAACGGCTTTTCGGGGAGCGCACCGTGGTGCTTACCTCTGCCACGTTGACGGTCGGCGGCAACTTCAACGCCATGGCCAGCGCCTGGGGCTTGCCGAAGGGCACCTGGGACTCGCTCGACGCTGGCACCCCGTTCGACCCCGCCAAGTCGGGCATCCTCTACACCGCGAAGCACCTGCCCACCCCGGGCCGCGATGGGCTTGCGAAGGAAACGCTCGATGAGATCGCGGACCTTATCACCGCCGCCGGTGGCCGCACCCTGGCACTGTTTTCTTCTCGACGAGCCGCCGAACAGGCCGCCGAAGCCATGCGGGCCCGCCTCCCCTTCGACATCTTGTTGCAGGGCGAGGACTCCACCGGTGTACTGGTTGATAGTTTTGCCAAGTCAGAGAACTCATGTCTGTTCGGCACACTGACGTTGTGGCAGGGCGTCGACGTTCCAGGGAGCTCGTGCTCGCTGGTCATCATCGATCGCATCCCCTTCCCCCGCCCCGACGATCCCCTGTTGCAGGCCCGAGCGAACGCCGCCGATGCCGCCGGCCGGTCGGGCTTCATGGAGGTCTCCGCCACCCACGCGGCGCTGCTCATGGCGCAAGGTGCCGGCCGCTTGCTGCGCTCCGTCAATGACCGCGGGGTCGTGGCAGTGCTGGACAATCGCTTAGTGACGAAGCGCTACGGCTCGTTTATCCGCCGCAGCCTCCCCGCCTTCTGGGATACCACCGACCCCGAGGTCGTTCGCGGCGCGTTGAAGAGGTTGGTGGCTAAGGGATAGCCACCACGGTGGTGGAACCGGGCGCGACCTCCGTGTAGCCCGCGTCTCGCACCGCGACCGCACCTGGCCGATCGCAGTACTCACGGAACTGATCAGCAGACACTTCACGCACGTTTAGCGGGAACCCCTGCTCGGCCCAGTCCAGCACCCACTCGAGGTCCTGCGCCGCAGCAAGCAACATTGAGGCGTGTCCTACCTGTGCGGCCGCCTTGCCCGCGGACATCGCAAGCGAACTGTCCACTGCGATCAACGGAGCACCCTCGACGAGCGGCAGGTCTTCGCCCTCCTCGAGTTCTGTGCCCTTGATCTGCAACTTGGCTATCGCATGTGGCACATCCCCTACAGCAGACGGAACAAACGCGCGTACCGATCCCACTGTCACCCCAGGTAACGCCTGCACGTCATCCCAAGCCTTGTTCCGTGCCCTCCGGGCAACCTTACGGATGCGGTGTGAATACCACTGCTCTACCCCGTCGCGCCAGAAACCATCGATGCCCGCACGAGAGTCGAGGCATACGGCGACGACGGCGCGGGCGGCGCAAACAAGCACCGCGTTGCGGCTGGGCGGATCCTGCTTGGGCAGATTGATGGCGAGTTGCATCGCCTGCACTGTCGATGGGTCGTTTGGATCCTCGCTGCGTTGGCGGTAGTCATCTGCGACGCGTTCCCGCAGCAGCTCGTATGCGCTTGTGATTTCGGTTGTCTCGGCATTCATCCTGGTTCAGGGTAGTGGGCACAACAAAGCCCCCGCCGAAGCGGGGGCTGAGTTCAGGAGGCCAGTAGTCCGTTGCTACTTGGCTGGGGTGTTATGCCTCGCGGTGGCCAGTGTGGGCCTCACGACGCAGGGTCTCCACCATGTGCGGGTAGTGCAGCTCGAACGCAGGACGCTCGGAGCGGATACGCGGCAGGGAGGTGAAGTTGTGGCGCGGCGGCGGGCAGGACGTTGCCCACTCGAGGGAGTTGCCGTAGCCCCACGGATCGTCGACGGTGACAATCTCACCGTAGCGCCAGGACTTGAACACGTTCCAGATAAACGGCAGGAAGCCGATACCCAGAATGAAGGAGCCGACAGTGGACACCTGGTTCAGGAGGGTGAAGCCATCGGTGTCGAGGTAGTCAGCGTAACGACGCGGCATACCCATGTTGCCCAGCCAGTGCTGAACCATGAAGGTCAGGTTGAAGCCGATAACAACGAGCCAGAAGTGAATCTTGCCCAGCTTCTCGTCCAGCATGCGGCCGGTCATCTTCGGGAACCAGAAGTACACGCCAGCGGTGGAAGCGAACACCACGGTACCAAACAGGGTGTAGTGGAAGTGCGCAACCACGAAGTAGGAGTCGTGCAGCTGGAAGTCCAACGGCGGAGCAGCCAGCATAATGCCGGTCAGACCACCGAAGAGGAAGGTGAACAGGAAGCCCGTTGCCCACAGCATCGGGGTCTCGAACGTCAGGTGACCGTTCCACATGGTGCCGAGCCAGTTGAAGAACTTCACACCGGTCGGAACCGAAATCAGGAAGGTCATGAACGAGAAGAACGGAAGCAGGACAGCGCCGGTGGCGAACATGTGGTGTGCCCACACAGCCATGGACAGACCTGCAATAGCCAGGGTTGCGAAGACCAGGCCGATGTAGCCGAAGATCGGCTTACGGGAGAACACCGGGACGATCTCGGACACCAGGCCGAAGAACGGCAGTGCGAGGACGTACACCTCAGGGTGGCCGAAGAACCAGAACAGGTGCTGCCACAGGATCGTGCCGCCGTTAGCGGTGTCGTAGATGTGGCCGCCGATGAGACGGTCGAAGAGCACACCCATTGCAGCTGCGGTCAGCAGCGGGAAGATCATCAGCGCGATGATCGAGGTAACAAACACCGTCCAGGTGAACACCGGCATACGGAACATGGTCATACCCGGCGCACGCATGGTCAGCACAGTGGTGAGCATGTTCACGGCGGAAGCAATGGTGCCCACACCGGTAGCGCCTACACCGACAATCCAGAGGTTGGCGGAAACGGACGGCGTGTGCGTTGCGTCAGCCAGCGGCATGTACATCGTCCAGCCGAAGTCAGCAGCGCCACCCGGGGTAACGAAGCCGGCCAGCATGGCGATAACACCAACGGTGGTGACCCAGAAGCCGAATGCGTTCAGACGCGGGAAGGCCACATCAGGGGCGCCGATCTGCAGCGGCAGAACGTAGTTAGCAAAACCCCAAACGATTGGGGTACCGAATGCCAGAAGCATCACGGTGCCGTGCATGGTGAACAGCTGGTTGAACTGCTCGTTGGACAGGAACTGCAGGCCTGGGCTGAAGAGCTCCAGACGAATCAGCAGGGCCATCAGGCCAGCCACGAAGAACCACACGAACGACATGATGATGTACATGATGCCGAGGTCTTTGTGGTCGGTCGTGATGAGTTGCTTATAAAATTGCGAACCCTTGCGGGCATGGCCCGTCGGCTCGGGGCGTGTCGGCGGGACGTGATTGTCCAGCCTAGGTGCCACAGCGGTCATTGAATCCTCCTGATTTCGACAACTGCACTTGACCCGAATTGCCTCGAATCACGCACAGCTGCCACGAGTGATACCGGATCAGCATAACGTTCTGCACACTGTTTTTCCAGCCTCTCCGAATACTGTTCCCCCTTGCGGGGTGAACCCATGCAGGCAACCCTGCTGCGTTGTCTGCAAATGGGAGACGCCTCGCCGGGTGGCGAGGCGTCGTCGACAAGCAAACCGTGCTTAGAAGTCCCAGTCGTCGTCCTGTGTATCCTCCGCACGACCAATAACGTAGGAGGAACCCGAACCAGAGAAGAAGTCGTGGTTCTCATCGGCATTCGGCGACAGAGACGCCAGAATTGCCGGCGAAACCTTCGTCTCATCTGCCGGGAACAAGCCCTCATAACCAAGGTTGTTCAGCGCCTTATTCGCGTTGTAGCGAAGGAAGCGCTTCACGTCCTCAGTCCAACCGAGCGGGTCGTAAATATCCTCGGTGTACTGATTCTCATTCTCGTACAGGTCGTACAGCAGATCGAAGGCGTAATCCTTGAGCTCTTCCTTCCGCTCTTCGGACTCGTTGCGCACACCGAGCTGATACTTGTAGCCGATGTAGTAACCGTGCACTGCTTCGTCGCGAATGATCAGACGGATAATGTCGGCCGTGTTGGTCAGCTTCGAGTGCACCGACCAGTTCAGCGGCAGGTAGAAGCCCGAGTAGAACAGGAACGATTCCAGCATCACGGAAGCAACCTTGCGCTTCAGCGGATCATCGCCCTCGTAGTAGGACAGGATGATCTTCGCCTTGCGCTGCAGGTACTCGTTTTCCTCCGACCAACGGAATGCCTCGTTAATAGAAGGGGTATCCGCAAGCGTCATAAAAATGTTGGAGTAGGACTTCGCGTGCACCGACTCCATGAAGGCAATGTTGGTCAACACTGCCTCTTCGTGCATCGACATCGCGTCCGGAAGCAACGACACCGCACCAACTGTGCCCTGGATCGTGTCCAGGAGCGTCAGGCCGGTGAACACACGCATGGTTGCGGCCTTTTCATCCTCAGTCAGCGTGTTCCAGCTCGGAATGTCATTGGACACCGGAATCTTCTCCGGCAGCCAGAAATTACCCGTCAAGCGATCCCAAACCTCGAGATCCTTGTCGTCGGGCACATTGTTCCAATTAATCGCCTTCACCGGTTTGGTGTGAGACTCAAGGTAACCCACGTATTCGTCAGTCATGGCGACCATCCTACCCGAGACCCCCATAAAAGAAATCGGGCTTGAAATTGCATTGAATGAGCGTCTCAATGACCTAAGATACTGACGAATTACACACAATTAGCTGCCTGAAGGAGGGCACTGTGACTTCGAGCGACAAGCGCTCACCCACGCAACCCCTACTCTCGTCCATCCTGGATGTGTTAGGGGAAGAGATCGTCTCGGGTGTCCAGCCGGAAGGCAATACGTTTACGCTCCACGACCTGTCCGAACGGTTCGACATTTCCCGCACCGTGGCACGCGAAGCGATGCGTGCGCTTGAACAGTTGGGCTTGGTGTCGTCGTCACGCCGCGTGGGCTTGAAGGTGCTCCCCCAGTCCGAGTGGAACGTGTTTGACCACCAGATCATTTCCTGGCGCTTGCGTAGCGACGAGCAACGGCACGCCCAGATCACCTCACTGCGCGAACTCCGTGATGCCATCGAGCCGTCCGCAGCACGACTCGCCGCGACACATGCCACCCCTGCGGAAGCCCGTGAACTTTCTGCCCTCGCCGAGCGCATCGTCGAGCTCGCTGACCAGGTCGCGGGTAACTCGGACGAGTTCCAAGAAGCCGACGCGCGTTTTCACTCTTTGCTGCTGACCGCGTCACGCAACGAAATGTTTGTCGCACTTACCCAGCCCATCATGGATGTGATGAAGGGGCGCTCCGAATACGGCATCATGCCGGACGACCCGGAGATGACCACCATGAAGATTCACATCGAGCTCGCGGAAGCCATCGCGAACCACGAGCCCGACCGCGCAGAAGATGCTTCTCGACGACTCCTGCGCGGCGTGAACGAGTTCATGGAAATTTAACCCCCGGGGTTCCCGCCTCCTACAGGCGGGAACCCCAACCCCCGAGCCCCTCCCTACGTGCTTAGAGCATGCAGGAGACGCAACCGTCGACCTCGGTGCCTTCCAACGCCATCTGACGCAGGCGGATGTAGTACAGGGTCTTAATGCCCTTGCGCCATGCGTAGATCTGTGCGCGGTTGATGTCGCGAGTGGTCCCCGTGTCCTTGAAGAACAGGGTGAGCGACAGGCCCTGATCCACATACTTCGTGGCAACTGCATACGTGTCGATGATCTTTTCGTAGCCGATCTCGTACGCGTCCTTGAAGTATTCGATGTTCTCGTTGTTCATGTGCGGCGCCGGGTAGTAGACGCGGCCGATCTTGCCTTCCTTACGGATCTCGATCTTGGATGCGATCGGGTGGATCGACGAGGTCGAGTTGTTGATGTAGGAAATCGAACCGGTCGGCGGCACAGCCTGCAGGTAACGGTTGTAGATGCCGTCACGCGCCACGTCGGCCTTGAGCTGCGCCCACTGCTCCGCCGTCGGCACAGCAATGTTGGACTTTTCAAACAGTGCCCTGACCCTGTCAGTCTTCGGTGCGAAATCAGCCGGATCGTAGCGGTCGAAGAACTCCCCGGTTGCGTACTCGGACTTGTCAAAGTCCTTGAATGCGCTGCCCTTCTCCACTGCAATCTTGTGGGATGCGCGGATGCACTCGTACATCACCGCGGCAAAGTAGGCGTTGGTGAAGTCCAGGCCTTCCTCGGAGCCGTACTCAATGTGCTCGCGGCCGAGGTATCCGTGCAGGTTCATCTGCCCCAGACCAATAGCGTGGGAAGCTTCGTTGCCGTCGCGCACCGGCGGCACGGACTCGATCGACGTCTTGTCTGCCACGGCTGTCAGCGCACGGATTGCCGTTTCGACCGTGCGGCCGAAGTCCTCGGAATCCATCGCCATTGCGATATTCAGCGAGCCCAGGTTGCAGGAGATGTCGTGGCCGACTTCCGCGTAAGTCAGGTCCTCGTTCAGCACCGACGGAGAGTTAACCTGCAGGATCTCCGAGCACAGGTTGGACATGTTGATGCGGCCGGTCTTCACCGGGTTCGCACGGTTCGCGGTGTCTTCGTACATGATGTACGGGTAGCCGGACTCGAACTGGATCTCTGCCAGGGTCTGGAAAAAGTTACGGGCGTTGATCTTGGACTTGCGGATGCGTGGGTCCTCGACCATCTCTTCGTACTTCTCCGTCACAGAAATGTCTGCGAACGGCACGCCGTAGACACGTTCGACGTCGTACGGGGAGAACAGGTACATATCGTCGTTACGCTTAGCCAGCTCGAAGGTGATGTCCGGAATGACAACGCCCAACGACAGCGTCTTAATGCGGATCTTCTCGTCGGCGTTCTCACGCTTGGTGTCCAAGAACCGCATGATGTCCGGGTGGTGCGCGTTCAGATACACAGCACCTGCACCCTGGCGGGCACCGAGCTGGTTGGCGTAGGAGAATGCGTCCTCCAGAAGCTTCATCACAGGGATGACGCCGGAAGACTGGTTCTCAATGTGTTTAATCGGCGCACCGGACTCGCGAATGTTCGACAGCAGCAGCGCCACACCGCCGCCACGCTTGGACAGCTGCAGCGAGGAGTTGATGGCGCGGCCGATGGACTCCATGTTGTCCTCGATACGCAGCAGGAAGCAGGACACGAGTTCGCCGCGCTGTGCCTTACCTGCGTTGAGGAAGGTTGGGGTGGCGGGCTGGAAACGGCCGGTCATGATTTCGTCGACAAGCGCGAATGCAAGATCCTGGTTGCCATCGGCGAGGAACAGCGCCGTCATAGCCACGCGATCCTCGAAACGCTCCAGGTAACGACGACCATCGAACGTCTTCAGCGTGTACGACGTGTAGTACTTGTACGCACCGAGGAACGACTTGAAGCGGAACTTGTAAGAGTAGGCGCGCTTGAACGTGTCCTTAATAAACTCCCACGCGTACTTCTCAATCGTGTCCGGCTCGTAGTACTTGTTGGTGACCAGGTAATCGATCTTCTCTTCCAGATCGTGGAAGTAGACCGTGTTCTGGTTCACGTGCTGCAGGAAGAACTGGTTCGCAGCCTCACGGTCTTTATCAAACTGAATCTGACCGTTCTCGTCATAAAGATTCAGCAGCGCGTTCAGCGCGTGGTAATCCAGCTGGTCCTTTTCGTTGGCCGGCTCCGGGACATTCTTACCGAGGGGCAGAGTAGACACTTCGAGGCCTTTCAGTTTGTAGTTCTTTTGTATTTACCGGCGTATTTTTCGCGCAGTCTTGCCAATCGCTCCGACTCATCCGGAGCCTGCTGCACATGCGCTTGCGTATCGACGACCTCCGGTCCCCCACGCAAACCCAATCGTTCAGCGTTTTCAATCAGTTGGTTGCGCACATGCGCGACATCTTCGGCCGAGCCCATGAGCTCAAACCTGTATAAGTACGGAACCTTACACTTGTCAGCGATCACCGGCCCAGCAAGGCAGTAATCCGCACCAAAGTTAGAGTTTCCGGCGGCGATCACACCCCGCATCAAGGTGCGATTGCCCTCATTGTTCATGAAGCGGATCACTTGCGCCGGCACCGGCCTGGAATTACCACCACTCACGCTCACCCCACCTCCGTAAGTGGGACAGATGAGGATGTATGGCTCGTCGACGACGAGTTCCGGATCGGTTCTGCGCAGGGGGATCCGCTTCGCAGGAAGGCCGAGCTTCTCCACAAACCGCTTCGTGTTCTCAGTGGCGGAGGAGAAGTAGACGACCAGCATGGCCACTACCTTTCTTGTGCAGATTTCAGAAGGCTACTGCCAGTTGTGCGCCTCATGGCGTCGGTATGCGCGCGACGCTTAAGCCGCTGCGAGCAGACCCTTGATGCGCTCCGGGCGGAAGCCGGACCAGTGCTCACCGTTAGCCTCAACCACCGGAGCCTGAACATAGCCGAGGGCCATCACGTAATCGCGGGCCTCTTCGTCCACAGAAATGTCGACGGTGGTGTACTCAAGGCCGGCCTTCTTCAGCGCCTTCTCGGTTGCCTTGCACTGCATGCACGCCGGCTTGCTGTAAACGGTGATCGACATCGCTTGTGGTCCCTTCTCTGCGGGTTCTTTGGGGAGATTTTCTTCTGTCCCCGTCTCCGCGGGGCAACACCAAGAGACACTATACCTTGGGGCTGAGAAGGGCAACTGCTACTACATGTAGTAGTTACATGGGTGATATTCCCAGGATAGGTGCCCAGAATTACCTACATGTAGTCCGCACGCTCATCCGCAACACACAGTTTTGTTGTTTCACGGGTGTAATTTCCTCGAAATAGATTCATCCCGCCCTAGAACTTCGCCTGTTTTTGGGAACGCAAAAACCCCGCCACCACACGGTGACGGGGCGCCTGCTCGCGACAATTAACCCTGACGGGCCTTGAAGCGCGGATCCTTCTTGTTGATCACGTAAACCTTGCCGTTGCGGCGCACAACCTGGGCGCCCGGCTTGTTCTTCAGCGACCGAAGCGACTTGCGGACCTTCATCGGGCGCTCCTTTCTGCTCGGATTACCTGCAATTAGCGACGCACGGCGAACTGCCGAGTCGCAACACGGGGATAAATGTTACACATCACCCGCGCTGAATCAAAACCCTCACGTATCCCCCTCCCATATACGATGAGCGCTATGCAATCCGAGATCATCGCCGCACTCGGCGTGTCCCCCGTTATCGACCCTGCCGCAGAGATCGACCGCCGCGTGCAATTCTTGGCCGATTACCTCGACCGCACCGGCGCAAAAGGCTACGTGCTTGGCATTTCCGGCGGGCAGGACTCCACCCTCGCCGGCAAGTTGGCCCAGCTCGCGGTAGTGAAGCGACGCGAGGCTGGCTCGGCTGCCGAGTTTGTCGCTGTCCGTCTCCCCCACGGCGTGCAGGCCGACGAGGACGACGCGCAACTGGCGCTGCGGTTCATTGCTCCGGACGAGACGGTAACCGTGGACATTGAGCCGGCCACCACCGCGCTGTCCGGAGCCGTCGCAGGCGCGCTCGGTGTGGAGGGACTCGGCGACTTCAACAAAGGCAACGTCAAGGCACGTATGCGCATGATCGCCCAGTACGCCATCGCTGGTGAGCGTGGCCTGCTGGTCATCGGCTCCGATCACGCAGCGGAGAACGTCACCGGGTTTTTCACCAAGCACGGCGATGGCGCGGCCGACCTCATCCCACTGGCAGGCTTGAACAAGCGCCAGGGTGCGACAATGCTCAAGCACCTCGACGCCGATCCGCGCCTGTGGGAGAAGGTGCCCACCGCCGATCTGGAGGAGGACCGCCCAGCCCTTCCCGACGAGGAAGCGCTTGGCATCACCTACGCACACATCGACGACTACCTCGAAGGCAAGACCATCCCCGCCGACGCCCAGAAGCGCCTCGAGCACCTGTGGCGCATCGGCCAGCACAAGCGCCACATGCCGCCGGGCCCTGCCGACACCTGGTGGCGCAGCTAGAGCAGATCTCCACCATAGGGGTGAACCACCGTCGCCCCTACCGATAGTGCAGCTGCTGCTTGTTTCCGGTCCGCCGTAATGAATGGGCAGTTCAGCCCTAGTGATTGCATCCTTGCCCAAGTCCCAACATGCAGGGCGTCCAAGGCTTTCGCTTCTCCACTCACTGCAACTGCCGCCTCAATGACGCGATCATCGATACTGAGGAACGAGACTCTAGATTCCAATTCGCTCAAATCTTCGGCGCCGTAGCCCATTCGATGCGCAAAACGAGCTAACTCCACACGCACGATGGCCGAGCTCACCAAAGCCTTTCCCCAGAGCACAGACAAAGCCCACTCGCTATGCGCCTCCCTGCCAGAGGAGGCAATCAGTACAGATGCATCGACATATACAAGCGGCTCCACCCCAGTCATCACCCTTCGCCCTTTTCGGTACGCGCCAAGTCGAGAGCCTGCAGATCCGCCATCACCCGTTCTAAGCGATCTTCCCCGCGCTCTTCTTCCAACCACTCTTCAAGCGATACTGCAGACGCTGCGGGCCTCCACCCTTCTTCGAAGACTTTTCCCTTCTGCGCAAGCAGCCCAAGCTCCTCGAGTCGATCTAGTCCGGTTTTCTGGCTCACCGGACGAATTTCCGCGATTGGCACTCCCCTGTCGGTCACGGTCAACGTGACCCCCTCCTTCGAAACACGGTCGATCACAGCACGCGTCTTCTGATTTAGTTGGCGCATCGACACCGTGGTGCCGTCGGCTTGTCTCGTTAACAGCGCCTGTAGGCGTTCCTCGATGTTCATGCGACACCTCCCGATGTATTACATGTCTTACATTGCAGGATAGTGCGCTACCCAACAACCCGCAAGGACTCTTCTGCCGCCCGCACCAGCGCCGATCCGTACGACGGACCGTGTGTCCAGGCGTGCACCGCAAGCGGGTGCATCTGGTGGATCGCGATGCGCCGCTGCCAATCCTGTCCGAGCTCGCCTCCGGCGTCGATGTAGCCGCCGACGATCGCGTCGAGGTACGGCGCTCCGAACAGCTCCAGCATCGCGAAGTCGGTCAACGGGTGCCCGCCGTGCGCGGCCGGGTCGATAAAACGCGGGCCTTCCGGCGAAAACAGCAGGTTGCCCGTCCACAGGTCGCCATGAATGCGCGCCAAGGGAGCCTCCCCGTCTTCCCGCACCAGTGCGTCGCAGACGCGCCGCACCGTCTCCAGTCCTTCCCGGTTCAGGTTGCCCGCACGCACCGCATTTTCCGCGAACGGCAGGACGCGCTGCTCGGTATAGAACACCGCCCACCGTTTCTCTGGCCGACAGGCCTGCTCGCGGGTGCCAATGAAGTTCGGCCCCTCCCAGCCGTCTGCCGGCGCACCAAACGCATCCGCACCCATCGCGTGGATGGCCGCCAACTCGCGTCCCGCCTGTCTCGCTGCGTCTTTGGTGGGGCGGGCACTGTCGACCCGCTCGATGGTCAGCGTGTTCGCCTCCTCGTCAAGGTCCAACACCTCCACGACGGCAGCCGAGCCCTCACGCAGCCAGCGCAGGTACGCGGCCTCGGCTGCCGCCGCTCCTGGCGCGCTGCCGTGCTTCACAAACGTGTCAGACATCAATGCTCTCCAATGCCAGTAGGAAACGTTTTGCTTCTGTCCCGCCACGGTAGCCCCCAAGCGCGCCATCGCTGCGCAGCACGCGGTGGCACGGGATCAGGATCGGAAGCGGATTCGTCGCACAGGCGCTTCCCACTGCGCGCACTGCTTTGGGGCGGCCCACCGCCCGAGCCAACTCCCCATACGTCGTCGTCTCACCGTACGGGACCTCCATGAGCGCCCGCAGCACCTCAGCCCGGAACTCGGTCACGCCATCCAGGTTCAGTGGCACGTCGAACGCCCTGCGCTCCCCGGCGAAATACTCGGCGATCTGTTGGGTGGCGAGGGCAGCGGTGACGGTGTCGTCGATACGCGACTGCCCTGCACCCCCGGGCAACAGCACCCTCGAAACGGCACCTGCTGAGGTCACCACCCCAAGCTGACCGATTGAAGTATCCATGGGCCCACGATACGAGAAAGGCTGCCCGACCAAACGGTCGGACAGCCTTCGTGGTGGAGCTAACGGGATTCGAACCCGTGACCCCCACACTGCCAGTGTGGTGCGCTACCAACTGCGCCATAGCCCCGCGTGTAAACGGTATGTAGTTGTGGAGTGGAGCTAACGGGATTCGAACCCGTGACCCCCACACTGCCAGTGTGGTGCGCTACCAACTGCGCCATAGCCCCTTGGAACTTTGGTCAATATACCGGGCCAGCCCGCCCCCGGCCAAATCGCCAGCCCCCACAAAAGGCGATATCGGCTTTTAGCCACCGCTTCAGGATGCGACCTGGGCAAATGCAGGCCGCTTGGGGCTAAAAGCCGATATTGGTCTTTGTGTTTAGCGGCTGGCCAGGACCTCCGGCCAGAAGTCACGCGGAGAGTCCTCCTTCTCGTCGAGGTTCGGGTTGCCCGTGATCTCTCGGAGTTCCTCAATATCGACGAGCTTTTCCACATCCTCGCCATCGACAAGCACGCGCGGGGTCCATGCCTCACCGGTCTTGTCTTCCTGGTACTTGCGGTTGTCGTCGCCAAGACGCTTCGCGGTGTCGATGAACTTGCCGTCGCGAATATCCTTCACAGCCTCATCGCTTGCACCGTAGTCTGCGGCCAGATCTGCGAAGCCGTTCTCGTCGTACTTGTTGTACGCCGACTGCTGGTTCTCAAACAGGAAGTTGCGCAAGGTGAACGCGGAAGAGAAATCGCCGTGGGCAAGCAGCGCCAGCTCGGCAGCCAGTGCCTTGGTGGAGTGGCCCGTCATGCCGCCATCGAGTGCGGTCATCGGGCGCAGGTCCACGTTGATTTCACCCGCGCGGACCTTCTCCAGCATCTGCTCATCGGTAGCAACGTGCAGGTCTGCACAGTGGGAGCAGGAGAAGTCTTCGAAAAGTTCAGCCTTGTTGGCATCCTTGTTTTCGCCGGTGATGTGGATGATGTCTTCTTCTTGGTTCCACTCGACGTTGATACCGGTGACGTCGATCATCTCCGCCTGCTTTGCAGCGCTGCGGTTTGCCTTGCCGTTGTAGACAATGATGCCGATGACGAGCAGGGCAATCGCGATAACAGCGACGACGGCCCAGATGAAGGCCTTGCTACCGCTCTGGTTCGGGTTTTGCACTTTGCGTGTGGTCACACGTGTCTCCTGTTGTTGGCGCCGCGATCACGGCGCGGTGGACGGGTACTGCGTACAACGGTCAAGTTTAGGGGTAAATTGCAAACTTCTTAAACGGGCGCCACATCATGAAGCCTGTGATGGCGATGTAGATGACATCGCGGAACACCGTAGCGAGCAGATTCGTCTCCCCTTCGCCGGCTGCGGACGGGTCGAAACAGCCACAGTCGATAACGAGTCCCCGCTGCCAAGCGGACAGCATGCCGATGATGAACAGCACGAGCACGTAGATGGACACCTTGCCCGACCAGCGCAGGTTGATGCCCAGCAGCAGCAACAAACCACCTGCGAGCTCGAGCGGCCCGATGATATGGGCCAGCAAGTCGGACCAGGCTGGGGTGAAGATTTCGTAGGCCTCGATGGTTTTGGCGGTATCCAGGTGGACACCAATTTTTGCCCACCCAGCAGAGATCCAAATGTAGGCCATGTAGAACCGCGCTAACGCGGACAACACGTCCAGGACCAGTGTTTTTGTGTCGCGCGCTGCAGGCGCGGCTGTCGTTGTGCTCACTCGGCTGATTCTACTCCCCTATTTGCCCAAGACCTGTGACACGAGCGCTTTGGCTTCTTCCTGCACCTGCGCCACGTGCTCCGCGCCGAGGAACGATTCGGCGTAGATCTTGTACTTGTCTTCGGTGCCGGAGGGGCGCGCGGCAAACCAGGCGTTTTCGGTGGTCACCTTCAGTCCGCCGATGGCCGCGCCGTTTCCTGGGGCCTCCGTTAGCTTTGCAGAGATAACCTCACCCGCCAGTTCACTCGCCTGCACTTGGTCGCGCGAAAGGGCCTTCAGGGTGGCTTTTTCTTCGCGGTTTGCGGGGGCGTCGATACGCGCATATGCAGGCGAGCCGTACTGCGTTTCGAGCTCGGCGTAGCGCTGCGACGGAGTTTTGCCTGTTACCGCAGTGATTTCGGCGGCGAGCAGGTCCATGATCAGGCCGTCCTTGTCGGTGGACCAGACCTTGCCGTTTTTGCGCAGGAAGGACGCACCGGCGGATTCTTCGCCACCGAAGCCGATGGTGCCGCTGACGAGTCCTGGCACGAACCACTTGAATCCAACCGGGACCTCGACGAGGTCACGCCCGAGCGATGCGACAACGCGGTCGATCATCGACGAGGACACCAAGGTCTTGCCCACCGCCGTGTCCTTCGCCCAGCCGTCGCGGTGACTAAACAGGTACTCGATGGCCACGGCGAGGTAGTGATTCGGGTTCATCAGCCCGGCGTCCGGGGTGACAATGCCGTGGCGGTCCGCGTCGGCGTCGTTGCCGGTGGCCAGGTCGTACTTGTCGCGGTTATGCACGAGCGATGCCATGGAGTCTGCACTGGAGCAGTCCATGCGGATCTTGCCGTCGGTGTCCAGGGTCATGAACCGCCAGGTGGCGTCCACGCGTGGGTTGACCACCACGAGGTTCAGCCCGTAGCGCTCCCCGATCGCTCCCCAGTAGTCCACGCTCGCCCCACCCATCGGGTCTGCGCCGACGTGCAGGCCAGATGCCTTGATGGCGTCCATATCCACCACGCTGTCTAGGTCGGAGACGTAGTGATCGAGGTAGCCGAACTTCTCCGCACGCTCGTCCAGCACGCCACTGACCGATACCCGCTTCACGCCCCTCAGGCCTGCGGCAATGTATTCGTTGGCCCGGCGCGCAATCCAGTCCGTAGCTTCCGCCGGTGCGGGTCCGCCGCTTGGCGGGTTGTATTTAAAGCCGCCGTCGCGCGGTGGGTTGTGCGATGGGGTAACCACGATGCCGTCGGCGCTTCCGCCGGGGTGGGTCAAAATCGCGTGAGAGACGGCTGGGGTTGGGGTGTAGCGCCCGGCGGCGTCGACACGCACTGGTACCTCGTTGGCAATGAGCACCTCGAGCGCGGAAACCATCGCCGGCTCCGACAGGGCGTGGGGGTCACGGCCGATGTAGACCGGACCGGTGATGCCTTCGCCGCGGCGGTAATCGACGATCGCCTGCGTCGTCGCCAAGATATGCGCTTCGTTGAATGCATTATCTAACGACGACCCGCGGTGACCCGAGGTGCCGAACACCACTTGCTGGTCCACATTGTCGGGGTCGATATCGCGGGTGTAGTAGGCGGTGACCAGCTCGGCAATGTCGATGAGGTCCTCGTCGCGGGCGGGTTGGCCGGCGCGCTCGTGTGCCATGGGGGCTCCTTTTGTTGCGGGCTGAGGGGGTGTATGGACAGCTCCATCATCGTCCGTGAATCTAAACTCTGCCAGTTTTATATTATTCGGCTATGCGTATGCTTTACTCTTCCGCATGGCTTCCACCCTCAACGACATTTTGAGCACTATCTCGTCCATCGTTTGGGGGCCTTTCGTCCTCATTCCGCTGCTGCTGGGCACTGGTTTGTTCCTCACTGTCCGGCTGCGCGGTATCCAGTTCCGCACGCTGGGTCGGGCGACGCGTCATGCGTTCGTCGATAAGGCTGAAGAGGGCGCGGGCGACATCTCCAACTACCAGGCACTGACCACCGCGCTGGCGGCGACGGTGGGTACCGGCAACATCGTCGGTGTGGCCACCGCGATCTCCATCGGTGGCCCTGGTGCACTGTTTTGGATCTGGCTCACCGGCATCGTCGGCATGGCGTCGAAGTACTCCGAGGCCTACCTGGGTGTGCGCTTCCGCACCACCGACAAGAAGGGCAAGCAGCAGGGCGGCCCGCACGAGTACCTGAAGACTGGTGTCGGCGGCGGCTTCGGCAAATTCCTCGCCACCGCGTTTACCCTGTTCACCATCTTCGCGTCCTTCGGCATTGGCAACCTCGCGCAGGGCAACTCCATCGCCGCCGGCATGCACGACGCGTTTGGCATCAGCGCCAACGTGGCCGGCGTGATCATCTTCTTCGCCGTTGGCGCTGCCGTCCTGGGCGGCATTGAGGGCATCGGCAAGATCACCGCAGCGTTCGTACCGCTGATGATTGTCATTTACGTCGGCAGCGGCATCACCGCACTGGTGCTTATGGCGGACCGCGTACCGGCCGCGATTGCCACCATCTTCACCGACGCATTCACCGGCACCGCTGCCACCGGCGGCTTCGTCGGCTCCGGCATCATGCTGGCCATCCAGTTCGGTGTCGCCCGCGGTATTTTCTCCAACGAATCCGGCATGGGTTCCGCCGCCATCGCCGCCGCGGCAGCCAAGACGCAGCACCCGGCGCGCCAGGCTCTCGTTTCCATGACGCAGACGTTTATCGACACCATCATCGTCGTCACCATCACCGGCCTCGTCATCGTCACCGCCGGCACCTGGGACATGGGCCGCGAGGAAGCCGCCATCATGACCGCCTCCGCCTTCGGCCAGGCACTTCCCGGCGAGTGGGGCAGCCTGATCGTTTCCGTGGCGCTGATCTTCTTCGCGTTTTCCACCATCCTGGGCTGGTCCTACTACGGCGAGCGCGCCATCGTGGCACTCTTCGGCGAGTGGGCGTCGATCCCCTACCGCATGTTCTTCACCGCGCTGTCCTTCGTCGGCGCGGTTGCTTCCTTGGAGTTGGCGTGGACCTTCTCTGACCTATCCAACGGGCTCATGGCCATCCCGAACCTGATCGGCCTGCTCCTGCTGTCCGGCATTGTGGTGCGCGAGACCCGCGAGTACCTCGCGTGGGATCCGCACCTGAAGAAGTCGCCGGAGGAGGTCGCGGCGTTCGTTGAACGCCAGAAGATGGATTGGCACTAGGCTCGCGCCCATGCGTATCGACGACACCCTCTCCACCACCATCACCGTCGCCCTCGGCGCGGCGTTGGGGGCAGTGGTCAGACACCTCGTCATCCTCGGCGCCGCCCCCGGCTCCACCGCTGCCCTGGCCCTGACCTTCGCGGTGAACATCGCTGGCTGCTTCGCCATGGGCCTGTTCAAGCCCGGCCCGCTGTGGGGCACGGGCTTCCTCGGTGGCTTAACCACCTACTCCGCCGTCTCTGTAGCCGCGATGCAATCGCAGGCCATCGAGGCCCTCGGCATCATTGCGCTGAGCTACGCCACCGCCATCGGCGCGTGGTTCGCCGGCGACGCACTCAGGAGCCGCCGCAATGCTTAACATCGCCGCGCTTAGCCTCGCCCTCACCCTCGCCGCCGTCTTCGCCGGCGCACTGTTCGGCGGCGCCGCCCGCTACGCACTGACCCGCATCATCCACAACGCCCACGCCGCCACCTTCGCCGCCAACGTCGTCGGTTCCACCGTCGCAGGCTTCGCCGCCACCACCCCAGTGGCCTGGCAGTTGGCCCTCGGCGTCGGGTTCGCTGGCGCGCTGTCTACCTGGTCCACCTTTGCCAAAGAACTCGGCGAGCTCATCAAGGCGAAAAAGCACGGCGAGGCCCTGCGCTACGGCCTGTCTACCGCCGTGATCGGCATCCTGGCTGCCTGGTTCGGTCTGCGCTGGGGCCTTCGAGCCTTTGGCGCTTAACGGTTACACTGGACAGACGTGCAGATAACATCCCTGAAAACCGGCCTCATCGTTGCCCTCGGTGCTGGCTGCGGGGCGCTTGCACGCTTCATTTTGCTCATTTGGGTCAACCCCGCCACCCCGGAAGCGCTCGCCCTAGCCGTCACCTTCGCAGTGAACCTCACCGCCTGCTACGCCATGGGCTACTTCGCGCCGGGGCCGTTTTGGGGCGTGGGTTTCCTCGGCGGGTTCAGCACCCTTTCCGCAGTGGCATTGGCCTCATCCCACTCGTCGGTGCTGTGGGCGGCGTTCATCATCACGCTCGGGCTTGTCTCTGCCACATTGGCGTGGATGGCCGGAGATGCGTCACGGGTGAAGCACCATGTCTGATGCAACGTGGATGCTCGGCGCCATACTCGGCGTCTTTTTCGGCGGCATGCTCGGCGGGTTTGTGCGTTGGGCGATCATGGCCGTCGTGCACAACCTGTTGATGGCAACCTTCATTGCCAACATCGCCGCCTCCGGCATCATCGGCGTGGCAATCTTCCTGCCTTCCATGTGGCAAACCGCCGTTGGTGTTGGGTTTGCCGGCGCACTTTCAACACTGTCACTGTTGGCCCGCCAACTCGGGGCGTTGATTAAAGACGGCAAGTTCCGCCTCGCCGCCGAGTACGGGATAAGCACCGCGGCGTTCGCGGTGCTCGCGGCCGGAATCGGTGCGCAGGTGGCGTCGTTCGCCACCCGCTAAGCCCTACTCCGCAATCGCATCCAGTGGCGGTGTCTTCGCAGCGCGCTGGCCCGGCCACACTGCGGCGAGCAGCCCCACTACTACCGAGGCAGCCAGGACGGTGGCGATGAGCCCGGTGGGTACGGCAATCGTCGTCAAGCCTTGGCTCTCAAGCACCGTCAGGAACGCCCAGCCAAGCCCAAGCCCCAGCAGCACACCGAGCGCCGCGCCGTAAACCGTCATCTGCACCGACTCCAGCAGGATCATCGTGCGGATCTGCCTGCGTTGCGAGCCCACCGCACGCAACATACCAATCTCCTGCCTGCGCTCAATGACCGACAGCGTCAGCGTATTCACAATGCCAAGCACCGCCACCACCACCGCCAGCGACAACAGCGCATACAGGATGAACAGCATCTGATCGATCAATGCAGTGACCTCGCCACTCATCTCCTCCGCGGAGCGCACCTGCACCACAATGTCGCCGCGCACCTCATCTTCCAGCCGCGCGCGCAGCGTCTCCAGATCGGTGGAGCCGTCGCTGTCAACGCCCACCATCAGCAGGCGCGTATTGCTTATCGACGACACCTTCGCCGCCGCCGAATCCGACACCACAAACATCTGCAACACATTCGACCCACTAAACAGGCCGGCAACCGTCACGTCGACGGTCTTTCCCGGAGCACTCGGTGCGGCCACTTGGACTGTATCACCGACCTTCCAGCCGCGCTCTTGGGCGATGTGCTCCGGTGCGATCAGCGAGTCACCAGTCAGCGATACGTCGCCGTCGACCACGTTGAGGTCGATAAGATCCGACGGGTCACCGCGCAGCACATCCGTCATCCCGACCGGCCCGAACTGGTGGCCAAACTCTCCGTCGACCGTGATCGGCGCCTGAGTGTACGACGCGATATTGCCCACACCGTCCACCTCAGCGAGCCTGTCCGGCAGATCCCCCGGGACCGGGAAAGAACCCATCTCCGGGCCCATCAGCACATAGTCCGCATTGACCTCGCTTGCGGCCACGTCATCCACCGACTGCTTCATCGACGCGCCAAGCATGCCAATCATGGTCACCAGCGCAATCCCCAGCATCAGCGCGAACGCAGTTGTTGCGGTCCGGCGCGGATTACGCCGCGTATTCGTCGACGCGAGCCTGCCCACCTCCCCGAACGGTGCCCCGATGACACGCCCCAACGGAGGCGCAACCGGCAGACTCAACGCAGGTCCCGCAAGGAACAGACCACTAATCACGCTCAACGCAGCCACACCAACCAGGATCGCCCGGTGGCGCGTCGCACCGTCATCCCACGTCATTGCGTAACCCGCCGCAACAACCGCCACAACGACTAATACTGCGCCAGCTATGGTGCGCCACATCAATGGCTGCGGCGTCGCAGCCTCGCTCGCCCGCATCGCCTCCACCGGCCGGACCTTGCCTGCCTTCCGCGCCGGCGCCAGCGCCGAAAGCACCGTCACCACCGTGCCGACGACCAGTGGCACCACCACCGCATCAACCGACAACCCAATCCCCGATTGCGGAAGGGGCATGCCGAACGTGTTCATCCCCGCACGAATCACCAACACCAGCCCGGCACCAGCCACCACGCCAAGCACCGAGCCCAACAACCCGACCAAAGCCGCTTCCAGCGCCACAGACCGCGTGATCTGCCCGCGCGACGCCCCCAGAGCCCGCAGCAGCGCAAACTCCTTCGTACGCTGCGCAACGATCATGGAGAACGTATTCGCAATCAAGAACGTGCCCACCAAAAGACCAACCAACCCGAACGCCACCAAGAAGTACGTGACAAAACTCAACGCATCCCGAATCTGCGCAGACGTCTCCTCCGCTACCTTCGCCCCCGTCTCAATTTTCAAGTCCGGAAACGCGCCGCGAAGATTCTCAACAACCTCGGTATCTTCCACGCCGTCCTTAGCCCCTACCGTCACCGCGGGATATCGGTCGTTATAGGAGTAGAAGTCCAAGAAAGTCTCTGGCGTTACCCCGAGGCGTAGCGAGGTCGCCTGCACCAGGGGGTCGTCGATAAGCCCAGTAATGCGCACCGTATTCCGACCATCGCGGTCCACCACGATGATCTCCTGCCCAACATGCAGGCCGTATTCTTCAGCACCATTGGCGTTGATCACCGCATCGCCGATCTCTTTCGGTGCGTGACCTTCGACCACCTCGACCGTTCGGCCAACCGTGTCCTGCGGCTCGTAAAACACCCCCAAACGCGACGAACCAAGACGCGTCTGCACCGCAACCTCATCATCAGTTGCGAGCACCACCGGCTCATCCGCCATCAGATTCACACGGTCAACGCTCGAGCTCGCCTTAATGCCATCAACAGTCTCCTTATCCAAGGCGCCTTCGCCCTCGGCTGGGCGCACCACCGCATCGACATCGTCAAGCACAGTGTCTACGGCAGAGTCGAACGTCGACGACAACATGTTGGTGAACATCAGCGCACCAGACAGGAACGACGTACCAAGCACCACTGCCAACACCGTCAGCGCGAGCCGCAGTTTGTGCGCCGCAAGGTTACGCAGCGACACCTTATTCATCGTGGAGTTCACTGGCCCCTAGTCCTCCATCGTCGCCATGACACCCAAAATGGCATCCATATCCGGGTTGCGCAGTTCATTAACGATGTTGCCGTCCCGCAAAAACACCACACGATCCGCATACGACGCCGCCCTCGCGTCATGCGTCACAATCACCACCGTCTGGTCATACTGATCCACCGCCGTCCGCAAAATGCTCAGCACCTCACGCGACGAGTTAGAGTCCAGGTTGCCCGTCGGCTCGTCACCAAAAATGATCTCCGGCCGCGACACCAACGCACGGGCACACGCCACACGCTGCTGCTGACCACCCGACAACTCCGCAGGCCTATGGCTCAGTCGCTTCGATAAACCAAGGCGTTCGGTGATCTCATCAAACCACTCCCGGTCCACCGATCGACCAGCAATATTTGTTGGCAGTTGAATGTTCTCGGCCGCTGTCAGCGTGGGCACCAAGTTAAACGACTGAAAAATGAAGCCCAACCGGTCACGCCGCAGCGCCGTCAGTTCCTTATCGTTTAACTGCGACAACTCCGTCCCGCCGACAAACACCTCGCCCAACGTCGCCGAATCTAGCCCAGCCATCACGTGCATCAGCGTCGACTTGCCTGATCCAGACGGGCCCATGATCGCGGTGAACTCCCCCTGTCGGAACTCAACGTCCGCCCCATCGAGCGCAACAACTTCCGTGTCGCCCTGCCCGTAGGACTTTCTCAAGTTGACTGCTCGTGCTGCTGCGACGCTCACGTGATCCTCCCTGCGGCAATTCATTCCTTTGCCGACCATACGGCCCCGGCCCCACATCGCTGATTTCGTGCAATTTCTCTACGACGACCACCACACCAGCAAGCAACTTCACCGTTTGTGGCTCCTCAACCGCTGCGGCTAGGTCTCTAAACGAACCGGGAGAGTAAAACCGCACATCACACCTTTCGCCGACCTGGGCGGAGTGTAAGAACCTGCAGCCGATCAGGCGTCATTTTGCATTGATGGCGGTTCGCCAACTGCGAGGCTGGGGTCTACGGCAGGTTCGAGTCTTGACTCTACATTGCGGACTAGTGGGTGAACCCCAACGAATCTGCTGTCGTCAACCAAGTTGCGGACTTTCTCACTCCGCATTGCGGACTAATGGGTAAGCACCAACTATGCAGCGGCATAGTGAAGCCCGTTCGGTTACTGACTCCGCATTGCGGACTAGTGGGTACAGACCAACGATTCCGTTGCCGATGACCTAGTAGCAGCCATTGTTGCTCTGCATTGCGGACAAGTTGGTCGACACCAACCAATGGGCGGTCGGTAATTTGGTGGCGCGCTTCTCCGCTCCACATTGTGTTGGGACCATGGATTTAGTAACACTGTGGTGAGTATCCAGTAACGCTCGGGTGAGTATCGGGTAACACCCGGGCGTTGACTATGAGCCGCTACTGCGTATTGGCTTCGAGGCGCATGTTTGGTCCTTCGAGTGTGATGATCTCAGCGCCAACGACAAGCCGATTCAGTATCGACTCGGCGATGACAGCATCCGGGGTGGACTTTGAAGTGCCCCGCCGACTGAGGATCGGACGGACCACCTTGTATAAATACCTCGCGGGAAACTCTGGATAAACACCCTCTCCTAGCGACCGCTCCTACTCTCGCGCTTCGCTGAGGCCATCCGCAATACTGCGCCACAGAGAACTAATGATGACTGCGGTAATTAAGTAACCGCTGACCGCATAATTGAAAAGGCCGCTACACATCTCATCGCTACGTATGTCGTAAATCAGAAAAACGGGTGCTAGTAAAACCATTACGACTAAGAAACGGTATGGAGAAAGCACCTTCCGCTTAGCTGAAAGGTGGACTAGGTACCCGATTGCCATGATGCATAAGGAGATGAATAGCGCGACCACTGCACCAAAAACCACATAGATCATGTTTCTCTCTAAGTTCCTTTAGGGGTGTCCACGACATTCGTTTCGTTCGATCTTATTCCGGAACCTCGGTTCCCTGTGTTACCTGAATGGGATCCGGGTAACTATCGGTCGTGGCGTCACTTGGCGTGGGGGTCTCTTCTTCTCGGATTGTTGGAAGTGAAGTGGGTATGCTGCCACCCTTCAGTGCCGCTTCAATTTCCTCCGACGATGTTCCTGCCTATCAGCGCTCTTTGAAAAGTAGCCCAAAACGCTCCTCGAAAAGTAGCCCATCCGAAAAAGATTGGATGGGTGATTTCTTTGGAACAATGGGCACAGATCCGGGTTGCGTCCCTTAGTGTGGTGTAACGCTTGCTGATGGTGGGCCCTGGAAAATGCAGGGGCGGCCACCGCCAGCAGGTTCCACTGACTGTGTGGGACGGCGATGACCACTGCCAAGGAGAGCAGCGCGTAGAGGATAAACGGCATCTGAGCGATCAGGGCAGCAACTTCCCTGGTCATGTCCTCGGTCGAGCGGAATTGGACGACAATATCCAGGCGGACCGCATCTTCGAGGTTCGCCCGCAGCTGCGCTTAGTCAACTGTGCCGTCGTTGTTCACCCCGATCATGAAGACACGGCCCTAGCCCCGAAAGCCTGTGGCCGCAGCCGCCTCGTCCGACACTACGAACGACTGCAGGATGCTGGAACTCTGCAATAGCCCGCCGAGGGTGGCCTCAACTGCCTCGCCCGAGGGCCCTGCCACAGCCACTGTGTCGTCGACATCCCATCCCCGTTAACGCGGGATTGCCGCCGTCGCGATCACGGTAAAGCCGTCAAAGCTGGAGCTGTCCTCCACGACGTCCAGGGTGAGGAGGTCCGCTGGATCAGGGTCTGATACTGGGCCGGGCGCCATATCGTGCGCTACCCACAACAACCACCCGGGGGCATGCTGTGTTACCGCGTCGACCGGGTGAGGTCTGCGAACAAACGAACGCACCCGCCTCCACCGGTGGTGGAAGCGGGTGCCTCATGTGTGAAGTTGTTGGGTCGGCGGTAACCTACTC